>QKDO01000035.1 GCA_003252075.1 Nitrospirota bacterium
GTGGTCATGTCTGTTTTTCCCTATATACGCCATGAGCTGCGTCGCCGAATCGGTAAGGGTGTTGGTAAACCTTATTCCTAATTTATAAACCGGAACCACCTCACCATTCTTAAGCATCTTGGAATGACTGAGGGCTGACCACATGACCCTTCCCCGCAGAAGCAGCTGGGCATCCTCGACTCTGAACTTGAGCGCGTATTCCCGTCCGATAGCAAGCTGTTGAGTCGTTGTAATGGCGACGCCGTGCATACTGATGTCCACGATATTGATGTCAGATGAAAAGAGCATGTAGCCATGGAGATAATCGATCTCATACCGTTTGAACCTTCTCTTTCCTATAGGGTTCTTGGACATGTTCTTTCATGTCGGAACCATGCATCGCAGTGCGAAATCAGGGCAATCAAGATCAGGCTATGCCGCAAGGACCACTCCGGCATAGCCGACAACACTTTCGTAATCGCCGCTTACGTCACCGGACGTCATGTAGTAAGCCAGACGTGCTGACGTGGCCCCGAGTATCTTGGAGGCGATGAGCATGACTGTTGCCGGGAGATAGCCGCACATCGATATCCGCTCTCTCACGACCGTATCATACAGGCCTCGGGGGTCCATTGCCAGCATACGGTCAAGGGCGGCCTTATCTTTTTGGCGCGCTACACGGTCAGGTACATAGTGGCTCATATCAGAACTCGCCAGGACGGTCACCGGATAGTCAACAGTCTGTACCGCCTTTGCGATCGCCTCTGCCAGCTGGACACATTGGTCATATGTTGCAGAAAGCAGAGCAATCGGAACGATCGTTATTTCCGGAGAGAAGTGAACAATGAAGGGAATCTGCACTTCCAGCGAATGTTCAAAGGTATGTGCCCGCGCATCGCGTTCCGCATGCTGAGCCTTTTCCAGGATGCGGCCTGCAAGTTTTCTGTCTATCCTGACTTTCCCGTTCGGTACTTCCCACTCACCGTCGTCCATTACGGCGATGCGTGAGCCCAGTCCCGTATGGTTCGGGCCGATCATTACAAAGGTCTTTGGCATCTCAATAGATGAAAAGACCGCGCCGGCCACTGCGCCTGAATACATAAGTCCTGCATGGGGGACCATAATGCCCAAAGCTCTTTCTTTGGCATTACCGCTCTGAAGATACTGGGACACTTGCTGCTCCAGCCGGGACCTGCTGCTCTGGTAGAACTGTCCGGACACTGCAGGCGGCCTCAGCATATCCTAAAAGGCCTCTTCCATTTCCTGGTATTCAACGTCAGAGGAATCAACAAACCGCGTGCAGTAATCAAGGAATGTCAGGGTTATCTTGTCTGTGGGTCCATTCCGCTGCTTTGCAACATCGACGATCACCTTCCCCCTGCCCTCCATCTCATCCTTGGTGTCACGGTATAAAAAGATGATAACATCGGCATCCTGCTCTATAGCTCCCGATTCCCTGAGGTCTGCAAGCGTTGGATTCTTGTTGCCCCCGCGGGTCTCCACGCCACGGTTCAGCTGACTCAGCGCGATGACCGGCACCTGAAGTTCCTTTGCTAGGGCCTTCAGGGAACGGGATATTTCCGCTATTTCCTGTTCACGACGCTCAAACTTGCCCCTCCCCCTCATGAGCTGCAGATAATCGACAATGACCAGGCTAAGGCCGTGCTGCTGCTTAAGACGACGTGCCTTTGCCCTCATCTCCAGGACGGAAAGGCCCGAGGAATCGTCGATAAAGATGAGTGATTCGGCCAGCTTTCCGGCCGCGTTGGTCAGTTTGTTCCAATCGTCACGTTTGTTTATGAAGCCTTTTCTGACCTTGTTTGAATCTACCTTTGCCTCTGAACAGAGCATTCTCATAACCAGCTGCTCCTTGGCCATCTCAAGACTGAAGATGGCGACGGGCTCCTTCATGGCAATGCCCACATGCTGGCAAATATTGAGACTAAAAGCAGTTTTGCCCATTCCCGGCCTGCCGCCGATAATGATAAGATCGCCCTTTTGGAAACCGGTCGTCAACTCGTCCATATCCTTAAACCCTGACGGGACGCCTGTTATAGACTCTTTCTTATCATACAGGCGTTCTATGGTGACAAAGGTATCGCTGATGAGCTCCTTCATGGTAAAGAAGGATGTCTTTATCTTCTTATCAGAGAGGTCAAAGATCTTTTTCTCGGCATAATCGATAAGTTCATCCGTGTCGAGGTCATTGTCATAAACATTCTTTGCTATATCCGTTACGGAGTGGAGCAGATTCCTCACCAGTGCTTTTTCACGGACAATACGGGAGTGATACTTCACATTCGCGGAAGTCGGAACGAACGAAGCAAGAGATGACAGATATTGAACCCCCCCCACAGCATCGAGTGCATCCCTGCCTTTCAGGTAATTGTTCAGGGTGATAAGGTCTACAGGCTCATTCTTCGTATAAAGTTCGGTCATTGCCTGATAGATCTTCCGATGGGAATCCCGATAGAAATCATCGGGCTGCAGCAGTTCGACAGCCTCATGCAGGGCGTCATTATCAAGAAGAATGGCTCCCAGAACAGACTGCTCTGCTTCGATATTCTGGGGTGGAATCTTATCCCTCTGCGTTTCGGGCTCTCTCATTCAGGGACTACACGAATGCTGACGGTTGCTGCAACATCAGCGTGCAGCTTGACCTGCACGGCAAATTCTCCAACCCTTTTTATGGGTTCGTCGATATGAATCTTCTTTTTATCGATGTCAAACCCTTCTGCAGCAAGTGCCTGGGAGATGTCCATGCTGGTTACGCTGCCGAACAGCTTGTCTTCTTCGCCTGCCTTGGCTTTTATCGTGACCGTCAGTGCAGCAAGCCTATCGGCTATCGTCTTTGACGCATCCTTTATCTTGGCAGCCTTCTCCCCGATGATCTTTTTATGGTGCTCAAATTCCTTTATATTCGAGGTATTTGCCTCAACAGCCAGCTTTTTGGGAATAAGAAAGTTCCGTGCGTAGCCGTCAGAAACATTTACCACCTCACCCATATGGCCCAAACTCTTCACATCATCCTTGAGAATTACTTTCATGCATCGCTCCTTCGGTATTTTTTATTTTTTTACGATACCATAAAAAAGATAAAAAATTCCCCTAAATCGTTTGACAAACGCCGTGGCCTGTTGTGTATACTTATGCACATTTTCCAAGGAGGGATCCATGAAAAAACTTTTAGTGTTTATGCTTTCAGCCGCGCTTTTCCTGTCCTTTGCAGTGCCGTCACAGGCAACGAACGGTGACAATCTCATTGCCATTGGCCCGATTGCTCGGGCGATGGGTGGTGTTGGCATCGCAGCCCCGCAGGATGCAATCAGCGCCGTTTTCGCAAACCCTGCGGCAATGTGCTTTGGCCCATACTGCCCGGGTTCTGAGATGAACTTTGATGTGACGTTTTTCATGCCAAAGGCGAAAACCCGTATTAACAATACTGCCATCACTCTTGGTACAGGGGGGGCGATCTCGGGAGATACCGGCTGGCAGGACAGCGACGCTGACTTCTTCGTTATCCCTGCCCTCGCCATCTCAGCACCGATCACCCAGAGCCTCCGCTTCGGTTTTGCTGCCTACGGTGTATCAGGACTTGGCGTTGATTATCGGAACAAGTTTGACCTCGATCCTTTTTTTACTCCAGGCGATCAGGATGTATATACCAACCTCTCCATCCTGAAGGTCGCCCCGAATCTTGCATATATGATTACCCCGAACTGGTCCATCGGAACCTCAGTTCATTTTGATTACGGTTGCCTGAACCTTGGCGACCAGAACAGATGCAGTACGGGTATCGGATTTCAACTCGGTACAATCTATAAGAACGGCCCTTTTTCCGCTGGCGCTGTTTATGTCTCTCCTCAAACGATCAAGCATAATGGCGTTGGTGATCTCGACGGTGATGGTCAAAATGACGATCTGAAACTGGAAAGCCCCTGGTCTATCGGTTTTGGTGTTGCGGTTGAGCCGATCCAGAATGTTCTTCTGATCGAGGCAAATGCGAAATATCTTGATTGGGCCTCTGCAGACGGTTACGGTGATTTTGACTGGAGGACCCAGTGGGTATTGAGCCTCGGTGCGCAGTATCGGCCTATACCTAAGCTCTCACTCCGCGCGGGAGTAAACTGGGGCAGGAATCCTGTTGAGGACAATGACGGTTGGGAAGCTTTTTCTGATCCAGTCCGAGTGCAGGGCAAGAATGTCAATCGTTACCAGTTTGAAGTGCTCAGGGTCACCGGGTTCCCGGCTATCGTTGAGACGCATCTGACCGCCGGCATCGGGTATCAGATCACTAAGAACATTGCCCTGGATCTGGGCTATGTTCATGCATTCAAAAACGACATGAAAGAGACGGGAACATTTGGCGGGGCACCTGTGTCAATCGAGTCTGAACTCTATGAAGACAGCATTGATTTCGGTCTGACCTGGAGATTCTAAGAGACCTATAGCACGAGCAAACAGCTAAAAAAGGCTTCAGGCAAACTACCTGAAGCCTTTTTTATTGTATGAACACTGGCACCGGAATAAAGGTGAGGACAAATATGATCAGGGCGATCATCCCCACGGCCCTGCGAGCCGGATCAAGCGGTATCTCGGGATAGAGTATGGGCGGATGCTTGGACCCGAGAAAAAATAAGAGAACGGCCCAGACCACCCAGCCGGCAAAAAGAAAAACACCAAGGACAAGCAGCACGCCGATCAGGACCCGTGAAATCAATCTGTGCCTCTCGCCCAGAATAGCATACGCAATATGTCCTCCATCAAGCTGTCCAACAGGGATAAGGTTAAGAGACGTGACAAAAAACCCTATCCACCCGGCAAAGGCAACGGGATGGAGGTACACATCAGAGCCGGCCGGAACACTGCCGATAATAAGCTTTGTCAGCAAAAAAAAGAGGAGCGAGTCTCCAAGGACGATTGTTTCACCGGAACTGCTTACCGCCTGAATATCTGAATACATGAGACCGATCACGGTGGCGGCTACGGATACGAGAAACCCTGCAATGGGTCCTGACGAACCGATGTCCATGAGCGCATTGCGTGTTGTTATCCGTGACCTCATGGTGATAAACGCCCCAAGGGTCCCGAACAGTGTGGGCGCAGGAATGAAATAGGGCAAAGATGAGTCAACCCCATGCTTCCGGGACATGAAATAATGAGAAAATTCATGAACGAGAAGGATTCCCAGCAGGGTCAAGGAAAAAGGCAGGCCTTTCACCAGAAGCCCTGGATCCGCCATGATGTCAGCCCCCTGATGGAGGGCGCCAACCGTGAGCGTAGAGGCAAAGGTTAGGAAGAAAAGAAAAATATTCAGCAAGGGTGACCTTCTCATCCTGCGACAGAGCCCTCCAAATCATAGTCATATGCCATATCAATCTTCGTCTTAAGGAATGTTCCTTTACCAATCCCGGGCTGACGGATAAATACCACCCCATCGATCTCCGGCGCTTGAGAGTATATCCTGGCAACAGCTACCTTACTATCAGCTTCGTCAACAAGCGCCTGAAAGACCCTCCCGATCAGACTTCTGTTCCTGTCCAGGGAAATTTCGGCCTGTGCCTCCATGATCCTCTCGCGCCGTTTTCTTCCGACCGCCTTCGGCACCTGGCCTTTCAGAGCATATGCAGCACTGCCTTCTTCCCGCGAATAGGAAAAAACACCGAGGCGATCAAAGGCCACATCTTTTACAAATGCGAGCATCTGTTCAAAATCTTCATCCGACTCTTTGGGAAACCCGGTAATGAGGGTCGTCCTGAGAGCTACCTCAGGAATTGTCGTCCGGATCCTAGCAATCAAATCCCTGAACATCTCCCGGCTTCCCGGTCTTCTCATAAGCCTGAGGATCTTTTGCTCAGAGTGCTGGAAGGGGATATCGAGATAATTGCATATTTTTTCCTCCTCCCCCACGGTCTCTAGGAGTTTGTCCGTTATCGCTGTGGGAAAGAGATAGAGGAGTCGAATCCAGAAATCGCCGCTGATGGCAGCCATGTCCCTGAGCAGGCGTTCAAGAGTATATCCGGGTATGTCCCTGCCGTATGATGTTATATCCTGTGCAACAAGGATAAGTTCTTTTCTGCCTGATCCGACAAGAAGTTCCGCCTCTTTGAGTATGTCTTCAGGGTCCCTGCTCCGGAACCCGCCTCGAATATCAGGGATAACACAATATGAGCAACCCCTGTCACATCCCTCCGCTATCTTCACGTATGCATAGGATGTTTCAGTTAACAGGGACGGCTCACGGATAGGTTCCGATTCAGTAAGGACACTTCCGCAGAAAGCAGCGATCTTTTCCTCCTCCCCTACTCCATACAGCACATCGATTTCCGGGATCTCTTTTTGCAGTTCATAACCGAATCTTTTTGCGAGGCACCCAAAAACAAGGAGTTTTCTTGTCCCTTTTCTCTCTGCAAGCCTCAGGATCTCCTCAACCGACTCCCGTTTCGCGTCTTCGATGAAGCCACAGGTGTTTATCAGGAGCAGATCAGCATGATCAGGGTCAGGATCATATGAAATGCCGCACTCAGCAAGCCTCTTCAGAAGTTTTTCAGAGTCAACAAGGTTTTTCGGGCAGCCAAGACTGACAAGGGAAACCTTACCCACGACTTTTCTTGACCATCTTGTACACAAGGAAAAAGCTGACCCCGCCGGACACGAACCCAAGCAGGGTCGATCCCACAATAAACGGCAGGAGGAGGGGACCAAACGTATGCAACAACTCCTTCATCGTAAGGTTCGCCCAGTCAATGTCCGGGATTATCCTGTCAATGCCAAGAAGCCTCGCCCCGACCCACGTGCCAAACGTATAAATCGGAACAATGGTCCACGGATTGGTAACATAAACTCCTACAACGGTCACGAATTTATTTAACCGGAAAATCCACGCCGCGGCGATACCCAATACCGTATGAATGCCCAGAAGCGGCGACATGCCGATGAATACGCCGAGTGCAAACGCCAGGGCTATCTTGCGCGGAGATTCTTTGACCGACAGGATCTGACGAAGTTTATCCCTGAACGGCAAAATGCTGATATCCTTTTTTCGTTATATGGACGCGGCTGCCCGTATCATCCAGGACCATGATACCCGAACGGGTAACCTCACCTATGCAATTGGCATCAATCTTTTGTCTTGGAGATGCAGTAAAGAGAAGCTCATAATCTTCTCCTCCGCTTAATGCAAGACCTGCAGCAGAAAGCCCGAGCACAGACGCGGCCTGTTTCAGTGCATCAGACAACGGAATGTCCGGAATATAAACCCGTGCACCCACGCCGCTCTCGCTGCAAAGCCTTCCGAGATCGATGAGAAGGCCATCGCTAATATCGATCATAGCGGTAGCATGATCTCTGATGTTTGCGGAATCACGAGCAAGCGGCATAAGCTGTCGCCTCATCAAAGGGACCACGGTCTGCGACCGCAGGGTAAGCCCGTAGCGACCGCCCTTTTTCAGATCAACGGTGCGCTTCACTTTCCTGAGAAGTTCAAGTCCGCAGGCTGCATCTCCTAATGTACCGGTGACATAGATCCTGTCCCCAATCCTAGCCCCCGTGCGCCGTACCACGGCATCGGCAGAACCGATTGCCGTTACCGACAACATTAACCTGTCCGATGCCGAGATATCCCCGCCGATCAGTGAAACAGCATAGGTGTGGAGCGCATGTTCTATACCATCGAAAAAATCATTGAAGAACTGCTGGGTACAGTTTCCGTGGGCAGCAAAATTAAGCAAGACAAAATGAGGAATGCCTCCCATGGCATAGATATCGCTGACGTTCACCGATATAAGCTTAAACCCCAGCTGGAAGGGTGTTGTCCATGAAAGATCGAAATGAACACCCTCCACCATCATGTCCGTCGTAACCAGAGTGCTGCCATCAGATTCTATCACGGCAGCATCATCCCCGATTCCAAGGATAAGTCCTCTCGCTCTTGTTCTGAAACGTTTCCTGAGCTTGTCCACAAGAGAGAGTTCGCCGATCTGAGAAAGCTTCATGGCCGGCTAACTCAGGATCGCTGCTTTTTGCCCTTGAGCGCAACCTTGAGGACCTGCTCCATCGAATCAGCAAAAATGAATTCCATGTCTTGCTTGATATATTTGGGAATATCCTCAAGATCTTTCTTGTTTCGTTTCGGCAGGATGACCCTTCTGATGCCCATCCGCTTTGCGGCAAGGGTTTTTTCCTTCAGCCCTCCTATCGGCAGCACTCTTCCCCGAAGGGTGACCTCGCCCGTCATAGCAATGTTCTTATTCACCGGCCTGCCGGTAAAGACAGAAGCTACCGCTGTCGCGATCGTGATGCCGGCAGACGGACCATCTTTCGGTATGGCACCTGCAGGGACATGGATATGAATATCGGTTTTTGCAAAGACATCGTCGCTGATTCCGAGAGTTTTGGCCTTTGACCTCACATAACTGAGGGCTGCCTGGGCCGACTCCTTCATCACGTCACCCAGTTGACCCGTAAGGGTAAGATTACCCCTGCCCTTCATGGTCGTAGCTTCAATATAGATAATGTCACCACCGGCTTCTGTCCATGCAAGCCCTGTAGAGACACCGATCTCATCATGCTCCATCTCTTCTTCAGGGAGATATTTAGGTACACCGAGAAAACCCTGAAGGTTTTTCACTGTGACCATAAAGTGCTTTATTTTGCCTTCAGCGATCCTTTTTGCGACCTTCCTGCAGAGATTCGCGATCTCGCGCTCCAGATTACGAACGCCTGCCTCACGGGTATACTGGGTTATGAGCAAATTCAGCGCAGAGTCCGTGATCGTCAGGATCTTGCTGGTCAACCCGTGTTCATCGAGCTGTTTCGGCAAAAGATATTTTTTTGCGATGCCAAGTTTTTCTTCCGTAGTGTACCCTGAAAGATAAATGATTTCCATTCTGTCTCTGAGCGGACCCGGTATGGTATCAGCAAGATTTCCTGTGGTAATGAACATAACATTTGTCAAATCGAATGGTACCGACAGATAGTGGTCTGCAAAGGCGAAGTTCTGCTCCGGATCAAGCACTTCCAGAAGAGCCGAGGACGGATCACCGCGGAAATCCATGCCGATCTTGTCTACCTCGTCAAGCATAAACACAGGATTGTTCGTGCCTGCCTGCTTTATCCCCTGGACGATCCTCCCCGGCAAAGCCCCGACATAGGTTCTCCTGTGTCCTCTGATCTCTGCTTCGTCCCTTACTCCTCCCAGCGACATGCGTACGAATTCCCTCCCGAGCGACCGTGCGATCGACCTTCCGAGCGATGTCTTGCCCACTCCGGGAGGCCCTATAAAACAGAGAATCGGCCCTTTCATCTTTTCCTTGATCTTGCGCACACTCAGATATTCGAGGATCCTTTCTTTAACCTTTTCAAGGTCATAATGGTCGTCATTCAGCACCTTTTTGGCGGCCTTGATATCAAGATTGTCCTTGGTGCTTTTTGCCCAGGGAAGTGGTCCTTATGGTAGCAGACTCTGCGCTGTCAGGGTGCATCTTTTCGAGACGTTTCAGCTGTTTTTCCGCCTCTTTCAGTACTTTCTCAGGCATTCTGGCTTCTTCTATCTTATTTCTGAACTCCCTGATTTCCTCAGCGCGCTCGTCGATATCGCCGAGCTCTTTCTGTATGGCCTTGAGTTGTTCCCTCAGAAAATATTCACGCTGCGTTTTGTCGATCTCTCCGCGCGCTTCTGACTGTATCTTCTGCTGCACGATAAGAAGTTCGATCTCCCTGCCAAGGATATCGCTGACGCGTTTCAGCTTTGTAATCGGATCTGCAATCTCGAGTATCTCCTGCGCCTGGTCGGTCTTCAGTCCCAGGTTCGAAGCAACAAGATCTGCAAGCCTGCCGGGATCATCAAGGTTCTCGATAACTACCATGATGTCAGGAAGAATGGTCTTCCCGTAAGAGACAGCCTTGTCAAGCTGCTCTTTTACCGTTCGGATCTGGGCTTCTTCTTCAATCGTAAGCGCTGCGGGTTTCAACTCTTCCACTTTTGCAACATCAGCAGTCATGAACGGTGTTGTCTGGGTAAAACCTTTGACCTTCGCTTTTGCAAGTCCCTGCACGAGGATCTTCACCCTCCCGTCAGGAAGCTTCAGCATCCTCATGATCATCCCTACCGTTCCTGTCTCGTACAGGTCTGAGGACGCAGGGTTTTCAATGTTAAGATCCTTCTGCGTCAGCAGAAGGATCATCCTGCTTTCAGCAAGAGCTTGTTCAATGGCCTTGATCGAAATCTCTCTTCCCACGAAGAGCGGGATGATCATGTACGGGAATACAACAATATCGCGAACAGGCAAGACCGGGACATTATCAGGGATCTGCGTTTCTTTATCTATTTCTTTTTCTTTCTCTTTTTCTGCCATTCCTTCTCCTTCGTACAAATAAGTTCTCCGCGCAGGCTGTTGCTATGCTCGCTTCAGGTTCTTTGTGACGTCAAGCAGATACTTCCTGAAGGCCTTTGAAAGATCACTGTTTTCAAGAGCAAAATCAACAGTGGCCTTCAGGTAACCGAGCTTGTCCCCTGCATCATACCGGGTACCACGGAACAGATATCCGTACACCGGGCGTTTTTGGAGCAGGACGTTGATTGCATCGGTAAGCTGTATCTCCCCTCCTTTTCCGGGTTTGGCCTTCTCAAGGATATCGAAGATGTCAGGCGTAAGGATATACCTGCCGATGATGGCCATGTTAGATGGTGCCTGCCTGGGGTCGGGCTTTTCGACCAGACTGTTTATTCTGAAGACGCTGTCCCGTTCCTTTGTGCCGCTGATAACACCATAGCGGTTAACTTCCTTCATCGGAACTTTTTCAAGTGCAAGCACCGGACTTTTCAGCTTTCTGTAGAGCTTGATCATGTCCAGCAGCAGGGTTTCTCCGGGAGGTATAATATCGTCGCTCAGTATTACGGCAAAGGGTTCATCCTTCACAAATGGTTTGGCGCAGAGAATAGCATGGCCCAGACCAAGGGCATACCCCTGCCTGATATATCCAAGCTTGATCTGACTAAGCCGGTTTATCTCCTTGAGGAGCTTCTCTTTGCCGCTTTTTTTAAGCTTTTCCTCGAGTTCAAAGGCATAATCAAAGTGGTCTTCTATACTTCTCTTGTGCTTGCCCGTGATAATAATGAACTCCTCGATCTTACAGGCAAGGGCTTCTTCAATTCCATACTGGATCATCGGCTTGTCCACAATCGGCAGCATCTCTTTGGGAGATGCCTTGGTAGCAGGAAGAAATCGCGTCCCAAGCCCTGCAGCCGGGAAAATAGCCTTTTTTACGTTGTCTGACATGGAACCACCTCTATCATAAAAAGTCTTTCATTATAGCATATATACTTTCAGAGAATTTTTTGGCGGTTCAAGGATACCTGCACTGTAGTGTTCAAGTCTACCAAAACTAGAGAAGTAACTTTAAGTATTGGTCGCATGGTTATGTTTTTAATATAAAATAAAACATGGTACCGGAGACCGGATTTGAACCGGTACGGTGTTGCCACCGAGGGATTTTAAGTCCCTTGCGTCTGCCAGTTCCGCCACTCCGGCAGGAGGAGAAGAGCGGATTTAATCCTATCATAAAGCTGGAAAGAGAGTCAAAACGCATCCATGCCGAATGCTGACAGACCACCAACTCTTCAACTGAGGCCTTGTCACGAAGACAGCGGGAAAGCTATTTTTTCTTAATATAAAACTCTACGACACCGCGACTTTCTTTCGTCTCCAAAAGCTCAAGGCCGAGCCGCTGAACAAGCATCGAAATATCGGAGCGGGTAGCCGCATCGGTCGATACCAGATTGAGTACCTTCCCCGGTTCAAGGACATTAAGGACCTTCTTCGCTTTTAGAACCGGCATAGGATGGATCAAGCCTCTCGTGTCAAGAACAACATCAGGCGCGATGGTCGCCATACTTCCCTCCAAACGGAGATTCTGCTGCCGGATGTTATATGCTCGGTCGGTCCTGGTATGTCACAGTCGTCTTTGTTATCAATTGATTACTTAATCTTCTTGATGAAATCGGCTATCGGAATTGCCGCCAGCGTCGTCATCTGCACGGAACCCCGGGAGCCAAGCTCCACAGACATTTTCATGACTGCATCGTTGTCCTTCGCCTCAACGATGTTCACGAAATCATAAAGGCCAAGAACCGCATACTGTTCCTTTACCTTCACTCCCATCTTTGCAAGTTCTTTGTTCACCTCGAGAATACGGCTCGGATTCTCCTTGATCGTCCTTCTTCCTTCATCGGTCAGTGTGCTCAGGATGACATACGTCGGCATAACGCTCTCCTTTCCTGCATGTGGTTTTCCTACCATCTTTATACTACCTCTCACCGGTGAAGTCAATCCAATTTTCTTGCAAACCGCTTATTGACATCATGTGCCGGCTGTGTAACGATGTACGCATGTGGGACTATTCTGAAAAGGTGAAAGATGCATTTCTTCATCCCAAGAACGTCGGAGAATTAAAGGACGCAGATGCTCTGGGGGAGGTTGGAAGCATTATCTGCGGCGACGCACTCAAGCTCTATCTGAAGATCGATAAAGATGCTGGCAAGATCGTTGATGCCAGGTTCCAGACCTTCGGCTGTGCCAGTGCCATTGCAAGCTCTTCTGCACTTACCGAACTCATCAAGGGCAGGACTCTTGATGAGGCGCTGGCCATAAGCAACCAGGATATCGCCGATTATCTTGGCGGCCTCCCTGACCAGAAGATGCACTGTTCTGTCATGGGCAGGGAAGCTCTCGAAGCTGCTATTGCCAATTACCGCGGCGAGCCTGTGCGCAAAAAAGAAGAAGGCAGGGTCGTCTGCAAATGCTTTGATGTAACGGAGGAGAAAATACGCAGGGTCGCATTGGAGAGCCGTCTCACCACCGTTGATGAGATCACGAACTTCACCAAGGCCGGCGGTGGATGCGGCGAATGCGTTTCGCGCATAGAAAAGATCCTTCAGGACGTCTGGTCCCTGAAACCGGTTGAGAAACCATCAACACCGAGGAAGCTGACCAATCTGCAGAAGATCGCCCTGATTCAGGAGATCATCGAGACCGAGATCAGGCCGGGGCTTCAGGCTGACAGCGGCGATGTTGAACTGATCGATATTGAGGACAATACGGTAATCATAGCGCTCCGGGGAATGTGCACGGGATGCCTTATGGCCGACGTGACGGTCAAAGGTATTCAGTCTAAGCTTCGGGAACTGGTAAACAATGATATCTTGGTCAAGGTCCTTCCGTGAATACCATCTACCTAGACAACAACGCAACGACCCGCGTCGCTCCCGAGGTACTTGAGGAAATGTTGCCGTATCTCGTTGAACTGTACGGCAATCCCTCAAGCATGCATACCTTCGGCGGCCAGCTTCACCGGAAAATAGAAGACGCCCGGGAGAAAGTCGCGGCCCTGATTAACGCTGAGCCCGATGAGATCATCTTTACGAGCTGCGGCACGGAAAGTGACAATACAGCTCTCATGAGCGCTGTGGAGTCACGGCCGCGAAAGCGACATATAATCACCTCCCGGGTTGAGCATCCCGCGGTGCTGAATTTCTGCCAGCATCTTGGAAGAAAAGGGTATCGGGTGACATTCCTTCCTGTGGACAGACAGGGTCAGCTGGACATGGATACTGTTCTGAAGATGCTGGATGATGACATCACTGTTGCCTCGATCATGTATGCCAACAATGAGACCGGGGTGATCTTCCCCATCGAAAGACTCTGCGGGATGCTCAAGGAGCGCGGCATCCTTTTTCATACCGACGCGGTTCAGGCAGCCGGCAAGATCCCTCTCGATGTCAAAAAGGTTCCGGTCGACATGCTTACCATATCAGGCCACAAACTTCATGCGTCCAAAGGAGTAGGCGTGCTTTTCATACGGAAAGGGACGCGCTTTCACCCCTACGTTATCGGTGGTCATCAGGAGCGGGGAAGACGGGCCGGTACGGAGAACGTGGCATCAATCATCGGTCTTGGAAAAGCTGCCCAGCTTGCACAACAGCATCTGCACGACGAGTTCTCCTATCTTAGCGGCCTGCGGGACAGGCTGGAGAACGGGCTTTTGAGCACTTGTCCTGATACCCGCGTGAATGGCGACAGGCATCTCCGGCTTCCGAATACCATGAATATCAGCTTTGAGTACGTTGAAGGAGAGGCCATCCTGCTCAGGCTGAACGAATACGGCATCTGTGCTTCCTCAGGTTCTGCCTGCACATCAGGTTCGCTTGAGCCGTCACATGTGCTCAGGGCAATGGGTGTACCGTACACCGCTGTCCACGGTTCTATCAGGTTTTCCTTGAGCCGGTATACGACGGAAAAAGATATCAACTTCGTACTTGACGTGATGCCCGGCATCATACGGGAACTGCGTGAGCTTTCTCCTTTCGGAAGAACCGCTGCAGAGCACGGCCGCGACTATGCCAGTGAATAGACCCGGTTTTTACCCGATCTCTTGGATACGTAGAGTGCCGTATCTATCTGATTGATCAGTGCGTCCACGTCGGCTTCGCCTCCGGCATAGCATATCACGCCAATGCTCATGGTTATGCTGACGCTCCGACCCTCACAGACCTCGAACTGCATTTCCTGCACGGCAGCCCGTATTCTCTCGGCCAGATCATGAGCTCCTTTCAATGATGTCCCGGGAAGAATGACAAGAAATTCATCACCTCCGTACCTGCCGATGATATCGGATGACCTCAGCGATTTTCTCAGTATCTCCGAGGTCAGTTGGAGCACTGCATCGCCCACCCGGTGTCCATACGTGTCATTGATCTCCTTGAAATAATCAAGATCGCAGAACATCAGGGCAAGTTCCGCGTTATACCTCCGTACCCGTACGATCTCGTGGCCCAGGCGATCAAAGAGCATCCGCCGGTTCAAAAGACCGGTAAGGGTATCCAGGGATGAAAGCATTTCGAGATCCCGGATAAAAAGTTGTCGCTCTTCTTCCGACCTCTTCCTGTCGGTAATGTTCCGTACATATTCGATTACATGCGTGACCTCATGCACCTCATTGACAATGGGATAGGTATAAATTTCGATCCACTCATCCGTCCCGTGCTTTGTCAGCACCTTTTTTTCTTTTGCAGAAGGGTCTCCCGATCTGAACGTTCTGGAAACTATACACTCTTCGCATACTGATGAGCGGCTCCTCGTGACTCTGTAACATTTCCGTTCAAGAAGATCCTTAAGGGCAATATGCTTCAGGTCAGCGTATGCCTGGTTGGCCCTGACAATCGTGTAGTCACGGTCCAGAATAATAAAAGGATCCCTGATGCTATGAAAAATGGTCTCCAGAAAGCGCACGGACTGCTCGATCGTCTCCTTATCCATCTTCTGCTGGGAGATGTCATACAAGATGCAGGTATGTCCCTGATAATTTCCGGCACCGTCCCACAACGATGTGGCACGCACCTCTACCGGAAGCGTCTTCCCGTCACTGAGCAATGCAGACATTTCGCCGTTGAAAACTCCGATTTTCCGGTTTCTGAGCACTTCATGCAGTATATGTTCCGCATGCACAACCATTTCCGGGGGCACGAGGTCAAGGCATGTCTTACCGATCATTTCACTCGCGGTATAGCCATAGAGCTTTGCATAGGCATCGTTAACAAAAACGTACCTGTCCTTATCGTCGGTTAGGGCGATGCCATCATGGGTACTGGCAAGCGCAGCAATCAACGTATCCATGCCATCTTTCAACCCTTCCGGCTTTCTGGACTGTCGTGAAAAAAACATGCCCGCACCAATACATGCTGCGGAATAAAATAGGCTGGTACACATATCTTGCCGAAAGGTTCGATGAATACACACGGACAGTACGGCCGAGCCGGAAGAAGCAGAAGCATACGCGAGTCCTGCAGCAAGCACCCAGACAGACATGACAACAAAAAAAATCGCAGCAGGAATCTTATGTTCGGTCTTCAGTTTCATTGTGGTATTTTACTTCATGTTATCCTGAATTCCTAATATTTATTTGTCAGCTTCAACGACTATTGTGATGATGGTCTGACTGCTTCGATCGGTACGTTGCGTCTGTCATTCTGGTCAGCACTCCCCGGCGAGGAATCATTTTCCGTCTCATCATATTCAGGCATGACTATGCCCCTTCTTACCATGATATTATAAATAAGTGCAGCGCGCTTCACGACATACCGCGACGTTCCGAGCGGGTTGAATTTTCTGGGGTTCGGCAGTATCGCTGCCAGCCGCGCAGCTTCTTCGGGTCCCAGCGCAGAAGCTGATTTGCCATAGTAGCTGCGCGCTGCAGCCTCAACCCCGAAGATTCCCCTGTCACCCCATTCTGCCACATTGAGATAAATCTCAAGGATTCGCTTCTTTGTCAACATCCGTTCCATCCTCCAGGTTATAATTGCCTCTCTGATCTTCCGCAGGGGATTTTTGGATGGCGTCAGATAGAGGTTCTTTGCCAGTTGCTGACTAATAGTGCTGCCGCCGAGCTTGAACTTCTTCGCCTTTATGTCCTTCTCGAGTGCCTTTTGAATCGCCTCATAGTCAAATCCTTCATGCTGCCAGAACTTGTCATCCTCACCGATGAGAACTGCCTTGACTAGGTACGGGGATATCGCACTGTAGGGTACCCATCTGTGCTGTATCTTATATTTTTTCCCCTCCCGGCCCCACTCCATCTCACGGTATTCCATGAAGGCAGTCTTCTGCGGATTCCCCTTCTTCAACTTCGAGACGTCAGGATAGACCAGGTAAAAAACGACAAAGGCGACGGCACAGAGTATGACGATAAAGATAAGCTTGCTGAAGACCGATTTTTTCTTCGTCATATCGCACGGATTGTTCAGAATTCGTCAGCGTCCCCGAGCAGACCTGAAGATTCGGCGGACGGAAGCGTCTGGACACCCTTGAGTCTTTTTTCGATTGTGCGAGACTTTTTGCTTGCGTCCTCAATGGTGTTGCTTGCCTCCTGCAACTTCTTCTGGGTCTTGTCAAGGATATCGCCGAACTTTCCGAACTCCGTCTTCACAGCACTGAGCAGCGTCCAAACCTCGCTCGAACGCTTTTCTATGGCAAGTGTCCGGAAGCCCATCTGAAGGCTGTTCAGTATTGCAGCAAGCGTAGTCGGCCCTGTTATGATAACCTTATAGTCCCTCTGAAGGACCTCGATCAGTCCGGTCCGCTTCACGACCTCTGCGTAGAGCCCTTCAAAAGGGAGGAACATAATGCCGAAATCTGTAGTGGCAGGTGGGTCGATATACTTGTCTCTGATATCTTTGGCGCATTTTTTTATCGTATTATCAAGCAGCTTAATAGCCTCTTCAATAGCAGCATGATCAGCATGCTCATACGCCTCAAGAAGACTATGATAATCTTCGACGGGAAATTTTGAGTCAAGCGGCAGATAGACGACGCCTCCGCTGTCATCCTTTCCCGGAAGTATGATCGCAAACTCCACATTATCCCGGCTTCCCTTTTTTGTAACAACATTCTTAGCATATTGTTCCGGTGCAAGGACCTGCTCAAGTATCCCGCCCAACTGAAACTCACCGAGTATGCCTCTTGTCTTTACGTTCGAGAGGACCTTCTTGAGATCACCGACCCCGACGGCGAGGTTCTGCATTTCACCGAGACCCTTATGGACCTGTTCGAGCCGATCGCTCACAAGTTTAAAGGACTCACCAAGCCTCTGCTCGAGGGTAGCATGGAGCTTCTCATCCACGGTCTCCCGCATCTTTTCGAGCTTCTGGGCGTTGTCCTCTTGTAGAGACCTAAGGCGTTGCTCGACCGTCTCTCGCATCTTTTCTATCCGCTGCTCGTTTGTCTGTGTCAGTGTGTTGAGCTGCTGCGAAAAGATGCCCAGTTGATCAGCCTGAAGGCTCGATACCTTCTGCAGTTGGTTCAGGAGAGAATCATTAAATCCCTTCAGCGTGTTCAGTATCTCTTCTCGCAGATTGCGGGAGGCATTGCCTGCTTCTTCACGGCTCTTTGTCATTTCATCCCTGACCGTCCGCTCAAGCTTCTCCTGGTTCTTCTCAATGCCTTCAATATCCGCTTTCATCTGTTGCAACTGAGGAGTTGCATCCCTCTTCAGCAGCTGATAGATCATAATGGCCAACGCGATAATTCCTGAGACGGCGACGGCAAGAAGAAGCTCGGTCATTCATTCACCAGTTCGGTGCGGACAAGGGCGAGAATTGCAGCATGCGGGACGATAAGATATTTTTTTGCTTCAAACTCGATCTCAACAGCATGTTCCTTCAGAAAGATGGCATAGTCGCCTTCAGCAGCCTGGAGCGGAATATACCTGATATCCTCCCGTTTCCTGGCTGTCCACGCTTCGTCACCAATGTTCGGATCGTGCACAGGATACCCCGGACCAACCTTTACCACATAGCCGCCGCATACCTTTTCTTTCTCTTTGACCGTCGGGGGAAGATAGAGACCTGCCGTAGTCCGGTCGATCTTGTCGTCAAGGTCGATAAGCACCCTGTCGCCAATAATAATGATGTTCTTCTTCGTTTTCATTTCTTTTTATGCGTTCAGGATCTCCGTGCCAATACCTTCTTTGGTAAAAATTTCCAGCAGAAGGCAGTGCGGGATCCTCCCGTCAACGATATGCGTTTTGTTCACTCCTTCATCGAGAGCCCGCATACAAGCCTGGACCTTCGGGAGCATACCGCCTGTTATGGTCCCATTTTTCACCAGACGGGATATCTGACTCTTCTTCAGCGTAGAGATCACCGTTCCTGTCTTGTCAAGAAGCCCGGCAACATCCGTGAGCAGGATAAGTTTTTCCGCCTTGAGAGCGGCTGCGACAGCAGATGCAACATAATCCGCATTGATGTTCAGCGTCTCTCCCTGCGGGCCGACACCGATGGGCGATATCACAGGGATGAACCCGTTCTTCTCGATACTGTCAAGGATAGCAGGATCTATTGCCGTCACCTCACCGACAAGCCCGAGATCGACGATTTCACTCACCCCGGTCTCCGGGGTGACATTTCTTATAGTCTTCTTCTGAGCCCTGATCAGGGTGGCATCCTTTCCGCTCAGTCCCACGGCCTTCCCTCCATGCTTGTTGATGAGTGAGACGATCTCTTTATTGACGAGTCCCCCCAGAACCATTTCCACGATATCCATGGTCTCCTGGTCCGTAACGCGCTGGCCTTGCACAAATTCTGGCTGTTTGCCCATCTTCTCCATAGTAGCAGATATCTTGGGGCCGCCGCCGTGCACGATCACGGTCCTGATGCCGATGAAATTGAGCATCGCGATATCCTGGGAAAAAGACTCTTTGAGTGCGTCTTTCGTCTGGGCGGCTCCGCCGTATTTAATAACCAGGGTTTTGCCGTAAAAATTCCTGATATACGGCAATGCATCGATGAGCACTTCGGCTTTCCGTATGATCTCTTCCATCACTTCAGTCCTTTCATTTCAAAACAGGGAATGCAGAGCAGCCTTCCCTGTTTGATCCTCACCTTTGGTTCCGCAACCTTTTCGCCGCATGACGCGCACGTGATGCTCCGGTATATCTCTGCTTCTGGCGGTGCCGGTTCTATTCCCTGTTTGACAGCAAAAAGCTCACTTTCATCTGCATCAAGGATACTACGGAGGTGAGCATTCTTCCGAGAATGAACAAATGCAACCACTTTTCTTGATCTGTCGCCCCCTGCATAACTGCCCCAGAGCTTCTTTTCTTCATCCGTCTCTTCAGGCTTTTCCCATACGACGGATATCCGTATGCTCCTGCCGGAAGGTCTTCTGATGAAGGTATACACTTGCTTGCCGTAATCCCTGAAGATAAGGTTGCCTTTCCCGAACGTACAGCCGGTCATTACTTGAACGGCATCCACAGCACAGGAATTGTTCTCTACAATGGCAACGACCTCTTCATCTGCGGAACGGTTTCCGAGTTCTTTCAGCGCCCTCCGGGACACGCGGTATCCGAGTGCAAGTCCCGGACATGAATGCCCGTGAAATGTAACGATATCGTCGTAGCTTTTCATAGGGGAATTGTACACAAAAAAGGGCTGTTTTTAACAGGTTCCTGTGCCTACAGCTGCATATCGGCCCTGAGAATGATTGCGGGGTATCCTTCCTGTCCGAGTTTCTCCGCAGTTTGCATAGCAGCAGTGATCTGATCGAAATTACCTACTCTTACACGGTAATAGACGGTTCCATTGATCAGCGTTTCCTGGACATACGCACTTGCATAGGTAAGTCTGAGCGCGACCTTGAGACGAACAGCGTTGATGCTCTCCGTGAAGGAGCCTACTTGCACGGCAAAGAGGCCCCCGGTATCAGCCGCCTGCACTTTTACGGGCTTGATGTATGAAGCATCCCTGCCCTGAACTTCGATTTCTACCGGCACAGTGCCGGGACCGATGAGATCAATCTCTTTTGCTGCGGCATAGGACAGATCTATATCCCGACCTCTCACAAACGGGCCCCGGTCATTGACAATGCATTCTACTGATTTGCCGTTTGAAGTATTGGTAACCCGTAATTTTGTCCCAAAGGGATATTCTTTGTGTGCGCATGTCCTTGCATACATGTCAAATATTTCGCCAGATGCGGTCGGCCGGCCCTGAAAATCAGGGCCATACCATGAAGCGACTACGTAGAATTTAGCGAGTTTACCCTGTTGAATATCATATTTGGCAGGGGCGCAGGAAACAACCGTGAAAAGTAAAGCGCAAAGCGTGAGGTGTAACCCGGCCATCGTAAAAAAACAGTGTTTTTTCTTCCCCTGCACGTTTAACGCTTCGCGCTTTACAGTATATACCTGCTCAGGTCTTCATCCCTGACAATGTCGCTAAGCTTATTCTGAACATAGTTCCTGTCAATAGTAATGTTTTCTCCTTTTTGTTCCGGAGCATGAAAGGATATATCTTCCAGAAGCTTTTCGAGGATGGTGTGAAGTCTTCTCGCCCCGATATTCTCAGTCTTGTCGTTAACAATAGCAGCTATCCCCGATATCTCGTCGACAGCGTCATGGGTGAAATCTATGGTAACTTCCTCGGTTGCAAGGAGGGCCGTATACTGCTTTACCAGTGCATTGCGGGGCTCCGTAAGGATTCTGACAAAATCATCCTTGCCCAGTGCTTCAAGTTCCACGCGTATCGGGAACCGTCCCTGGAGCTCGGGGATCAGATCAGAAGGTTTTGCGATATGAAACGCTCCCGCTGCGATAAAAAGGATGTGTTCGGTCTTTACCGGGCCGTGTTTGGTCGTAACCGTCGATCCCTCGACAATCGGGAGCAGGTCCCTCTGCACACCTTCACGGGAAACGTCTGGTCCCTGAGCGCTTCCTTTGCTGCAGATCTTGTCTATCTCATCAATAAAGACAATACCCGACTGCTCCACGCGCTCCAGCGCCTCCTGGGTAATCTTGTCCATATCAATAAGTCTGGCGGATTCCTCCTGCTCCAGAAGCACCAGGGCTTCCGGAACCTTGACTTTCCTTCTCTTGACTTTTTCCGGCATCAGATTCCCCAGCATCGATTTCAGATTCATTTCCAGATCTTCAAGTCCCACATTTGAAATAACGCCGAAGGGCATGGATCGTTCTCTTACCTCGACCTCTACGGACCGCGCATCCAGCCTGCCGCTTCTCAGCTGCTCTCTCAGACGTTCCCGTGTCTCTTTTTGCACATCTCTTTCGTCTTCTGTCTGTTCGTCATTGCGCAGGTGACGCTGACCGGGAAGCAGCAGGTCAAGCAGACGCTCTTCTGCAAAGCGTTTAGCCTTCTCGCGTATCATTTCCAGGTGTTCGTTCTTGACCAAATTGACCGAGATTTCGGTCAGGTCCCTGATCATGGATTCAACATCCCTGCCGACATAGCCGATCTCAGTAAATTTTGATGCCTCCACCTTGATGAACGGAGCAGCAGCGAGACGCGATATGCGCCGGGCAATTTCGGTCTTTCCGACTCCGGTAGGCCCGATCATAAGGATGTTCTTGGGGAGCACTTCGTCCTTGAGTTCAGGCGCGAGCCGCTGTCTTCTCCATCGGTTTCTCAGTGCAATGGCGACCGCTTTTTTTGCTTTCTGCTGTCCGACTATGAATTTATCCAGCTCGGCAACGATGCTTTTGGGAGTAAGGCTGTCCATGCTATGTGAGCTCCTCAATCGAGATATTTTCGTTCGTATAGATGCAGATGTCCGATGCGATCTTCATGGCCTTTGCTATGATCTCACCGGTACCGAGAGATGTGTTCTCACATAACGCAAGAGCTGCTGCTTGGGCATAGGGGCCTCCCGACCCTATCGCCGCGATTCCGTCCTCAGGCTCAAGGACATCTCCGGTCCCTGAAATAATGAAGGTATGATCGCGGTCTGCGACGACCAGAAGAGCCTCCAGTCGCCTCAGGATCTTGTCAGTCCTCCAGTCTTTGGCGAGTTCAACGGCAGCTCTCGTAATATTGCCGCGGTAAGACTCGAGCTTACCCTCGAACTTTTCGAAAAGCGTGAATGCGTCCGCCGTCGCACCGGCAAAACCGGCGATCACCTTATCTCCGTACATTTTCCGAATCTTTTTTGCATTCTGTTTCAAAACGGTGTTACCGAGCGTCACCTGACCATCACCACCGATGGCAACGCTGTTGTTTCTTCTGACACAGAGTATGGTTGTTGCATGAAACATAATTGCTCCTTGTTCAATGCGTTTCTCTAATGAAGGAATTATATACCAAACAGGTCGCGAACCTTAATCTTTTTCTTCAGATGAAAGAGGATGGGCCCTGTCGTAAATGTCCATAAGGTGGGTAATGTCCAGATGGGTGTACCTCTGCGTCGTTGACAGTGATGCATGGCCCAGAAGTTCCTGTATGACCCTGAGGTCAGCCCCCGCCTGAAGAAGATGCGACGCAAAGGTATGACGGATCGTATGCGGGCCGACCTGACCGCTCACCCCTATCAAACGGGCATATTTCACGACAACCCGCCGTATGCTCCGCTCTGAGAGCGAAGTCCCGCTTTTGTTCAGGAATAACGTTTTGCTCTTCTTCTTGAGAAGGATTTTCTCGGTCATATACGCTCTAATCGCCTCTGTTGCTTTTGATCCCAGAGGAACAATACGTTCCTTCCTTCCCTTCCCTTTCACCTTCACTAAACCCTCCCGGGTATTGATGTCCTCGGCATTCAGCCCGCAGACCTCACTGACACGGAGTCCGCTTGAATACAGGAGTTCGAGAATAGCCTTATCGCGCGCATGAATGAAACCGATCGTGTCAGGCCCTTCGATAAGGGCAAACACATCGTCAACGGAAAGGAATTTGGGCAGATGCCGTTCGGCCTTCGGCGTCGTCACAAGTTTCGCAGGGTTTGCCTTGAGATAACCTTCCCTTGTTAGAAATTTCAGGAATGACCGAACAGAAGAGAGTCGTCTGCCCGCGGTCGTTTTTGTCAACCCATTCTTTATCTGCTGCGCGACAAAACCTCTCACATCGATCATCTCAATCGCATCAGCAGCCTTCGGTGAATAGGTAGCGAATTCCTCAAGATCTTTCCTGTATGCCCTGATCGTATGTTCGGACATGCCGCGCTCTATTTCAAGATGCCGAAGAAATTTCTCGACCATTTCTTTCATTTGTCTGTAACCTCTGAGAGATAGGACCTCCAGGCTACAAGAGCACGTTCGGCGATCTTCGCTTTTTTCACCTTTTTGTCGCGCATCTTCTCAAGAGATGCGAATACCGGAAAAAGTCCGAAATTGATATTGCTTGGCTGGAAATACCTGCTGTCCGATTCAGTGATATACCGGATCAGGGCGCCATGAGCAGCAGCCGGTGGCACCGGAGGAACATCCATCCCCTTCAGCTTCAATGCGGCATTGATCCCGGCAATAAGACCCATTGCCGTCGATTCCATATAGCCCTCTACGCCGGTCATCTGGCCGGCCAGCAGGAGGCTCGGCCGCTGCTTGAGCGAAAGATCACGATTAAGAAGATCCGGGGAATTGATAAAGGTGTTACGGTGAATGCTGCCGAACTTGAGGAATTCGGCACGCTCGAGACCGGGTATCAAGCTGAACACCCTCTTCTGTTCTGGCCATTTCAGGCGGGTCTGGAAGCCGACCAGATTATATGCCGTCATTTCCCTGTTCTCGGACCTCAGCTGAACAACCGCATATGGCTCCCTGCCGGTCCGCGGGTCAGGCAGACCTACAGGTTTCATTGGGCCAAACCTCATGGTATCAGATCCCCGTGCAGCCATCACTTCGATCGGCATGCACCCCTCAAACACCTTTTTCTCTTCAAATCCTCTTGGCTCTACCTTTTCGGCGTGCAGCATGGCATCGTAGAAATGCTCATATTCCCGTCGGTCCATGGGACAGTTGAGATAATCGTCGCCACCCTTTCCGTACCTTGACATCCGGTATACCTTATCACTGTCGATACTTGCAGCATCTATGATCGGTGCAATTGCATCGTAGAAATACAGATGGTCACTGCCGGTAAGGCGCGACAGTTCCTCTGCCATAGAAGGCGACGTAAGCGGTCCTGTCGCCATGACCGCAGGCGTATCAGGTAATGTCATGACCTCTTCCCTGATGATCTCGATATGCTGATGGGTAGAGAGCCTTTCTGATATGAATTCAGCAAACAGATGCCTGTCAACCGCAAGCGCGGAGCCGGCTGGAACGGCAGATGCGTGGGCAGCCTGCATGATCAGGGAGCCAGCCAAGGCGAGTTCATTTTTTAAAATACCCGGAGCAGATTGCGGATCGTTCGACCTGAGGGAATTGGAGCAGACAAGCTCTCCCAAATACGCCGTGGTATGGGCTTCCGTCATCTTTCGCGGGCGCATTTCATAAAGCTTGACCTTGATGCCCCGCTGGGCTGCCTGCCACGCAGCCTCTGAGCCAGCCAGCCCGCCACCGATAATGATCAATCTGCTTGACATTGTTTATTGTAAACTATCCGGATGAAAGATAATGGGGATAATCATCTCTGTTCTGAAAAAAAATAAGGAAATAAAAGATAAGTCAGATACCAAATCAGGAACTGCTCGCAGGCTTCCGATCAAATTATCGCCGTTAACTTCTTCACAGTCTGCCTTCTCCGGCGTATTTTTGTTGTTCAGTTTGTTTCCGAAAGATCCATGAATTCATCAAGACTGTAAATAGCAACTATACCGGCTCCAGGGACTCCAATTGGAGCGCTCTGCAGGATAATCTTTTTTACTCTTTCCATATCCGCATCTTCAGCGATGACCTCAATCTTCAGTCTGCCATATGCGCCTCCCTGGGTCACGTGAACCTCTTTGCCGACTCCCTTCACATCCCAGTAGGTAAAATAAATACGCTCTTTCGTCAGCTCGCCACAGAGTGTGTCGAGCAGCGAGTGATCGACGATCGCAACAATCATTTTATGCATCAGCTTGATCCTCCGTCTTAAACTTTATGGTCAGGCTTTTCCATACCGCGTAAATAGCCGGGATAACGACTAGGGTAAGTACTGTGGAAGAGACCATACCTCCTATCATGGGAGCAGCTATCCTCCTCATCGTGTCAGCGCCGGTACCCTCCCCCCAGAATATTGGAAGTAGTCCGCCCATGATCGCAGTAACAGTCATCATCTTCGGCCGCACCCGTTCGACCGCGCCGAAGATAATAGCTTTATACAGGTCCTTCCGCGAGATCAGATGGTTGTTCTCGACGAGTAGATGCATAACCGCCTCATCCAGATAAATCAGCATCACAACACCGGTTTCGGCAGCAACACCAGCCAGGGCTATAAACCCGACGCCGACCGCAATGCTCATGTCATATCCGAGGAGATAGACGAACCACACACCTCCCACGATCGCAAAGGGAAGCGAAAGCATGACGATCAGCGACTCGGTAACGCTCTTGAAGTTCAGATAGAGTAGGAGGAATATAATAAGAAGGGTGATCGGCACCACCACAGAAAGCCTCTTGTTCGCCCTCTGCATATATTCGAACTGGCCGGACCAGACCAGGTTATACCCCGCAGGCATCTTGACGCTTCCTTCGACTGCCTTTTGGGCGTTCTTTACATATGTCGCAACATCTATCCCTTCGAGATCCACATAGATCCAGACGTTAGGCCTCGAATTCTCGCTTTTTACAACAGGTGGTCCCTGATGTATTCTTATATGCGCGACCTGAGTGATCGGGATCTGCGCCCCTGAAGAAGTTGCGATCAGCACGCGCTCAAGACTTGAGATCGACTCCCGCAGCTCCCTGCCGTACCGGATATTCACCGGGAACCTCTCGAGCCCTTCAACAGTTTCTCCTATATTCATCCCTCCTATCGCAGATTGGATGACGTCCTGAACATTGCCTATGGTAAGACCGTATCTCGCCGCTGCTTCACGGTCAATATCGTAATCGAAATAATATCCGCCCACCACTCTTTCGGAAAAAACTGAAAGCGTGCCTGGGACCTTTCTCACGACTGCTTCGATCTGTTGACCCAGGTCAGAGAGCGTCTGAAGGTCATTGCCCATCACCTTGATGCCTACCGGCGTCTTGATCCCCGTGGCAAGCATGTCTATTCGCGTCTTGATGGGCATTGTCCACGCATTGGTAAGTCCCGGGAAATGAATAGCCTTGTTCATCTGATCAGTCAGCTCTTTCGGCGCGATATGTCTTTCCAGCGGCCATATTGCAGAGAGCGGCCTTTTCAGTATTTCCGGCCATTCGGAAAAAAATCGGTCGACAGGTACCATCGGCCACTCGCTCTCGGGTTTCAGCACAATTGTTGTCTCAAGCATCGAGAGCGGCGCAGGATCGGTCGCAGTGTCCGCACGTCCAATTTTCCCGAAGACCGACTTGACCTCAGGAAAGGTCTTTATGATCTTGTCCGTTTGCTGCAGTACTGACCTTGCCGTCGAGATCGATATCCCGGGAAGTGTGGTGGGCATATAGAGGAGGTCCCCTTCATAAAGCGGCGGCATAAATTCCCCTCCGATCTTCTCTAGCGGGAAAAGCACATCGATCTTTTCAGACATCGTCTTTATAACACCATCCGGGAGCCTATTCACCACCATTGTCCGGAATGGAAGAAGAGACAGCATCACGATCACTGCAGAAATAATTGTAATCGTTTTATTCTTGAGCACCCATAGTATGACCGGATTGTAGATCCTGATAAGAAACCTGTTCACCGGATTCTTTTTTTCAGGACTAATCTCCTGCGGCCATAAAATTAGCAGCGTTAGGGTCCCAAGGATGATCGCAAGGGGAATCCCGAACGTCCCGATCACCGTATACGGCAAGAGTCTTGTCGAAAGCCAGCCAAGGAGAAATACTCCAAGAGCAGACCCTATGGAGACGACCTGCTGTCTATTCCTGCTCCATGCCCCTGGCAGCAGGGTAGTCCTTATAAAATACCCCATCATGACCGGAACAAGAGTAACAGACAATAAGGCAGCAGCGGCCATGGAGTATGTTTTGGTAAAGGCAAGCGGCCGGAAGAGCCTTCCCTCCTGGGCCTGGAGGGTGAAGATCGGCAGAAACGAGAACGTGATGATCAGGAGCGAAAAGAAGAGCGCAGGACCGACCTGTTTCGCAGCCAGGGCGATGATAGTCCAATGATCCTTAGTATCGGCATGCTTTTCCAGATGCTTGTGAGCGTTCTCGATCATCACAATAGCAGCGTCGATCATTGCACCGATGGCGATAGCAATACCTCCGAGCGACATGATGTTCGCGTTGAGACCCTGAACCCTCATAACTATGAAGGCCATAAATATGCCCAGCGGCAGTGTAAAAATTGCAACAAAGGCAGACCTGAAATGAAGAAGGAATATGATACAGACAAGTGCGACGACTATCGATTCCTCGATCAGCTTATGCTTCAGTGTGTCCACAGCCCGCAGGATAAGGCCTGAGCGGTCATAGGTCGGCACGATCTCGACCCCTTCCGGCAGCCCGGACTTCAGGCTCTTCAGTTTCTCCTTTACCCTTTCAATCGTAGCAAGCGCGTTTTCACCGAAGCGCATCACCACCACTCCTCCAACCACCTCGCCCTGGCCGTCCAGTTCAGTAAGTCCGCGGCGAAGTTCGGGGCCGACGTGAACATTCGCCACATCGCGAACCATAACAGGAGTGCCCATTTTGTCCACTCCAAGCGGCACGCTCTCAATGTCCTTCACCGATTTTATATAGCCAAGACCCCTCACCATATACTCGGTCTCGGACATTTCCACAAGCCTTCCGCCCACGTCTCTGTTGGAATTCTGGATTGCGGTCTTCACCTTCGAAAGCGGGATGTTGTAGGACAGCAGTTTGTTCGGATCGACCTCGACCTGATACTGCTTTACGAAACCGCCGACCGAGGCGACCTCGGAGACGCCTTCGACAGAAGTCAGTTGGTAGCGGAGATACCAGTCCTGGATCGCCCTCAGCTGCGAGAGATCATGAGCACCGTTCCTGTCGACCAATGCGTACTCGTATATCCAGCCTACGCCCGTCGCATCAGGACCGAGCGCAGGCGTCAGGCCGCGCGGCAGACGTCCGGAAACATAGTTCAGATATTCAAGCACACGGCTTCGCGCCCAGTAGAGGTCGGTGCCGTCTTCAAAAATGATATAAACAAACGATACTCCGAAGAACGAATATCCCCGCACCACCTTTGCCCCGGGAACAGCAAGCATTGCGGTAGTGAGCGGATAGGTAACCTGCTGCTCCACCACCTGGGGCGCCTGCCCCGGGTAATCGGTATAGACGATCACCTGGACGTCGGAAAGGTCTGGAATCGCATCGAGCGGCGTCGTCGAAAGCGAGTAGAGGCCCCAGAGAATAATGAATACCGTAGCCAGAAGGATGAGGAACCTGTTCCTGATAGAGGCGTCTATGATCTTTTCGAGCATCAGTACTTTATCTCATTCCCACAGAGGAGCATGTCCTTCCCGAGATAGGGGTTTTGGACCGCCTTGCCTTTCTGCAGCCATGGTTCTTTCTTCATCGGACAATAGAATATCTTAATGTCGGAGGCATGAGCGCCCTCCCGCCCGGTTCCCTTGACATAAGCTACGAGCGCCCTGCTTAGGGGGGCAAACGCGTCTTTAGCCTTTGCAAGATCGCCGGTCAATAGTCCACCATCTAGAGACTCCGCGATGAGGGCAGTAAGTTTCTCGAGCTTTTCCTTCTGGCCGGACTGCTGCAATTCGGCTAGCTGTAAGGAAAGGGTCTTGGCATTCGCTCTGACTCCTTCTGTTGAACCCGAGATCAGGGCATTGTGTATCTTTACATAGGTCCCTATGATATCCGACATCAAACGCTGCTGGTCTTTATCTAGCTGGAGCTGCATAGCATGAGGTGTTTCCTCATGCTTTTCGCTTTTTTCTGATGTCTTGGCCTGAGTCGGCCCGGATGGCACACCAGTCGCGGCAGGCACCTCCGTCATCTTCGTAACTGCCTGCCTCAGGTTGCTCTCGGAGTCGATTAGGAATTGACCGGAGACCACAACAGTCTCCCCCTCGCTGAGCCCGGAATTGATCTCGACCATACCTTGGCCTTCGGGACCGACTTTCACCTCTTTTGGCAAAAATTTGCCTTCACCCAGAGCCGTAATAACAATGCTGCGCGTGCCTGTCCGAATGACTGCGTCAGAGGGCACCTGCAATACATCGCTAGCCGCCTTGTTTTTGATCAAGACATCCACATACATGTCGGGTTTTAGTTTCAGTCCTGGGTTATTGAATTCGATGCGGATCTGCACAGTCCTCGTTGCAGCCGAGAGATAGGGATAGATAAAAGAGATGCGACCCCTGTATGTCACTCCGGGCTCATAGGGAAGCGTGATCTCGGCATCCTGACCGTTCCTCACAAAGGGAAGTTCGTATTCATAGATAGACCCAATGATCCATACCCGAGAGAGATTGGCGATTGTATAGAGCTCCATGCCGGGGCTCACCTTCATGCCCGAGAAGACCTTCTTGTCTATGACAACACCATTGGCTGGTGAATGGAGGACCATCGTCTTCTGGACATCGCTTCGTTTTTCGAGCGCCTGGATCTGCCCGGGATCGATATCCATCAGAAGAAGCCTTCTCTTTGCAGCATCGACGAGAGAAGCGCCGCCATTAGCGACGTCCTTAAAACTCGATCCGGCCGTCTGTTCTGAATACCTCAGGGCCTGGAGATACTCCTGCTGGGTTGCCACGAGCTCGGGAGAGTAAATTGTGAGAAGTTTCTCTCCCTTGCGTACATCCTGCCCCATGGTATCCACAAAAAGTTCTTCCACCCAACCGGAAACCTTGGTCTGGATATGCTCCACCTTCTGCTCATCGTAGGTGACACGCCCGACCGCACGCACCGTGGCAACAAGCGGACCTTTTACCACCTTGGCCGTCCTTACACCGATATTCTGGACGGTGATTGGATCAATTTTAATAACACCCTCAGCGGTCGGCTCGCCTTCGTCTTCATACACAGGAACAAGGTCCATACCCATGGGTGATTTGCCCGGTTTATCCCTTCTGTAGTTCGGGTCCATCGGCGCTACCCAGTATTTTATCTTTTTCTCTTTGTTCCCCTTTTCATCAGAAGCCTCATTCTTAACTGTTTCGGCTGGGGGAGCGGACTTTTTCCCTCCCTGATACGCCAGCCACACGAGCATCAGCAGGACCGCGATCAGCACAGCGCCGGTTTTAGCGTTTACTTTCATCATCATACCCTCTGTTATTAGTCAAGTAATTTCACCCCTCTTAAAGAAATCGCCTGCCGACAGCTGCTTCAAGTTCAGAAAGCTTGTTCCTGTAATTTGTTATGAGTCTGTAATATTCTATCTCGTAGTTATATACTGTGAGCTGGTTATTTACGAGGGTAATAAAATCCACCTTATTTACCTGATATCCGGCCATCGCCGATTCAAGCGAGGTCCTGCTCTGAGGAATAAGTCCGGTTTTTAAAAGCTCAAGCTCCCGGTTAATCCGCTCAAGCTCGGTCAGGATATTCTTGATCTGAAAAAAAACGTCATTCTTTGCGGCATTGTATTGTTCGGTTGCATTTCTGATGTTCGCCCTTTCCTCGGCCACCTTCCTGCTTTCCTTCGCCTTATACCACAACGGGATGCTCACCGTAATGAAACCCGATATAAAATCGGGTCTATCCGTACCCGTCACGTCCTTATCGCGCTGCCCGTAGCTGATCCCAACATCAAAATCAGGATAGAAACTCTTCTCGGCAAACCGTTCGGCCAGCCGATTCCGCTCAACGAGACGCTGCAGACCCAGGAGAGAAGGACGGTTCTCCAGCGCAATCGTCTGAAGTTCCTCAAACGAGTATGCGAAAGCGGTTTTCTCCTCGCTGGGTATCCCCTCGTCCGGGCTAAAAGCAGCATCGGCCGAACGGTTCAGCAGGGTGTTCAGCCGTGCGGTTATGCTCTGCCTTCTCTGCTCCAGAGAGATCAAAAGTTCGTTTATCTTTGAAAGCTCGACCTGCGCCTTCAATACGTCCTGCTGAATCCCCATGCCGACTGCGTATTTGGTCTCGGCTGCCTTCACGAAGGTTCTTAATAGGTCCCTGTTTTCTTCCGTTATCATTATTGACTTGTGAACGAAAAGCAGTTCGCGGTATGCAACCTCCACCTGCATGATAACGGTATTCTTCCTCTCGTCGTATTCCTCTCTGACAACCTCCAATTCCTTCCGCGCAATATCACCCTTCAACTCCAGTTTTCCCGGAAAGGGAAGCTTCTGCCACAGCGAAATCTGTTTCTGGGTCATCGGTTCCTGATCAAACCTGAATGTGTCCACCGGCAAGTTTAAGACAGCGAATCCCAATCTTGGATTGTCAAGCGCTTCTGTCTGCGGGACCCGCTCCCCATAGGCCTTTATCTTTTCTTCCAGCATCTTAAGCCCAGGGTTATTCCCGACGGCCTCATCGACTAATTTATCCAAGGCTGCTGCGTGCGGCGGATCGTCCGCGAGGACCGGATCAGGACCGGCAAACAAAAAGAAGAAAAAGAGTACTAACGGAATTTTCGACATTACTCAGCGTTAAAGCTGAACGTCACTTTATGGACCTTTTTATCGGGCCTTGTAAATTTAACGTCTAGACTCCAGTCCCCACCCATCGTAGGTTTGATGGTCGCATTATACACGTTTCCTTCAAGTCTAGCGTCCTCCGTATAATTCATGGACGGCATCGAAGGCATAAAATAATATAGCTCCACATTAGCGTCCGACACAAACTTGCCAAGGGCATCTTTAATCTCGATAGTTACTTTATTGTCGCCGACAACGGAAGGATTCTTGTCAATCCTCACTTCAACATCAAAAGATCCAGCCTTCTTATTGACCTCATAGTCCTTGGCAAACGCGGCACCTGCGAATACAAGCACAACAAACAAAAATATCAGAAACTTTTTCATTGCAATTTTCTCCTTATCGTCTAAATTCTTTTTCTACCGCATCCCGCATCTATGTTACGGGATATCCCTGTCTGCAGATTTTCGACGCCCAAAGAGCCTCACCGGCATAAATATCTCACAATGCTAAATAGTTGTCAACATAGCAGCTCAGCAGGCTCTGATACCGAAAAAACAATGATTGTGAGCATCTGCAAAAGCAATATCTTCCGTCAAGCACACCGTCGACCCGGCATACCGCATCCAGGTATGGACCAGATGCAGAGATTTTAGCATTACCGGTCCCATATAAGAAACTCACCTCCTTTTCGCTATAAGTTTACGGTCCTATAGTGAATACATTTTGAATGAATTATGGAGAAGTTATGAAGAACCCGAGGCCCGGAAAACGGCATCCCGGGCTATGCCAGGATGCAAGTAATCCTGTCGGACCTATTGCAGCAAGCGGATTGCATAATGCAGGACCATTCACTTATACTATTTCATGTCTGATCGGCTCGACAATTCCGCACAAGAGATCGCCGCAAAGAATGAAGGCGCTCCGCTCTATCGGGGGAAAAAGCACCGGTGTCAGAAATGCAGCGAATTCCTTCCTGAGACATATATAGAACAGAACCCTTTTCCCCAGATACCCTGCCCTTCATGCGGTACGCTAGTATACCTGGATGTGCTTCAGGCCATTGTACTCCCTGCTTCTGAGCAGAGGACTGCCGAGCGCTGTCCTGTCACTCTTAAGGTATCCTATAGAACTTACGACGACTTTATCGATGAATACACGAAGAACGCCAGTAGGCGCGGCATGTTCATCAAGACCAGACGCCCGCACCAGAGACACGATGTCGTTGACCTGTTCCTTCATGTTCCCGGTCTCGCTCAACCTGTCCATATCAGCGGAGAAATCGTGCATATAAATACGTTTAATGCCCGTGATGAGGATGCCGGTATCGGCGTGAAGTTTATCCATATTGACGAAAAGAGCAGGCAGTCCCTTATTTCCTTCATACAATCCCTGGAATCCCGTACCTGAAGATCTTTTTCAGGGCAGCTGAGATCATGCTTACCCTCACCGCTATTGACTGAAGAGAAATTGTTTTGGTACGCTATGTAAATTATTCATAGGAGAAACTATGGCAACCAAAAAAAATACACCGACCCGCGCAAGGAAAAAAGCCGTGCCGGCATCGCATACCGTGAAAAAGACGTTGTCTTCCAAGACAAAGGAGACGGCAAGAAAACCCGTCTCCGGCAAAGAAAGAACGGCAGCAAATAAGTTGGTAAAGACCGAGACCGTTGTCAAAAAACCTGCGGCAATGTCCCTGCGTGAGAAAAAAATCCAGAATATAAAACTCATCCTTCTGCAGCAAAGGGACGCGCTCCTGAATGAGGCCGAAGTTGCCCTGAATGAACTTCCCGTCCAGAACCTTTTCCCCGATATGGGAGATCAGGCATCAGCTGAAACAGACATGAACTTTATGCTGAGACTCCGCGGCCGGGAGCAGCGTCTCCTCAAGAAGATCGACGAGGCACTGGAGCGCCTTGAAGATGGAACCTTTGGAATCTGTGATGACTGCGGAAACGAGATCGGCCTCAAACGGCTGGAGGCCCGCCCGGTCACGACCATGTGCATTGAATGCAAAACGCTTCAGGAAGAAGAAGAAAAACGCAGGGAAGTATAGTACTGGTCAGCCTACTCGGAATGACTTTGTCCTGAGGTTTTTTTCCGTAACATACTGAGCATGCTCGTCTATCAGAACAACGAGTTCTCGTATTATCCCTTCGGCAGGTTTCAGCCGGTGCAGTTTGGACATTTCCCATTTGAGAAGAGTCGAAAAAAACGTCCGTGCACTGCGAGAGAGCCTGCTGACCTGTCCATCACCTGTGCAGCAGTTCCCGCACAGCACCGTGCCCTGCATCAGATGGAATGCGTCACCCTCCCCGCCGCAGCGGCCACATGACTGCAGTCGCGGCAGAAAGCCGGCGATATCGAGAAGTTTCAACTTATAGAACAGCGTGATAAGCTGCTCTGCAGGTCCTGCTTCCATAAGAGCAAGGGTTCTCATGAGCAGTGAAAAGACATTTCTGCTCCTGTCCCTCTCAGGCACCAGATACAGGGTCAACTCGATGAGTTCGGACACCTTCAGAAAACCGCTCAGAGATTCCCGGATGGAGCTGTAGACATGCGTAATGTCAGCCTGCGTCAAACGCGGCAGGGCGGAGTCCTCTTTTCCCCAGAACGAGATGCGGGAGCAGGTGAGCGGCTCCAGGCTGCTGCCGAACCTGCTTTTTACCTTGCGCGGACTCTTGGCGAAGACTTTTATGATACCGTGGTCTTTAGTCAGAAATGTTACGATAAGGTCGGCTTCGCCATACGGCGTGGTCCTGAGTACGATCCCCTCGGTGCGCTGAAGCATTACATGATGTTGCCGAAGTCTTCTGGCTTAAGGTTCTTCAGCCATTCGTCAAGTTCATCAGCACTTTTCGTGCTCAGGATGGATTCCTCGACAAAAATGGGTACAAGCATCCGCAGGGCTATGGCGACAGCATCACTGGGCCGCGAATCAATGAGCGTCTCTTTCTGCCCATTTGTGATGTGGATAAGCGCATAATAGGTATTGTCGATAATTTCGGTCACAACGATCTTCGTTACACGGACATGGAGCCCTTCGATAAGGTTCTTGATCAGATCATGGGTAAGCGGTCGGGGCGTCGCAACTTTGCCGAGTGCAAGGGCAATCGAATCAGCTTCCGGCTTTCCGATCCATATCGGCAGGGTTCCCGTCCCATCCGCCTCCTTGAGAAGGAGGATGTACATATTGCTACGCGGATCAAAAAGAAGACCCTCAACCTTCATCTCGACGAACATTCAGCGGTACCCCAGCGCATTAAGCATTTTCGCGTTATCGCGCCAGCCTTTCTTCACTTTTATCCAGAGATCGAGAAACACCCGGGTGCCGGTCAGCTTCTCGATATCCAAACGGGCCTGACTTCCAATGGTCTTGAGCATATCCCCCTTTTTACCTATTATAATACCTTTTTGGCCTTCCCTTTCAACATAAATAACAGCGCGCACGGTTACGATCCCATTTTCTTTTTCCTTCCATTCCTGGACTTCAACAGCAACAGCATGCGGCACCTCTTCCGAGGTGTTTTTGATGATCTTTTCGCGGATGATCTCAGCAGCCATGAACCGTTCATACTGGTCCGTTACCATCTCATCATCATAGTATTTCGGACCAGGAGGCAGAAACTCTCGGAGCTTCTCCAGCAACAGATCGATGCCTTTTTCTTTCAATCCTGACACGGAAAGGAACCCATCAAAAGGGAAAAGCTCACTATAGGTTCGGATAAGGTCCGTGATCTCCGGAGGGCTTTTTCTGTCGGCCTTGTTCAGGACGAAAAGAACCGGTTTTCTGACGTTTCTGAGCATATCCAGGATGACAAGATCCTCATCTTTAGCCCTTTCCGCATCCGTCACAAAAACGACAAGGTCGATATCATCGAGTGTTTCTTTGGCGGTCCTGACCATCGAGCGGCCAAGAGCGTGTCGTGGCGAATGAATGCCCGGTGTATCGATAAAGATCATCTGCGCTGATGGAAGATTCCTGATCCCCCGAAGTCTGTTCCTTGTGGTCTGCTGTCTCTTCGTAACGATAGCTATCTTCTGGCCGATGAGGGCGTTCAGGATCGTGGACTTGCCCACGTTCGGCCTGCCGATAAGAGCTATAAAGCCCGACCGGAATGTGTCGGACATCTATTTCACGGGTACAAGCTTCTGAACAGCCTGCCTGATTCTCTCCATCCCCTTCCTGATATCCTCAAGAGACGTAGCATAGGAAATTCTCAGGTAGTTGTCGTCTCCGAATGCATCGCCCGGAACGAGCGCCACCCTGGCTTCCTCCAGCAGATAGAGGGCAAGATCCGTGGAAGAAGCTATGGTTTTTTCATGAAACCGGGAACCGTATATGTTTGCGGTGTTCGGAAACGCATAAAACGCACCGTTCGGTATCATGCAGTGCATGCCCGGTATCGTGTTCAACTCCTTCACGATGAATGTTCTCCGTCTATCGAACTCAGAGCGCATGACCGCGATGAAATCCTGAGAGCCGTTCAAGGCCTCAACCGCGGCCTTCTGCGTTACTGAGGTCGGGTTTGAGGTTGACTGGCTTTGGATGTTCGTCATGGCCTTGATCACATCAGCAGGTCCTGCGGCATATCCCAGCCTCCAGCCTGTCATGGCATGAGATTTTGAGAGTCCATTGACGACGATCGTCCTTGCCTTGATCTCAGCATTAAGAGAGGCTATGCTGATATGAACAGCATCACCGTAAACCAGTTTTTCGTAGATCTCGTCCGATATGACATAGAAATTGTGCTTGACCGCAAGCTCTGCTATCTTTTCGAGCGTCTTTCGGTCATACAGCATGCCTGTGGGATTTGACGGGGAGTTCAGAATAAGGGCCTTCGTCCTGTCGGTGATTGCTGCCTCAAGGGCCTCAGGTTTCACCACAAAAGAATCCTTCTCAAGCGTCTGCACAAATACCGGCTTCGCATCGTTCAGCAGCACCTGGTCAGGGTAGGAAACCCAGTAGGGAGAGGGAATGAGCACCTCATCCCCGGGACCGTAAAGGGCCTGTGCAATGTTATACAGACTGTGTTTAGCTCCGCACGACACCATGACCTCTTCGCGCTTATAGGGTATGCGGTTATCGGCATGGAGCTTGTTGATGATCGCATCCTTCAGGGGGTCGATCCCTCCGACCGGCGTATATTTGGTAAAACCTTCCCGGATGGCCCTGCACGCTGCCTCTTTGATATTATCCGGAGTATCGAAATCGGGCTCGCCGACGCCGAAGTTGATAACATCGATTCCTGAGGCCTTCATTGCCTTGGCCCGCGAATCAATGGCAAGCGTGGGAGAAGGCTTGATCTTTTGTGCCCGTGGTGAAAGCATGCTCATGTCCTTTCTGCTGCGCGTTCTGCGTCGATATTGTAAAACATTTGCCTATGCTATGCAATGGTCATAGCCTTATTCCTACGCCTTTTTTCATTATTCAGGAAATATTTCACTTGATTAAAATTCATACAATGCGCAATTATAAATAGCATTATGATTGAAACCCTCCCCTCATTAACAATAAAGGGAAAGACCATTCCCGTACCAATCATTCAGGGCGGAATGGGTGTGGGCGTATCGTTGCATCCCCTTGCAAGCGCCGTAGCCAGAGAAGGCGGCGTCGGTATCGTATCGAGTGCATGCCTTGACCGTCTGGTGTCAAAAAGGACGGGGAAAAAACGCAACTCTTACGAGGCCGCCTATGAAGAGGTTTCCCTTGCGAAGAGCAGTGGTGGTATTGCCGGCATCAACATTATGTGTGCACTTGCCCGCGATTATAATGACTCCGTAAAGGGTGCCCTTGATGCCGGAGCCGATGTTATCATCTCAGGGGCTGGCCTTCCGCTTACGCTGCCAGCCGTTCAGGACCCTAAGGACACTGCCCTGATACCGATCGTCTCTTCCGCGCGCGCCCTTGATATCATCTGCAAGAAATGGGAAAAACTCGGATACCGTCCCGATGCTGTCGTCCTCGAAGGGCCGCTTGCGGGTGGCCACCTCGGATTCAAGATGGACCAGATAGCAACGAACGAGAATAAGCTTGAGAACCTTCTTCCTCCAGTCAGAGACATGGCAAAGAAATACGGAGACTTTCCGATCATCGTAGCAGGAGGCATATACACCTATGACGATATCACGGGCTATCTGAAAGAAGGTGCCGCCGGCGTTCAAATGGGTACGCGATTCCTTGCAACAGAGGAAAGCAGCGCTTCGTCCGATTACAAGGGCTCTGTTATTGCGGCCAGGGAAAGCGATATCATCGTTGCATATGATCCCGGATCGCCCTGCGGACTTCCCTTCAGGATTATCAGGCAGTCTCCGATGTATGTTTCTGCGCTCTCGAAAAAAAGAGCGCCAAAATGCGACAAGGGGTATGTGCTTCAGAAAGACAGCGAAGGAAAATACAGCATCTGCCCCGCAAAGATAAGCAACGAGCATCATTTCTGCATCTGTAATGGCCTGCTGAGCTCTGCAGGCTATAATGAGAACGAGGAAGAGCCTCTCTACACGGTAGGAACAAACGCCTCCAGGATAGATAAGATCATACCGGTAAGGAGTCTCATGCAGGAGCTTACCGGCAAAGCCTGCGTGCCCGCGTCAGTTTAATCCCTTTTTGCATTCTCCCTGCCTGTGTTCGGCACTCCACCCCTAACCCTGATCACCATGACGAGCCCTGCAATGAAGAACAGGGAGACTGCCAGTATTGCAGGTCTCTGGCTCCCGAATGTCGAAGAGATATACCCAAAGACCAGCGGACCGATAACCGCTGATGATTTCCCCACAAGTGCATAGATCCCGAAGTATTCGCTTTCCTTACCCTGAGGAATGAACTGAATGAAGAAAGCTCTGCTGGCAGCCTGGACCGTGCCAAGCCCGAGCCCTGCCACAGACGCCATTAGGAAAAAATGCATTTTATCGGAAATGACATACGCTGACGCAGAAACTGCTGCCCAGAGAATAAGGGAGAGCACAACGATCTTTTTTGGTCCCCATACATCCATAGGCTTCGCCATGGCAAAGGCTCCTGCAAGCGCTGTTATCTGAACAATGAGGTAGAGTGCTATCAGTTCCTGCGTGCCAAACCCGAGCGTAGTAGCTGCAAAAATGCTCGAGAATACGATGACCGTATTTACGCCGTCCTCATACACGAGGAATGAAATCATAAACTTTCTCATTTCACGGTCGCCGAAGATCTCCCGCATGACCGCCAGGTAGTAATTCCATCCTTTCGTTGCTGCCATGAAAACAGTAACATTGGTCTTTTCATCCCCCGGGAGAAAGAGAAAAGCCGGGAGAGAAAAGACAGCAAAAAAGAACGAGACCATGATCCATGTCTCTGCAAACCGTCCCGATTTTATGAGGGCGAGCGCAAAAAGCAGGGAAAGGATAGACCCCGCATACCCTACACCATACCCCCAGGCAGAAACCCTTCCCTGGAATTCGCGTTGAGTAATGCCGGGCAGAAAGGAATTGTAAAATACCAGCCCGCCTTCCATACCGATATTTGCGAGAAGAATAAGGAAAAAACCTTCAAGGACCATGCCTTTTCGCAAAAATGGAAAGAGGGACACCGAGATGACACAGGCAGCAGTATAGAAAAAAAGGAGCCGTTTTCGTCTCCCGCTGTAGTCGGCAACTCCTCCCAAAAAAGGCGATGTGAGCGCCACGAAGGCCATGCTGAGAGATATCGCCCTTCCCCACCATAGATCGCCCCGTCCCGTTGCATTTCCTGCAATGGAGGAGACATAGAACACGGGGAAAATAACGGCTGCGATGACAGCAGAATAGCTTGAGTTGGCAAAATCAAAGAGACACCAGCTGACAAGCTGCCTGCGATTGAACCAACTCATGGCCGTCGGCACGTCAAATAAGATATATCAGTCGAGAAAGATCCTGATATAGGCATCTTTTCTCAACCCCCTGAGCGTTTCTTTCAGGCGCTTGTTCAGCTCTTTCTCCGTGAGGTACGTATCTATCTCATCCCTCACGTCTTCGAATTCTTTGCCAGCGAATTCGGCCTTGTTCTCATTGTAAAACTTTTCGATATCATCCTCACCCACGCGTATAAAGGCACGGATCTTCAGGTCAATATACTCGTTCATCACCTGTTCCACTGACGCTGATTCTATACGATATTTTCGCGCTTCCCTCAGCAGGAGAATTCTGTTGATCATCGTTTCAAGAACTTCTCCCATCGCGATGTCAGGTGATATTTTCGCCGTATTCCGGTACTGTTCATCGAGCTCGCTCATGGTTATGGCCTGGTCATCCACAAAGGCGATGACCCGATCACTGATGCCGGCGCGGCTGTTGCCCGCAGGGAGTAATACGTGAAGCGCGATGCAAAGTAACATCATAATACTACGCTTCACGCTTACCGCCTTACGCACCCTAAAAAGCTTGGCCAATACTGAAATGCAGTTCACCTTTGCTCTCATCCCTGCCTCTTTTAAGTTTAATGCCGTAGTCTACCCGAAGGGGCCCCACAGGCGTTGCGTACCGCAACCCTAGCCCGGTGGTAAACTTGATATCCAGCGGATCAATATCGTTCGCCTTGACCCAGACATTGCCAAAATCAAGGAATGGCACGATGCTGAATCCTCTTCCGATATTCGTTCTGAACTCGATGCTGCCCATCGCAAATGCATTGCCGCCGGTTGGATTGTTGTCAGCACCTCTCGGACCGAGATTGTCTTGTTCGTATCCGCGCACAGAAAATCTTCCGCCGAGAAAGAACCTCTCTACAAGGGGAAGCTCACTTGTACCGTTATACCCGTATGCAATGCCGCCCCTGGCTGACAGGGCAAGAACAATGCGCTTGTACAGCTGGTGAAAGGTACTTGCATACAGCGTCGTCTTCACAAAATTCGTTTCAGAAAATAACAGGGATGAAGCGACCTTTACTGAGAGGCCGGCAACGATCCCCCGTGTTGGATCAAAGGGATTGTCGCGCGTATCATATACCAATGATGGCCGTATAGAACTAATTGCAAGGGTTCCGACGTCTTCCTTGCTGAGGATCACATCCGGCTGTACATCAGATGTTCTGACAATGGAATATTCATAATAGAGCTCCGCCTTAAGCGAATCGGTAAGCTGCTTCTCAACGCCGGCACTTGCGGCGTATCGCTCGATGCGATAGCGGACCTCCCGCCCCGGAACGGATATCTCCTTCTTGTTCTCGTAGAGGAAGAGAGCTCGGAACGGCAGCTGCTTGCCGAGAAACCACGGCTCGGTGTACTGTATGATATAGCGTTGCTGCAGAGTGCTGAGTTCTCCCCTGAGAAGCCCCTGCCGGTTCATGCCCCAGAGGTTACGGTAACTCACTTCTGCATAACCCCGGAACTCTTCATAGTCCGCATATCCGACGCCGAACTCATACGCGCCGGCATTGCCTTCCTTGACCTTCACCAGAAGGTCCTTTACCCCCTCACCGGCATTGTGGGGCTCTATTCCTACATCATCAAACAGCCCGAGCTTGTAGAGCTTCCGCCTTTCCTCAGCAAGCGTTTTGAAGCTGTAAGGTTGTCCCTCGTCCATCACGATTTCTCTCCGTATAACCTTATAGCGTGTTCGTTCATTTCCGGCTACAACCATTTTCCCGATGCGAACTTTTGTCCCTTCAATAACGGTAAAAACAACCGTAACTTTATGGCCTTCAATCGTGCGCTGTACCAGCACGTCAACGTTCAGATTTCCTGCATTGACATAGGAATCGATTATCCTGAAACGAGCATCGGAAATATCCACCTCATTATAGGGGTCACCGACCTTTAGGGCGCTGACAGCCAAGAGCTTGGCACGAGCATCGTCCGGAACCCCCTGGATATCGATCGATCCAATGAGCGTCCTGTCACCTTCGGTAACAACCACAGCGATATCCGCCCGCTCCTGCTGCATGTCTATCGTATCTTCAATCTCATGTATGGTTGCATCAAGGTACCCGAGTGCGCGGTAGAACTCCTGCAGCGTCTCCCGGTCCCTATCTTTGAGGTCCGGGTTGAAATACTCGCCTTCTTTCAGCGACATGACATTCTTTAGGCTCTGAGGCGGAAGAGAACTTCCGGTAATCTGGATAGCTCGCGTCTTTATCCTCAGGCCTTCAAAGACAAAAAATGACACCTCGATCGTGCCTTTATCTTTTTTCGTGACAGGAGCCACCTGAGCAAAGGGAAAGCCTTCGCTATGATACAGGGCCAGCATTCTCATGACCGCTTCGTCCACGATCTCGTCGTTCACCGTCTCCACTTCAAAAAATGGCACCTCTTTCCGAAGACGCTTTGTCGATATGGCACTGTTACCTTCAATGAGAACCGTGAGCTGAGGTCCCGGATCAAGCGTTATAGTCAGCACTCCCGCCTCAAAAGTATACGGACCTGCAACAGGATGGTAATAGTCGGCCTTTCGGAGCTTGGCCTGAATCCTCTTCAGTTCGTCCCTGACCCTGAACTGGTCATAGATGTCACCTGCAGACACTCTCAGGTCGTCCGGGGCAACGATATTTGTGCCCGCTATCTGAATCTGACGTATCACCAGCGGGGGACCTGCATCGACGTTCACGACAAGCTCCACACGGTATGGTTTTTTTGTCGGTTCGGCACTGATATGGACTACAGCCTCCGGGTAGCCCAATAAGGCAAATTTCTCCTTCAGGTCGCGTTCGGCCTGAGCCATGAGATCGAACCGCATGACCTCCCCTTCCTTCATGGTCAGCAGGGTTCTTATCTTCTTCCCGGAAAGGACGTGATCACCCTGTACAGAAACCTTAGCAATCCTGTCCTTTTCCTGTACTATGACCATGACATCAGCAGGTTCACGGTCATTCGTCTGAATTGACATTTGTTCGAATATACCCTTCAGAAATGCCCGCTTGATGCCTGTCCGCACCTTCTCGGCATCGATCTGTTTTCCTTCAGCCAGGTCCAGCAAATCCAGCAATTCTTCCCTGCTTGCAGAATAAAGGCCCTGGATCGTAATGGTCCCGACCGTGGCGGCAGCGGCAGGCGCAGCAGAGAGAACCAGGTAAAGGAAAAGGTAGAAACAAAACGAAGCGACCCTGCTCGGGAAGGTTGTTCTGCCTATACCGTGTGGTGTTCTATCGTCGCTTTTTCTCAACCTGTACTCTCACCTCAGGCGTTGTTTTCTTACTTGAACTCAAAGCGGAAACGGATATCTCCTCCCGTGATGCCGCGTTCATCACGCACCCCTACCAGGGAAACGTTCTTGCTCATAAAGTACTCAAGCTTAACGATCTGTTCTTCCATGGTACCTACCGCAGTCCCTAAGGTAACAAAGACCTTGTCTCCCAGAAGACGCTTGGATACGGTAACCCGCGGTTCGACCGTACCAGTCGACTTCGAGACGTACGGATCCACCTGAAAACGGTCAAGTCCTGTTATGGAGCGGAGACGCTCCTCAAACACATCCTGCACTTTACCGGTCACAAAAGATGTGGCCTCACCAGCTCCGATGCCTGCCTCGAGTCCCTTGGCACCGCTGCCCGTCTGTCCTACCGTCAGGAGCGCCAGAACGTCCATTTCCTTGAGCGGGGGGTCAGAAGACAAGGACATGCTGAAACGGTCCAGCTGTCCTTCGAGGTTCATCTTTATTTTGTAGCCCTTCACGACCGTGTCCGCAGCGATCGAAAAGTATGGATTCAGGCGGTTCGGGTCAGAAAAATCTGCACTTGCGTGGAGGATGTTGAACTCATTATTCCTGAAAAAGACCTTCCCTTCACTGGTCTCCAGTCTGCCGAGGAGCGAAGGCCGGTATATCTTGCCCCTGAGGACCATGTCCGCGCCGACTACTGCCCTTGCCACATTGTTATCGATGATGATGTTGTTTTGACCCGTTATCTTGATGTTCAGATCGGCTTTCGCAAGATTGGATATGTCGGCCTTGAATGTTTCTGCCTTTTTCGTCTGGAGCAGCCAGCTCTTCCAGTCGATCCGCTCCCGGTAGCGGGCCCTGTTGATATCGATATTTCCTGAGACCATCTGTGCTTCGGGAGTTCCCTTGTAGAGAAGGCTACCGCCAAAATTAACGCTGAAGTCATTGGAGATGGAACTGGTAACATTTTTCATCTTGGCCTCGACGTAGAACCGTGAAAATGCAAATCTCTTCAGATACAGGATGCCGGAAAAATCAAGATCACCGCCGCCGATCTTTCCGCTGAGCTGTTGCAATACCACACGGTCATTATCCATGTACAGATACCCCTTCAGATCGGTAATCCTGTATGCGGGATATTCTTTCAGACCCACGGAACCATCTGTAAGGGTAATGCCGCCGTTGATTTTCGGTTTTTCCCATTCACCGCTAATGCCGATAACAAAATCGGCCTCTCCCTTCAGCACCCCCAGTTTTGCAGAAAGGCTTTTGAAGGGTGAAAGGGCTGACCTCCCCTCGATCGTAACATTATAGCTGCCGCCGAATCTCAGCGAACCGGAACTTCGCAAAAGCGTGCTGCCGCTTCGCAAGGCAATCCTTCCCAGAGACAATTCCCGGTCCTTAATGCCCAACGTGATCTCCTCTTCATTGGTAAAGCTGTATCCGTACATCGAGAGGACCATGTGCTTTATGCCTGCAGTGCCGGTAATATGTTCGCGGTCGCCATGAAGGGTGACATTGCCGTTCAGGCTCAGAATAAGGTCCTCAGGAACGTCCTTAAGCACGGAGGTGATGAGGAAGTCATATCTGCCGGTCTGAACGTCCATATCAGCCTCCCAGGGTATGTCTCCGTCAATGCGTCCTTTTGCAGAAATGGTGATCCTGTCATTGATAAGCTTTGCCCTTGCCGTGAACTCTTTATTCCTGAGCGCTGCATGAATAACACCTGTCCCGACCGATTTTCCCCTGAGTACCCCTTCTATCATCCGCGCCTCAAACAGTATGGTCGGATTATCGAATGTACCCCTACCCTCCGATGTAAGGGCTGCGATTACCTCTCCTTTGATCGGCCGCTGTATGACTTCGCTGAGGCGGATCCTGTCGGATGATGCCTTATAGGAAAATGTGTCGTCAGGATAAATAGTGAAGTCAGCACGCAGCGTCGAATCACCCTGTTTCGCCGCTATGTCCGTGAAGTCGATCCTCGACGAAGCATACCGGAAGTTGAATGAAGCAGCATCGACAGGAACATCATAGAATGTAGCCTTGTCAAAGGAGACCTCAGCTCGGACCGCAGGGAGTTTTCCCGGTCCGTCCAGGTGCGCCGTGGCAGAAAAGCGCCCGCTACCCGAGAACTGCGGATAGAAGATCTTTACGAATTCATTGGCATCGATATCCTTCAGAACAGCCCGCAGGCCCCACGTTGGCGCTTCAACGTCAAAAAGTGTCTTGGCCCCCGTAAATGCGATATTCCCTGAGAGACTGACAGATTCAGGCTGCCTGCCGGCGGTCAGCTCCCTGACCTGGAGCAGGTTCTTCCGGTAGGTAATGTCTGCGGAGACGTCTCCTGCCGGATAGGTCTTGATCACCGCACCCGCAAGATTCACTCTGCCACTGAGCATTGGATCATCAAAGGTGCCGCTGATCTTCCCCCTGAAGGCTGCTGCGCCCTTCAGGAAATCGACATAGGGAGAGGCCAGATCATTGATATCCGTCGTCTTTAGGTCACCCGCAAGATCAAGCGTCCCCCTGCTGATATCGACTATGCCGCCTGCGACAGCACCAGTCTTTCCGGTCTTCATGGTCACCTCTTTCAGCGTAAGCCTGTCCCCTTCCAGCTTATATGTGCCGGTCAGGTTCTTGACCCTGCCGAGGAGGTCATCACCCGTCTCACTGCTCAGATAGTCGAATCTCCCTTCGGGAGCGAAGTCAGACCCGGAATGATGCAGCGTTCCGTTCACGCTTCCGGCAGGAATGCCGGGGTCCCAGCCAATAAGACCGAAGAGCGGTTTGCTGTCTGCATGTTCAAAGGCAATGTCGAGGGTAAATTGGTTGACAGACGGAAGCGTTATCGATGCCGAGGCTTTTGCCGTGCCATTATAGAGAGAGCCCGCACCATTCAGAAAGCTCAACACTCCTTTTTCATACTGGACATCGCAGGTGAGCCTATCGATGTCAACCTTGTACAGGTTGCCCTTTGTGATGGTGGCCGTTCCCCGTACAGCAAAATCGTTCAGGGGACCCTTGACCGTACCCTTTACGGCGACCATTCCCTCAAGCCTTTCCGTGACCTGCAATAGCTCCATTAATGTCTCGAGTAGAAAATTCCCTGCAAGGGAGAGGTCCAGCGTCACACTCTCCTTGGTATAACCGATAGTACCGGTAATCTTGATCTTGCCATCCCCGCCCTTTTCCAGGCCGAACACCTGCTTGACCGTGGCAAGAAGGATATTTGCCGTGGATTTAACTGATGCCGTATCGCGGGAATACTCACCGGAAGCCACAATGCTTGATCCCAGAACACCTACAGCGGCCTGCTCGATGGTCAGGCTGTCTCCCTTTATGGACAGGCGTGCGGAAACTTCTCCCGCGATCTCCGGCAGTCCTTCCCGCGCAACCGCGAGAGCTTTCACGTCGATCATTATCCGCTGGACATTGCCGATGATCACTTCACCGCGGAGCCCGCTTACGCTGAATGCGCTTTTGAGGCTTTCTGACCGGAAGGCCCCAGACCCTCCCTGGACTTCAACGGCCGCGACCTTCACCTTGAGCGCATCCTTGCGTGTCTTGGCAAGGTATTCCCGGATACTCTCCTCGATCGACCTGGCCTGCTCTTCGTCAGCCTGGACACGAGGCTCCTTAATCACCAGCCTCTGCATCGTCAGGGTTTTGCTCATCAGTCCTGAGAGGCCAAGATACGCCTTGACCCTCTTCGCCAGAAACAACTTCTTTCCGCTTTCATCAAATACCTTGATATCTTTCGCCTCAACGAAGAGGGGAAAAATATTGATATATATCTTTGATGCTATGACCCTTTTTCCGGTTGCAGCCTCGAGCTCCGGAAGAATGAGTTTTTTCAAGGCGTTTGAGACATGCGGTCCCCTGAGCACAATGGCCAGGATGACAAAAATGATGGTTCCGGCAATAAGAAAAGCCTGTTTTTTCAGTTTTTGAGTGCGTTCCATAACCCTTTCAGCAGTTCGTGCACGGTGAATGCCGAGACCTTCCCTTCGTTTTGCTGCACCATAAAGACGTCCTGTGCCAAACCGGCCTCCGTATTGATCCGGGCTGAGATGATGTTGACACCGCTTGCATAGAGGACCTGTGAGATTTCGTAGAGCAGCCCGATCCTGTCCGGGGAAAATATCTCGATGATCGACAGGGATGCCATTGACTCATTGTCGATATCGATGAACACACCGTACAGGTCATGAGCAGAGATCTTCTGCCGAACCGACTCAATATTCTTTCTGCCCAGAACAGCGGCTTCAAGTCCGTCGGCAAGGTCCTGCTCGCAACCGTCCCACCAGAAGTCATTCCAGTTACAAACTGAAATTTTATCAATTACCCTTCCCGTCTTTCCAGTAAAAATTCTGCCGTGAACAATATTTAATCGTTTCATGGACAGGTAGCCGACGATCCGCGAGAAAAGCCCCGGTGAGTCCGTGGTGCAGATAATGATATCGGCAACAGAATCGTTTTTGCTGTCAATGCGCATCGAAAAACCCTTTTCCGTGGCCGTGGTAAAAAGCTGAAAGTCTTCCTTCAGACCTGCGTCGGTCGTTGCTATGAGATATCTGTCGGTCATCTCTTCAATAAATGCCGCGAACGCAGGCTGCTCCTTGCGGGGAAAAGACGCAACAATGCTTCCGGGCTGCTTCGTCCGCGTCTGCCGGTATCCGGCAATATAACGATCCGTATTATCATACAGTTCGCGCAGGAGCGAAGCCTTCCACGCTGTCCAGAAATGCGGATTTACGGCCGACATATCGGCATAGGTGATGAGGTAAATGGCCTTCAGGTTCTCGCTATCTCCGACAGTCTCGGCAAAGGCGGCAATCACATCAGGGTCTGAGACCTCCCGTGTCATTGCCAGGCGTGACATGAGTATGTGGTTTCTCACCAGCACCTCTATCCTGTTCCGTTTCCGCGGCTCGAAGCGAAAGCGCTCCATCAGGGACTTTAGCCTTTTATAGCCTTCTTCCTCATGATGGCGTCCTATGGCCTTTCCGATGTCGTGGAACAGAATGGAAAGAAACAGCACATCTATCTGTTCCATGCCCTGCAGAATGTCTTTCAGGTGTGCCAGACCCTTCACCGTGGTCGTCCTGAGCCGATCCAGATTGCGGATGGCCATAAGCGAGTGCTCATCGACCGTGTAAAGGTGATAGGGCTCATGAACAACAAGGGATCTCAGAGCCCCGAACTCAGGGATGAACCTGCCGAGAACACCTGTCTCGTGCATCTCCCTGAGAGTTTCGTACACACGTTTCCCCTTCATAATCTCCAGGAAGTGATGCGCAGCCTCCGCATTGTTCCTCGTGCGCCGGTTGATGCGAAGGAGACTCTCCCGGATGCGTTGGCGCAGTATGTTGCTGAAGGCCTTGCCCGTCTTTGCAGAATAATAATATGCCTCCATGACCTTTTCCGGTCTGCTCACGAAAAGATCGTCTTTTCCCGCAATGATCCTGCCACCTGAAATCAGGAAGTCAGCAGAAAGTCTCTTCCGGGTGAAGTCCCGGAAGACCGGCGCATATTCCTTGCTGCAGAGCACCACGACGGCATGCGAGACATCACGGATGATGCGGCCCTTGAGGTAGTGATAGCGCATCATCCGTTCTGCACCACTGAATTTCTTCGTGTCCCTGAACCCCAGGCATGCCGCGACCGCTTTCTGATATTCAAAGGAAAGGATGTCGTTCTTTCTTCTGCATTCAAGGTGAAGGCAGAAGCGGGTCTGTATCATGAAGTCATAGGCACCGATGAGGCGCCGGTAATCATGGGGAGGAATGAGTGACTGAAGCCCGTCGATATCCTCTATTTGATGTGCAACTTTTGCTAGCCAGAAGATCGTATGAATGTCACGGAGCCCGCCGTCTCCTTCCTTGATATGCGGCTCAAGGAGGTATATCGAGCTGCCCGAGCTGATATGCCTTTTTTCCATCTCCTTGAGTTTTTCCGCAACAAACTGCCTCTGTTTCCGGAATGCAACAGCAGGATAGATGTCCTTCCTGAACTGATCATAGAGCTCCCTGCTGCCGGCAAGATATCGCGACTCCAGGAGCGTCGTCCTGGTACGCACATCTTTGAATGCCTCATCGAGGCTCTCCTTCGGTGTTCTGAACGCATGGCTGATATCTATCTTGTTGTCCCAGAGCCGGTAGAGGATCTTTTCTGCTGCTGCTGCATCGTTTCTGTTCGGAGCATAGAACATGATATCAATATCCGAGAACGGTGCCAATTCCCGTCTCCCGTATCCGCCGGTTGCAAGGAGCAGCAGGTTCGCCGGGTTTCCGGAATCCCTGAAGATTCCGGCGATCAGGTCATCCATATGGGCGGTGTACTGTTGCGCAAGCGCTCTTCCCCGGATCCCCCGATCCATCCATGACGCTATCCTTTCCAGCATGAGGTCACTCATATCTCAGCGCAATGATCGGGTCATACAGCGATGCCTTGCGCGCGGGATAGACGCCGAAAAAAACGCCTACCGAGGCAGAGAAGAAGAACGCAAGGATCACCGACCACCACGATATCTGCATGGGCAGATAGGGCAGGAACAACGGAAGTCCGACAGCGACCAGTCCGCCGAAGAGCACCCCGCCTATGCCGCCGAACAGGCTCAGGGTCACCGATTCCGCAAGGAACTGGACGAGGATGTCCCGGTTCTTTGCACCAAGCGCCTTCCTGATCCCTATCTCGCGTGTCCGTTCGCGCACCGAGACGAGCATGATGTTCATGATGCCGATGCCGCCGACCAGCAGGGAGATCGCGGCAATACCTGCCAGGACTGCAGTCATGATGCCGAGGACCTTGTTCATCACGCCCAGCATCTCGTCCTGGCTCATGACCGTAAAATCTTCTTTGTTGGCATGGCGTTTCATCAGTATCTGCCTAATCTCCTCCACGGCCGGTTCTATCTCGGCAGCTGTCTTGATCTTGACGGTGATATTAAAGAGGCTGTCCGTATCGAACAATTCCTGAGCAGTCGTCGTCGGGATAAAAACGATATCATCGAAGTCGATGCCGAGCGTCACGCCCTTCTTTTCCATGACGCCGATCACGCGGTACTTGCCGTCGCCGATGCTCACCACAGCGCCGAGAGCGTTCCGGTCGCCGAAGAGCCCTCTTTTCACGGTCCTGCCGAGGATGCAGACTTTCCGCTTGGAATCTACATCGGATGCGCTCAGGAAGCGTCCTGACTCAACCGCGAGATTTCTCAGCTCGAAATAGGTCTCGGTGCAGCCGACCACATTGTTGTCCCTGCTCTGGTTCTGGAACTTGACCTTGGACGAGCCGAGTATGATCGGCACTGCGTCTGCGATATGGCGCGACCGTCGCTTCAAAATGATCGCGTCATCATAGACCAGCTTGCGGACCGTGCTTGCCGTGGGCGGATGGAACCCTCCTTTTGTCGAGGTCTTTCCGGGCACGACGATCAGGATGTTCGTGCCGAGGTTGCCCAGTTCCCGGTGAATGTAGGTCCGCGCCCCCGCACCAATGGCTACCAGCATGATGACCGAAGCCACGCCAATGATGACGCCGAGCATGGTCAGTACTGACCGCATCTTGTTGCTCATCAGCGCGTCTTTGGCAAGCCGCATGGTCTCAAAGGCATCCATTGAAGCAGACTCCGTCACGCATGGTTATGGTTCTCTTAGCAAAGGCAGCAATGTCCGTCTCATGGGTGACCAGTATGATCGTCGTCCCCTCATGGTTGAGGCCGGTAAAAATGCCCATGATCTCCCTGCCCACCTTGCTGTCGAGGTTCCCCGTGGGCTCGTCGGCCAGGATAATCACCGGGTCATTGATCAAGGCCCGAGCTATCGCGACCCGCTGCTGCTCTCCTCCGGAAAGCTCGTTCGGCTTGTGTTCTGCCCGCTCGCCGAGGCCCATGCGCTCCAGCATCCCGACGGCCTTCTCCTTCCTTATGCCCGGCTCAACGCCGCTGTACAGAAGCGGGAGTTCCACATTCTTCCAGGCGGGGAAGCGGGGCAGCAGGTTGAAGCTCTGGAACACAAAACCGATTGACCGGTTCCTGATCTCTGCAAGCTCGTTATCGTCCTTCGTCGAAACATCAATCCCGTTCAGCAGATATTGGCCAGATGTCGGTCGGTCGAGGCAGCCGATAATATTGAGCAGCGTTGACTTGCCCGAACCCGAAGGCCCCATGATCGCAATGAAGTCGCCGTTTTGGACCTCGAGATCTATCCCCTTCAGCACGTCGACCGTTATCTTCGTGAGCTCATAGGATCTGCGTATATCCTTCAGTACGATCATGATTCCGTACTGATGACCTTTACCCGAACGCCTTCCTTCAAACCTGATACATCGGGGTTCGTAATAACGACATCCCCTTCCTGAATTCCCTCCGTCACCTCGGTATAATTCCAGTTGAACTCTCCTGTTTTTACCGGCCTCAGTACAGCCCTACCATTGCGCACCAGGTAAATGTGTCTGCCTTCGTTCTTTTCGATGAGCGCCTGTGACGGGACAGAAAAAACGTTCTCGCGTCTGCTGACGATCACCTCAACATCAGCCGACATGCCCGGCTTTAGTAATATATCTTTGTCGAAGAGCCGTACCCGCGCCTCGAAGGTCCTTGCCTCCTGTTTGGTGCCGAGCACGACCGGGGAGATCATATACACATCCCCTTTCATCACCTTCTCGCCATAGGCGTCCATTGTGACATGTGCAGGCTGGCCTATCCTGATCTTTGCCGCATCTGCCTCGTCGATGAAGGCCTCTACATACAGGGTATCCAGGGCTACCACCGAAGCCACCAGGCCGCCGAGAGGAACGGTCTCGCCGATCTTTACCGGGCGGGACGTCACGACGCCAGAGACCGGCGTCCGGATGAAGGAATAGTCATACATGATCCTTGCAAGGTTATGCTCCCGCTGCGCCTGCTCCACCGCTGCATCCTGCGCCCTGATCTCAGCCTCACGCGCCCTGATCTGCTCCTGCCCTGCACGGGCAGACGCATAGGATGCCTTTGCAACGTCAAACTCGCGCTGCACCGCATCGAGGTCGCTCTGAGAGATAAAACCCTTTGCCGTAAGCTCCTGATAGCGCTTCAATCGGGTTTCAGCCTCGTCAAGCACAGCCTTTGCCCTGTTGATGTTCGAGGTAACCTCTGCACTGAATGCCTTCAATCCCGTTCTGAGCGATTCCTGCTGCGCCTTCATCCTGTCCAGCGACGCCGTGGAAAGTTTAAGACGCTGCTGCATCTCCTCAGGGTCGAGGTCCGCTATGGGCGCACCTGCCTTCACGACCGAGCCTTCCTCTATATAGAGTTTTGCAACCGTACCTGTGCGCTGTGCAGTGAGCTTCACCTCAATGTCTGCCTTTACCGTGCCGGTCGAGGTGCCGGTAACGCTGATTACCAGGTCATTCTTCTTCACTGCAAAGCCTTTCACCTCGATGCTCGAAAGCATCTTTTTGGCGGTAAAAAAGCCGGTAACGACCAGGACAAGAACGATGGCCCAGAAGGAGACCTTCTTATGGACGGTCATGTCAGCAGAATACCGTATATGGTTATATTTCCCTTATATTCAAGCATGTTAGATTGCCTTTTCATTATTTTTTTATTTTACCCTAAGTATTTGAAATTTTATATGAAATAAAGAAAGCTCCGGAGACGGAGGTTTTGTCGTTCAGCAGCGATGTGCTGTCAGTTCTACTTTTATGCATGTCAACAGCTTTCTACGTGATATGAATAATAATTTCAGATGAATGAGCAGTTTCGACATTTACAAGAAGATCACAAGGTCTTTTCGATACGTCTTGGCAACAGCGCGCGAATTACCTTTCGTAAAACATCAAGAATTTTTCCCTGCAACGACAGTTCTAGCTTTCCGAAATGAATGATTCATTTGACCATGCATATGTAGCTCAATATTTAGTATTTTTATGCATTTTCAACGTTTCGAACCAGGAGTGCAAGACCGACCGCAGCGCAGCAGTTTAACTGCCGCATTCCCGCAAGGCAAGTACCGCCTAGCGCTATACGCTGAAGCAAATGAAACTATATATAAATCTAGAGACAAAGAAATGTCTTGACATCATCATATCATTATAATATTATGTCGTTATGTTGCATGATGAAACAGTTCCATTGCAGATTAAAACAGTTGACCGTTTCAACCAGGAGAAGCTTTACATCCAGCTTACCAGAATCTTCATTGAAGAGATCAGGAGCGGAAAGTGGAGCGTGAACCAAAAGATCCCTTCAGAAAGCGAACTCTGCGATCAATACCACGTGAGCAAAATAACAGTCAGGCAGGCGATCAACAACCTTGCCTCTGACGGCTACCTTATGAAGATTCAAGGAAAAGGCACATTTGTCACCAGAGTCATGCCTGTGGTCGGCCTTGCCATGAAAACGCGGTTTTCCGAAGAGATGTTCGGCGAAGAGGTAAAATCGGAGAAGGAACTGCTCGCTAAAGGCATTATCGACGCCCCCATAGAGATCAAGGCATATCTCAGAACCACAGATGTGATTTACCGATTCCTCTGCAGGAGAATGGTGAACAGCAAACCCGCCTATCTCGATGAGTCCTACATTCCGTACCATATGCTCCCGGACATTGAGAATATTGACATCATTCAATCATCGATGTATGTCCTACTTTACGAAATAGCACGTCTCAAGATATTCAAGATGATACAAACGGTCGAGATTCTGAATGTTGACGAGGAGTCAGCCAACTATCTCGATATTCAGGCAAGCGTGCCAGCCCTGGCAGTTCACCGGCTACTGCTCAGCTCGGACAATACACCGGTTGGGTACACACGCTTCACAGGCAGGAGCGACCGATATAAATTCCAGACTGAGTTCGAAAGGATTAGATAACATTCTATGAAAAAGGAGGAAGTTATGATAAAGTTACACATTAAGTTATTGCTATTTCTTATTGTTATTGCATGTTTATTTGCCATAACAAGCTTTGCAGGGGCAACAACGGGACCGGAGGCCATGGCACCAGTTGCAGCGCAGTCTTCCATGCCATGGTGGGCATGGCCGCTCATTCTTTTTGTCGTTACCTTCGGTCTCGGCATCGTTGCTGTCCTCGGTGGCGTGGGTGGAGGAGTACTCTTTGTGCCGATCATCGGCGGGTTCTTTCCCTTCCATATCGATTTCGTCAGAGGAGCCGGCCTCCTGGTGGCCCTTGCCGGTGCACTTGCTGCCGGCCCGGGACTCCTGAAAAAGGGTATGGCCGACCTCAGGCTTGCCATACCGGTGGCGCTCATCGCGTCTTCCTGCGCGATCGTGGGAGCCATGATCGGTCTTGCCCTGCCGGCCAAAGTGGTGAATATCGCCCTCGGCGGGACGATCCTCGGTATTGTTGCGATCATGCTCATGGCCAAGAAATCTGAATTTCCTGAGGTGCCGAAGCCTGACAATCTCTCTACCGCGCTCAGGATCAGCGGCGTCTACTACGAACCTTCACTGGGCGAGAATGTCAACTGGCAGATCCATAGAACTCCCCAGGGCCTCGCCACGTTCATCATTATCGGGGTGATGGCCGGCATGTTCGGGCTGGGTGCCGGTTGGGCTAATGTGCCGGTGCTGAACCTTATGATGGGCGCGCCCCTGAAGGTTTCGGTTGCTACGAGCAAATTTCTTCTTTCCATCACCGATACGTCAGCGGCATGGATCTATATCAATAACGGCGCCGTGCTTCCGATGATGGTCGTGCCGTCGATCATCGGCATCATGCTCGGCTCCATTGTGGGCGTCAAGATACTCGCAAAAACCAAACCTGCAGCAATCCGCTATATGGTTATCGGACTGCTGCTCTTCGCCGGACTGAGGGCATTGCTCAAAGGTCTCGGGATCTGGAACTAAGGAGGAAACCATGGCTGATAAACTACAAGCAACAGAAGAACAACTCTCCTACGCAAAACTGCTCGATAGCGGCATGAAGATCGGCCTTCTCATGCTGGTCATCACCTTCACCATCTATGTTTTCGGCATCTCCACACCCCACGTGCCGGTCAATGATCTGCCGAGCTACTGGAAGATGCCGGTCAAAGAATATCTCGCGGCTGCCAACATCCATGCGGGATGGTCGTGGCTCTCTGAAATCGGCAAGGGGGATTTCCTCAATTTCATCGGCATCGCATTTCTCTCGGCAGTGACTATCTTCTGCTACATCCGGATTATCCCTATTCTTTTCAGGAAGAAAGACAGGGTCTATGCAGTCCTGGCAATCGTCGAGGTCCTGGTGCTGGTGCTTGCGGCTTCAGGTATCCTGAAAGGAGGAGGTCACTGATATGACAGATACCTGCCCCATAACGGCGTTACGGACAATGCTTGTAGCAACGGACGGCTCTCAGTACAGTGAAAAGGCCCTGCATGAGGCAATCAATCTCGCCAAATCATGCGGAACAAAGTTATACGTTTTGAGCGTTGTCGAGGTCAACCCGGAATACGAAGCGCTCGCCCCAAAGGTAGTTGAAAAGGCAGATGAAGACACGAAGATGTTCCTCGACGCTGCGCAGAAGTGCGCAGAACGGGAGAAGGTTACCTGCAATACCATCGTGCATAGAGGCGAAGACCCTGCACATTTTATCGTTGAAGAAGCTGACCGGCTGAAAGTTGATATGATCGTCATGGGAAAACATGGGAAGAGCAAGATGCTCAGAAAGCTCTTTATCGGAAGCGTAACAGCGAAGGTGATATCTCATGCATCCTGCAAGGTGCTGGTCGTTCCCTACTAGAACAAGCATGCCTGACAGTTCAAAAAAGCCCCGTTCGCCGGGGCTTTTTTTTGGTATAATCGCCTTATCGCAAGGAGGGAATTACCATGATATCACATATGCTCATCTGCACGGACGGGTCTGAATACAGTGAGGGAGCGGTCCGCGAAGGACTTAGACTGGCAAAAAAACAGCAGACCAAGGTTACGGCCTTGACCGTTATTGACTTCAATGCTGAGTTCGATGCACTTGCGCCCAATCTGCTCGAGAAGATGGAAGAAGAGGCTGCAGGACATGTCCGTGCCGTGAAGGCCAAGGCCGAGAAAGAGGGTATCGCCTGCGAAGGAATGGTCGTTCGGAGTGAGACACCCTATCTGAGTATTGCCGAAGAGGCTGCGCACCGCGCAGCTGACCTCATCGTTATGGGCAGGAGGGGAAAAACAGGACTGAAAAGGCTCCTTGTCGGCAGCGTTGCCAAGAGGACCATCGGCCATGCACCCTGCAATCTGCAATGTCCTGGTGATACCGAGCAAGGCCGCACTTGCCTGTAGGACTATCCTCGTTGCAACCGATGGCTCAAAGTTCAGTGAGGTCGCAGCAAAGGAGGCGGTCATCATGGCTAAGACCTGTGGTGCTGCCCTTGTGGTCATTTCTGCCGTACATGCAGAGTCATCAGCGCCCCTTGATATTGTGAGTTCGAACATGCAGAAGGAGATGATAGCCGGCAGGGAAATGGCAGCCGCTGAGACCAGCGTCAAATTCGTCAGGGAGCTTGCAGAGAAGGAGAACGTCGCCGTATCCACGCTCATTTACGCAGGCAGTCCCGCGGATGTGATCATCCATGCGGCAGAGGAAAAAAAAGCGGATCTGATCGTCGTCGGCAGCCACGGCAGAACCGGCATTGACCGCCTGCTTCTCGGCAGCGTTGCCGAGCGGGTGATCGGCACTGCGGACTGCGCAGTACTGGTGGTTAAAAAATAAGGGTAACTACGCTTCCTCCAACCCGTACTTCTTGAGCTTTCTCCAGAGAGAGACGCGGTCGATCCCCAGGATCTGGGAAGCGATGGTCTTATTGCCGCCCACTTCCTGAAGCACCCACGTGATATACGACAACTCCTGGTCTTCCAGCGACGGATACTTGCCCTCCTTTTTCCTGAATGTCCTGATGCTCAGCTCCTTCAGGTCCTCGGGAAGTTGCGCGATCTCGATCATCGGGCCATTCGTCAGCGCAACCCCCCGCTCAATAATATTTTCAAGCTCTCTGACATTGCCGGGGAAGTCATAATTCATGAGGAGAGCAAACACTTCCTGTGCAATATCTGAAACCACCTTCTTCTGGATGACAGAATGCTTGTTCAGGAAATAGTAACTGAGCAGAGGAATATCGTCTTTCCGCTCCGAAAGCGGGGGTATCCTGAATGAGACCACATTCAGCCTGAAATAAAGGTCCTGCCTGAACTGCCCTGCCTTTATCATTTCCTGGATGTCCCGGTTCGTCGCCGCAAGGAACCGGACGTCGATCTTTACCGGCTCGTTGGCGCCAAGCCGCAGCACCTCGCGCTCCTGAATCACCCGAAGAAGTTTTACCTGCATGGAAGGCGGCATCTCGGTTATCTCGTCCAGAAACAGCGTGCCGCTGTTTGCCATTTCGATCAGACCTTTTTTCAGGTTGCCGGCCCCGGTGAACGCCCCTTTTTCATGACCGAAGAGCTCGTTCGTCAGCAGCTCTTCAGTAAAGGCTCCACAGTTGACGGCCAGGAACGGGCCGTCAGCCCTTTGGCTCATGAAATGGATGTAACGGGCAAAAAGCTCCTTGCCGGTCCCGCTCTCGCCTGTTATGATCACGCTACAGTCTGTGGGGGCAATCTGGCGCGATGTCTCGAGCAGTTTCTGCACGACGGGGTTCTGGGTGATGAACTTCACCTTTCCGGCAAACTTGTCGATCTGTTCCCGAAGCTGCTGGTTCTCCCTTTTCAGCATCACCTTCTCAAGGGCCTCTTTAACGACCTTACGCACCTCGTCGAGCTTGAACGGTTTGGTTATGTAATCGTACGCACCTTTCTTGATCGCCAGGATAGCCGACTGCAGGCTGGCGTAACCCGTGATCATGATTACCTCCGTGTCCGGTGAAAGCTCCTTGCTCCTCCTGAGGATCTGGTTGCCGTCAACCTTCTCCATCTTCAGGTCCGTAATCACAAGATCGAACTGCTGCTCCTCCAAAAGTTTCAGGGCGTTGGTGCCACTCTGCGTAGAGGTGACCTCATAGCCCTCCTTCTTCATGATATGTTCGAGGTTCCGCAATGCGATCTGCTCATCATCAATGATCAGTACCCTGCTCTTCTGCTGCACGTTCAGACCTCCTGGACCGGCAGGTTTATGGTGAAAACCGTCCCCTTGCCGACTATGCTCTCAAGCGCTATCGTTCCACGGTGTTCTTCAATGATCTCCCATGTGATGAAAAGCCCGAGACCCGATCCCTTGCCTTCCTCCTTCGTCGTGAAGAACGGGTCGAAGATATGCTCAAGTTTTTCCGGCTCTATGCCGATGCCGTTGTCCCTGATGCTGATCACCATCGCATTGCCGTCCGTGCTCTTTTCCGCGTGAATCTCCACCCGGCCTTCCCCGGGGATCGCATCCACCGCATTCTTGATGATATTGAGAAATGCCTGCTCAATCTTCTGCTTATCAACGAAGACCCATGCGTCTTCGGGGATGTCAGAGAGGATCTCGACCTTGGTCGGCAGTTCTCCATGGATCAGCCGGATCGTGTCCGTAATAAGATACTTCAGGGAAAAGGGTTTTCGTTTAAAATCCGTTTTTCGGGAGAACTCGAGCAGCGAATGGACCATGTTCTTGGCGCGTTCGATCTCCTCCTCAATCTGCTGCAGCATTTCTTTCTTGTACTGCATGTCCCCCTCTTCGATCTCTTCATGCAGGATCTGGCAGGAGCTATAGATGTTCGAGAGCGGATTGTTCAATTCATGGGCAACCCCTGAAACCATCGTGCCGAGCGTTATCAGTTTCTCCTGCTGCATCATAAAACGCTTTTGACGGAACTCGATCTCCCGTATCATCCTGCTGCATGCGCTGCCCAGGGAAACGATCTCGGCGTCAGAAGACTTGACGTCCAGCTTGTCGAATTTGCCTTCCGCTATGCGCTGCATGCTGTCTTCCATATCTTTCAGCGGCCGCACCACCATGCGGGAAAAATAGCGGCCGATAAGCAGACCGAGCACGCTGACAAGGACTACAGATATGAAGATCCACCGTTTGGAATGCCTGATCATGGCTTGGATATAACTCCGTTCAGCAATGGATATCCCCTCGGTCGCCTCGACGATCTGCTTCCCTGTCCGGCGAATTTCCGCCTCAAGGGCGTCCGCGGCGAGGCTGCCCAAGACATTCCTCTGCGAGTGATAGGTCTTCAGAAGGCTCTTATACTGATGGATCAGCTCTTCGATCGCCGTGACATCCGTATCCGGGGATAGCGTCTTGATCGCCAGTCTGTTGTCATGGAGGAGCGCTTCTGCCTTGTCGGTATAATGAATGTTCTCGGCGTAGTCCCGTTGCTCCTTATAGAGGAAGTAATTCTTCTCAAAGCGCCTCATCTCGAGCGTTGCCTCAAAGAAATCGGAGATGATGAAACTAAAGCTGAGCTTCTTGTCCATGGTGCGGAGGTTGAGATAATTGAGAAAGGCAATGCAGATGATCATAACGATACAGAGGTAATATCCGTAGCGAACTTTGTTCTGGATGCTTGTCCCCCCTCGGAACATGGCAAATTTTATCATTGTTATATTGCATAATGCAATACTTTCTTCGTTGCTGCAACATATTCAATATCCTATTGTAATTGCATATTAATTTTAAGATTCTTTATGACCATGTTGCAATAAGCAACTAAGGCAATAATGCACGCCGGCCGCTCCTTCATCACAAATATCTTTCTCTTTCGGGCAGTTATCCTTTTCTGCGGGTCTTGGCACGATTCGTGGAATATCACCTGCGGTACATTTCGTTGAAACCGGAAATCACAAGGAGGGGAAAGATGATACCGACCCCGATGAACAGGAAGGTGGCAGGATGAGCTCTGAGCGATTTGATGAACTGATGTCCGCAGTCACCTTTGCCCAGTCAGGAGAGCATGAATCGGCACGGAGTATCCTGAAAGGCAAAGACAGGGTCCTTGCTGCAGTCTCTGACATTGTATTCGATTCCAGCGTCTTTTCCTATGCGATGAACATATGTAAACGGACGCGAAGCGCACTCGACATCCTGTATCTCACAAAGGCAGAACTGCATATGGAAGAGATCCGCTCATTTGTATCAAGGGCAGCAGACGAGGGGATAAGCAGCAGCATCACAAAAAAAGACGGCTGCATGAAGCAGGCAATCCTCGACTACACAGCAAAACAGCGGTCCGTGATCTTCGTTGTTGTCGGGACAACGCCCGAGCTGGACATCGAATGTAAAGCCGGAGAGAAGTCGCTTTCAGAAGCATGGAAACGGCTGAAATGCCCGTTGGTCGTCGTATCGAAAGGCGAAACGCCTTCAGTTGCATAAAAACTTTATTTAAGGAGGACGTAACATGAATGTTGCAAGAAGAGTATTTGAGTTTCTCAAAGCGGGCTCGCAGGCCCATGCGCAGTGGGACTATGAGGTATCCATGAGCATCCTGAAGAACAGGAAAAAGCTTCTGATCCTTATAGCCCTCCTGCTCCCCATCTGTGTCGTTTCATTTCTTGAGGCGGGTGATATGCTCGGCAGCAAAACGGCCTATGCACCGGCGTTCTATTCAACCAATATCTTTCTCATCTCCATAGCAATCGGTCTATGCGCAGGACTGATAACCGGCTGCATCGGCGCGGGTGGCGGATTTGTCATAACCCCTGCCCTGATGGCCGCAGGGGTCAAAGGCATCCTCGCCGTGGGCACCGACCTGTTCCATATCTTCGCCAAGGCGATCATGGGAACAGCCGTGCACAAGAAATTGGGCAATGTCTCGGTAAAGCTTGCTCTTGCCTTTCTCGTCGGCTCCGGAGGCGGCACCTTCATCGGCGGATATATCAACAAGTCATTGTATGATTATGATCCGCTTCTGAGCGAGGCATTCATCAGTCTGGTCTATGCCGTACTCCTCGGGTTCCTCGGATTCTATGCACTGAACGATTTCCTCCGGGCGCGCAAGTCCAAAGATACGGGCGATGCTCATGCCAGCAGTTCACAGGGCCTGACCGACCTTGCCGTCAAGGTCCAGAATTTAAAGGTAGCTCCCATGATCAACTTTGACGAAGATTTCGTCCCCGGCGGAAGGAGGATCTCGGGAGTGGTCGTTGCGCTGGGTGGTGTGATCGTGGGACTCATGGCAGCAATCATGGGCGTAGGCGGCGGCTTTATCACCTTCCCGATGTTCGTCTATGTCTTTGGCATCTCCTCCATGACAACAGTCGGCACGGACATTCTCCAGATCATCTTCACTGCAGGTCTCGCAGCCATTCCGCAGTACGCGATCTACGGGTATGTCTTCTACACCCTGGCAATGGGCATGCTTCTGGGGTCACTCATCGGTATCCAGGTTGGCGCACTGACGACCAAGGTCGTCAAGGGCATCCATATCAGGGGCTTCTATGCAGTATCCATTCTTGCAGGCTTTATCAACAGGGTTGCAACACTTCCCAAGAAGATGGTCGAGCTTGAAATGATCAATATCTCAAAGCCAGTTGTAACGACGATAGAATCCATTGGCAATATCATCTTCTGGGTCGTGGTTGGATTTTTCGCCGTCTGGGTAATCGCCAAGTTCATCACAAACATCGGCACGCTTCGCGGCGAAGAGGAAAGCGTAGCACCGGTTCTGGTAAAGGAGGAGGCATAACATGTTGGTACGAAACAAGAAGTTGTTCAGCATCGGGGCCTTTGCAGCAACGACATTCTTAGGGGTGCTCCTGCTCATATTCTCTCCAATATTTTCCGGAAAGAACGGGCTTCAGTTCGCAGATGACAGTTTTAACAGGCTCTCCAAGGGGTCGTCCTACTTCATCCCCAAGGTCGCCAAGTCCATTGAAGCGCTTGCCGGCAAGCAGCTCAGGCAGGAGATCAGGCTCGACAAGGCTGAGGATGCCGTGGACACGGCGAAGCTCTTCGCTGCTGCAGGCGCGACAACCATTGTCAAAGACTCCTCGCTTTCCATCGAAGGAGATCTCGGTACCATCCTCAAGAGCACATTGACCGACGCAGACTCCATGTTCAAGAACGACGGCAAATGCATCTCCGACAAATACGGCATGGATGAGAAAAGGGCAATGAAAGCCTGGTGGACAGCATTGAGCAAGATAGAGAAGAACCTGAAAAAGGAGAGGAAGATCAATGAGGCAAAGATCGTCACTGATGTCAATAAGAAGGCGATCGAACCGGCATACAACTTCTATGCGATCGAGGGCGAAAACGTCGCCGACCATGCCGGTATGATGTCAGGGCTCCTGATCTTCTATGTGGCCTACACCATGTGGTGGGGCTACTCGATCTTCTTCCTCTTTGACGGTCTCGGTCTCAGCATGAAGAAGGCTAAGGTGAAGAAGGAGGCATAATGCCTCCTTCGCGTCGATAACGGGGGATAACGATGGAACGTTACCGGAAGATACTGGTTGCGGTAGACGGTTCAGAGTCGAGCAGGAACGCCTTCCGTCAGGCCTGCAGGATAGTCCATCATGACAAGAGCTGGATCACGGCTATTGTGGTCATCCCCCCCTACCAGGACCAGTTTCAGACACTCAGCGTCAAGGAAAAAGCAAGCAAGGCACTGAAGGATGAAGGCCTGAAGATCCTTGACGACATACAGGCGATCTCACGGGAAGAAGATGTCTATGTTAAGTTGCTGATCGAGGAAGGCAGCCCTGTAGATGCCATCCTTGATACTGCAGAGACGAACTTCTTTGATCTCGTCGTGACCGGGCGCCGGGGCAGAAGCAGACTCGAGCGTTCACTCATTGGTTCGGTAACTTCGCGCATCATCGGCCACAGCAAATGCGACGTACTGGTTGTACCGAAAAACACCATGGTGGTATGGAACTCTCTGCTCGTGCCGACCGACGGCTCCCCGTACAGTGCTTCATCTGCCCGGAAGGCAATCGAACTGGCCAGGGCATATAGCGCGTCCCTAACGGTGGTATCCATCGTCGATGTTACCGAAGAGTTTCAGGCCCAGGCCCCTGATGCTGTCGAAAGTCTGGTCAGTCAGGCATGGCAGCATGTCGATGATGTGAGCAGCAGAGCACATGAACTCGGTGTTCGTGCGAACCGTTTTGTCAGAGAAGGCGAGTCCTATAAGGTGATAACGGATATGGCGCACAAACAGAGGACGGATATGATTGTCATGGGAAGCCACGGAAGAACGGGAGTGAAAAGACTGTTCATGGGCAGTGTTACGGAAAAAGTGATCGGTCATGCCGCCTGTCCTGTTCTGGTCGTCAAGGCACTCGAAGCATAATTAACCTTTTTATCAAGGAGGAGACCATGAAAGGCTTCAGCGAGAAATTCGAAAGGATCATGATGGCAATTACGTTCGCAGAGTCCGGTGAACATGAGACTGCCAGAGACATCATGCGAAAAACCAAACGTACCACTGCCGAAAGACCGACCGTCTGGAAGAGACCACGGGAGGTGAACCGGCAATCCGCTCCCAGAAGATAGAGCGGCAGGAGCTGAGACCTGCGTAGTGCGAGCGGGGCTCAGCTCCTCAAAACAAGACCGACCGCTTCCTCAATCCGCTCAACATAGCTGATCTTAAGGTCCTTGAGAATATCGGTCGGCAACTTCTCGATGTCTATCCTGTTCCTGAGTGGTAGGATCACATGCCTTACCCCTGCCCTGCCTGCTGCAAGAACCTTTTCCCTTATCCCTCCTACCGGCAGTATCCTTCCGCTGAGGGTTATCTCCCCGCTTATGGCGACCTCACGACGGGCGGGCCTTCCGGTCAAAAGGGAAAGAAGCGAAAGCGCGATCGTACTGCCGGCTGAAGGTCCGTCCTTCGGTATTGCACCTGCCGGGACATGGACGTGGATGTCATGATCTTCAAAAAAATGCTCCGGTATATCGTACTGCCGGGCATTGCTCCTGATATAGCTGAGCGCTGCCTGTGCAGACTCCTTCATGACGTCCCCGAGGGAGCCGGTCAGAATGAGCTCCTGCTTTCCCGCCATATTTGCCGACTCAATGAAGATGATTTCGCCGCCGATATCGGTCCAGACCAGACCCGTGGTAACACCGACCCTGTCCTGTTCTTCCGTGACTTCGAAGTAATATTTCCTGGGCCCCAATAGCTCTTCTACCATTCCGGGAGTTACAGTAACCGGTTCGGCAGGCCCTGCATGCTGCACGACATTCTTTGCGATCTTCCTGCATATTGATGCGATCTCACGGTTGAGACTCCGGATACCTGCTTCATAGGTATATTCCTGAACGATCTTGTATAGCGCCTCTTCCATGAACAGGGGAGGATTATCCGAAAGGCCGTTATCCCGGACCTGCCGCGGCACCAGGAACTGGCCGGCTATCTTCACCTTCTCCTCCTCGGTATATCCCGAAAAATGGATAACCTCCATGCGGTCCCTGAGAGGGCCCAGGATATTGTCCGCTATGTTGGCGGTAACAATGAACATTACGCCTGAAAGGTCGAATGGAAGGTCGAGATAATGGTCAAGAAAATGTGTGTTCTGCTCAGGGTCGAGCACCTCAAGAAGTGCCGACGCAGGGTCCCCCTTGAAGTCCTGGCCGATCTTGTCAAGCTCGTCAAGGATCATAACCGGATTGCATACCCCGATCTTTCTGATCTCGTCAATAATCCTTCCGGGCATTGCTCCCGCGTAAGTCTTCCGGTGTCCCCGAATCTCTGCCTCGTCCTTGATCCCCCCAAGGGATATCCGGACGAACCTCCTGCCGAGCGCGCGCGCAATGGAGCGGCCAAGGGATGTTTTGCCTGTCCCGGGAGGACCGGAGAAGCAGAGGACTGATCCGCGTGTATCCTGGAGCACGATCCTCTTCTCCAGTGCCTGATTAACAACGGTTCGCACATCATCAAGCTTGAACGGTTTGGCGATGTAATGAAACGCACCTTTCTTCATCGCCTCGACAGCCGTGTTGATCGTCGCATACCCGGTGATCATGATCACCTGCGTATTCGGAGACCTGACCTTGATCTTTTCGAGTACCTCGAGACCATCCATCTTTTCCATCTTAAAATCGGTCAAAACAACATCGAACTCCGTCTTTTCAACTGCAGCAAGGGCCTCGTACCCATCCTTTGCCGTCTGCACGGCGTAGTTTTCCCTTGTAAGGACGTGTGACATGTTTCGGCGCACGATCTCCTCGTCATCAACAACCAGGACCTGCGGCTTCCTGTTCATCTTCAGCTTCTTTACGGCAAGATGCTCAAGGATGCGCTCCTTGATGTTCCTGAGACCGTAATGCTCTTCATTAAGGATGCGCTCGGCCTGGTTGAGGTCCATGATATCATCGGTCCTGGCCTTCCAGGGCATGGAAAGGAGATATTCAATGTAGGAAAGGCCGATCGTATATTCAGACGTAGAGGATCCGATCCTGCCGAGGAGTTCAATTTCCCGGTCAATCACCTCTTTCACGTGACGCAGGACATCAGCATTCGTGATCTTTTCCCTCAGTTTTTCAAGGACCGGGTCCTGCTGGGGCTGGTCGCGTCTGCCGAAGAGTTTCATGGGATTATTGTATAAAATTACCGGCGGTTAATAAACAGAATAGTGCGCTCGTTTAATTTATCCCTGCTCCGATGCTAATATAACGTTATATGTCCCTTAAGAAAAAGATCGTCCTCAGCCTCTTCGTCAGCGCGTTCATCATTGCTCTCCTCTCTTTCTTTCTCTATCTGAACTTCCTTGAGATAAAGAAAGAGACGGGGTTTCTTGAGATGACCGATTCCATCCGCAGCAAATCGCTTCAGCTCAGGAGACATGAGAAGAATTATTTTCTCTACGCACCGGAACATGCAGAGGAAGAGTCAAAGGCCATATATCAGTATCTGAGCGAACTCGATGATTTTCTCAACGGCATGAAGCCGGATGTCATGGATCGTACAGCGTCCCTGCGGATGCTGGTCAATGAATACCGGGGGCGCTTCATTGCCATAGAAACGCTGGTCGCATCTCTTTCTGAAGAATCCCGGAAGCTCAAGACATCATCGCTATCCTACCGGCAAGTCAGCCGGTTGATCGAGGCAAATTTCCTGGATAAGCCACTGGAGGACGTGAGGTATCTCCATGAGTTCTTTGCTTTTCAACCGAGCCACCGGCTTATACAGGGTCTCAGAGAGATCGATGCCGAGATCATCGCGATCCGGAAGACCGGTGAAAACATCCTTGCTGCCTCAAAGGACCTCGACAAGGCTGCACGCGACAAGGTAGACGGATTTATCGAGGTCTCCCGGATTGCCATCCTGATCTTTTTCCCGCTTTTTCTTATCGTCGGCTTCAGCACCATGCTGTTCATCATCAGTAATGTAGTAAAGCGCCTCCAGCTCCTTACCAACCTCATTGAACGCACCGGCACAGGAGATTTCGTCCCTGTGACCGGGCCGGTGACCGCCTGGGGCACGGACGAAGTAGGAGCTCTGATCAGTAAGTTCAATGACATGGAAGAGCAGCTTGTCTTACGGGAGCAGGAACTCCTGAGAAGCAAGAAGCTGGCAGCCATCGGGACCCTGGCATCGGGTGTAGCCCATGAACTCAACAACCCGCTGAATAACATCTATACGACGGCCCAGCGACTGATGAAGAAATCGGGCGATGACACACCACCCTATCTCAGAAAAGGCCTCGATGATATCTTCGGCCAGACCATGCGGGTCAAAAGCATTGTCAGTGACCTTCTTGAGTTTGCGCGAGGGCGTGAGCCCCATTACCGTGCTGTTGAGCTGAAGGGTCTGATCAACGGGGCCTTCCAACATGTTGCCAACACGCGTAACATGTCAGCGGTCAGGTTTCATCTGGAACTGGTTCCTGACGAGATCGTTCTGTATGCAGACACGGAGCAGCTGGAGCAGATTTTCATCAATCTCATTGTCAATGCTGCCGACGCCATGTCGGGTCAGGGATATCTTTCAATAAGAGCGGAAGAAGAGGAACATGCCATCCGGATAACCGTTTCTGACAGCGGAAAGGGTATGCCGGCCGCCACATTGGAAAAGATCTTCGAGCCCTTCTTCACTACCAAGGACAAAGGGACAGGCCTTGGTCTTGCCATTGTCTTTAATCTCGTCCAAAAGCATCTCGGCAGCATTACGGTTGAAAGCGCCGAAGACAAAGGAACGTCATTTACCATAACCCTTCCCAAGAAAGCTCCCTGATCATGTTGCCGGGGAGCGCTGGTAACCGTTACACTATGGCGGGAGAACGTTGATATATGTCATTCAGGATGCTCATAGCAGAGGATGAGGAGATCACCCTCACCAATATCGTGGACACCCTTCGGGACGAGGGATATGACGTCACCGGAACCAAAGACGGCAATGAGGCCCTCCTGAAGCTGGAAAAGGATCATTTTGATGTCCTTATCACGGACATCAAGATGCCGGGACTCAGCGGCATTGATCTTCTGGAAAAGGTCAAGGAAAAACATCCATCCACTGAGGTGATCCTCATCACCGGCTTCGGCAGTATCGGTTCTGCTGTGGATGCCATGCGGAAAGGGGCCTATGACTACATAACCAAACCCTTTGACCTTGACGAACTTGTGTTGAGGGTCAAAAAGATCCGGGAGCAGTCCTTTCTGAAGAAAGAGAATATCGCGCTGAAAACCTATTTCGGCATGAATAAGAATGTATCGATCATTGCCCGCAGTGACAGGATGAAGCGCATTCTGGAGATGATCGAGGGGATACACGACTCGGACATAAACATGCTCCTTACCGGTGAAACCGGGGTCGGCAAGAGCCTTATTGCCAAGATCATCCACTTTACCGGCAGAAGAAAGGAAAGACCTTTTCTCTCCATAAATTGTGCCACCCTTACCGAGGACCTGCTTGCAAGTGAACTCTTCGGCCATGAGCGGGGCGCATTTACCGGAGCAATCAGCGCAAAACAGGGACTGGTGGAAATAGCTGATACCGGAACGCTTTTTCTTGATGAAATCGCCGAACTCTCGCCCAATCTCCAGGCAAAGCTCCTGAAGGTGGTAGAAGAAGGAGAATTCTATCGCGTGGGAGCAACCCGGCCCCAGAAGGTTGACGTACGCTTCATAGCGGCGACCAATCAGAACGTGAGAAACATGATTGCTGAGGGGAAGTTCAGGGAGGACCTCTATTACCGTCTGAATGTCATGGAGCTGTTCATCCCTCCTCTGCGTGAACGGCAGGAAGATATCCGTCCGCTCAGCAGGTATTTTCTTCAGAAGCACCTGCCGAAGTCGAACAAAAAAATCTCTACTATTTCCGATGAGGCTATGGAAGTGCTCATGCATTACAGTTTTCCGGGCAATGTCCGGGAGCTTGAGAACATTATCGAACGCGCCCTTATCCTTGAGAAGAGTCCGGTTATAACACCGGAGAGCTTGCCGCACGGAATCCGGGTCCTTCAGATCGAGACCTTTGACCCTTCCAGGATAAAGACCATCGACGAAATAACCAAAGAATATGCAGAAAAGGTTACAAAAATGCTCAGTGGCAACCGTTCAAAGGCTGCCGAGCTTTTAGGCATTTCTAGGACAAGCCTCTGGAAGATACTGAAAGAAGAGTAACTCAATCCCCATGAGCACTCATCTGTCAATGCTGTTCATATTTTAAACACTATCTCTTTTCTTCAACTATACCATCACCGACAGAGATAATTATTATTCTTTTTCAATATGTTATGTCTGCTGTTCAGCAAATAAACGATCAGAATAACAGCCAAGCCCAACTGTTCATATTCTAAACGCAATTTTCCT
>QKDO01000003.1 GCA_003252075.1 Nitrospirota bacterium
GGAGACTTCTGGGCCAAGGCCATCTGCCGAACTCGGCAAGGCTCTTTTCATCTATGGCAACGATAAGGAGGTTATCAGGGAGTCGCGGCGGTGCAAGCAGGTTCCTGACCTTGAAGCGGTAGTCGAGAAGAAGCGTCTCAAGATGTTCATCAATGAACGGCGGATTCATGATCGCAAGGAAAGCGAACAGGAAGGTCAAAAGAACCGGGACGAGGATAGCGGGTTTCGCCTGCATCAAGCCGCCAGGTAATGTCCCGGATCGCTTTGGGGAAATCACGCAAGGGACCGTTGTACGGGTTCAACAACGCTTCCGCTGCTCCCATCCCGGGTGAATGCATGCACCTCCACCTTGCCGTCAGGTCGTTCTACATATCGTGCCTGCCCATCCTTCAATGCAGGGTAATACTTTCCCCCTATGTCTTCATAGAGGTCAACGCGAAAAAGCACCCTGGAGCCCTGGGGAATATCCCCGGCCGTAAGGGCTAAGAGTCCGTTCTTTTCGCAAATACTATGGCTGCCGCATTCGTTCCGGTAACCGACAAAATACCTTCCCGCCTCCCTATGATAAATATCCGCGTCCATCCTGCAGAGGTCTCTGCCGACGACTTCGAAAAATTCCCCCCTTTGTATCTTGAAGGTTTTTTCCGTATCACCGAGCGTCCATGCAGAGGTGATCCTGTCAGGGCTGTGGGTCAGGATCACCTTTTCTCTTCTCAGTACGGTTTTGGACAGCTTGTCGTAGTCGGTATGTACAACGCTATTCCGGGATGACACGTCATGTATGACGATCCCGTCCTGAAAAGCACGCACTGCCTCACGGTAGCGCTGCTCGCTCCAGGTACGCTCGATATAGTCGTTGATGTCGCCGTGGATGACCGAGGCAGCTGCAAAGGCATCCCGTGTCATGCTTAACAGCTGCGGCCTTTTTTCCCTGGCGAGCTGCTCCCAAAGCTCTTTGTTGTGATTTGTATCGGAAGTGAAGACGAGGGTTTCCTGTGCGGTCTTCACGACAATGCCCATGGCGGAAATGCCATGCCATACCGGTGCTTTCAGAGCTTCTATCGTGAACCCTTCAGGGTTCACATAACGGTTTTTTTCCTTCTCATAGAAAACATCGGAAGAGAAATCGTAGAAACTCTCGGGCTCCACCCATTCGCGCAGCTCCGGGTCCCGGAAAAGCATCCTTGGTCTCCCGGTCTTCTGGCTGATAATTACCTTAGCCTGTTCGGGGCCTACGGTATCACCGTTACTGTCGATGACCGAAAAACCTTCCCTGCTGTTCTTCTCGCTGCATACGGCGATCCTGTAACGTGCCCGCGGCCCTATTATCCGATAATCAATATAGTCCGCAAAGGGGATGTCTATGACTCGCTTCGCATCAGGAGAGAGGCTGCGATCAAGCGAAGGACAGGCAGCCTTGACCAGCTCAGCGTGGACATCCTCTGATGTCATAAAGAATATCCTCTGCGCAACATCAGGCGCATAGAGGGAGAAGAGCGAGAGGTCCGTGAACCAGCGCTTGTGGTCGTCGTGGCAGTGGGTGAGGATGAGGCCTTTGATCTCTTTCAGACCGTGGCCGCCTATCTGCTGGAACAGGGGTGCACCGCAGTCAAGCAGAAAACGGGAATTGCCCACCGTTATCTGGTAGCCGATACTCTTGCCCATCCTGGAGAACGGGCCGAAGTCGCCGAGAAAGCGCACCGTGATTCCGTCAGCCATGGCAGAAATAGTTTACCATAGAGAAGTTCCCGTGGCCATGATGGCTCAAGAAGATGCATCCGGCTGCGTTTGCACGTTTCTTATTCCACAACGATCCCTTTGCGCGGTGACGCATCACGCGTCCTGCTGCTGACGTCAAGGCTTTCCTGATCCATGACAGCTGTCTTATCCTGCGACGGGCTATCCGTCGAGCATGGCCGAGCCCCGGGCATCATACATAAGGCTAATACCGCGGAAAATCAATAAATCCCTGTCCCGGGTCTGTGAGGTGCTTCACTGCTGATTTGCCCCGGCCCGGTGCATGCTATCCATGAGCTTTTGTATGGCCGGAATTGCTTCGAGAGCAGCCTTTTCCCCTTCCATGATTGCATCACTGCGCTTGTCAAAATCTGCGGCTCCTATCCCCCCCACTTTCGGCCGTATCACAATGTCGGCTCGTGAAAGCTGCGCGCCGGATATCCTTGACTGCATGATGCCAATGGACTGGAGGAGGGTGTCGATCGTTCCCTCGGGCTGTTTGGCATCCAGGTCGGCAGAAATATCAACGGCAATGACCACGTCGGCCCCCAACCTGCGAGCTGCGTCAACTGCTACAGGACTTACCACTCCACCGTCAACATACATGACATCGTCGATCTTCACAGGGCGGAAGATCCCGGGGATCGCACAGCTGGCGCGAACAGCCATGCCGGTGTTCCCCGTGCTAAAAACGACCTCTTTCCCGTTCTGAACATTTGTTGCCACGGCATGGAAGGGTATCCGCATTTTGTCGAGAGGCGTGTTCTGCACAAGATTGTTGATATATGTCTCGAGCCGCTCACCTTTTATGAAACCGTTGTCCGGCACCACATAATCGATGATATCACCCTTGTCGATCGAGAGGGCTATTTTCTGGAGCTGAAAGGCGCTGAAGCCGTAGGCATACAGGCTGCCCACAAAACTTCCTGCGCTTGTGCCTACGATCATATGTACAGGAACCCTGCTTCCCGCAAGGATCTTGAGCACCCCGATATGCGCAAAGCCTCGCGAAGCTCCTGCACCCAGCACGAGCGCTACCTTTGCCTGCCTTGGAGGCGGTTGCACAGCCGGAGGTGCACAGGAAATCATGGCGGCGATCAGGCAGGACACGGCGATAAGCCTGAATTGCAACGCGCGACCGGAGAACATGCTCATGGTTCTCATCATTTCCTCCTGACAGCGGTTAGTATACACCGGCAGCAGGCATCAATGCATTCCCGGACCTGTTCTAATGATAGTAGCGATAGAAGGGATTGCCGAATTCGGGATAATAGTATGGATCGTAGGGATAATAGCTGTAGTACGGCGGGCTCTGATAATACAAAGGATCTTCACTGTCCTTCAGGTAGAAGGTGATCGTCGGCGGATAGAATAAAATGTCGGAGTCAGAGGGATAGTAAGAGGCGTCAGGATAATACCCGGGATAATAGCACCCTGCCGGGATAAAGAGTGCACTTACAAGACCGAGCAGTAACAGAGCCCTCCGAACACATTCCAATTCCATCAATTTTCTCACAGCCCTGCCTTCTTCAGACGAAATGCAACGCTTTATCCTGGGATCTGCTTTCTTTGTACCACATATCACCTTTGAGTGCAAATAGCGACACGACTGCAGGATGATGAGCACATAGGGAGAAGACGCTTGTCGACCAAGAAAAGCCGCCAGAAGGAGAAGGGCACCGGATAGGAAAGAAGCGTGATTGGTCCGAGAGAGGGGAATCGAACCCCTACGGATTGCTCGACTGGATCCTAAGTCATCTGAAACTGTTTTTCAGTTGAATCTTAGTCCCTTAATGTTAAGAGATTTTTCTTTGATGTCAAGGGATTTTCTTTTTTCTCAAGTTGGCAGAAGTTGGCAGGAGTTGGATAGAGTTTTGATGCAATAGTTACAAAAGGGTTACAGTTAGCATGACCTCTGTGTTCCATTAGAAAATCGCTATACAAGACCTGAGAACCTACCAGTTCTTACCTGTGTCATCGGCACAGGATTAGCACAGAGTCAGCAAAGATTGAGAACAGCTTTAGTGGGGAGTACACCTCCTATTCCTCAAAATCGATAGCTTGATAAAACTAAGGAATGCCAGAAGAAGGGCGCACAACACAAACAGCCAGCGCAGCCGTCTAATACTTTACATGTGGTACAATGATTTGAGGCAGATCAGAAAGAAGATGGCAGTAGAAAAGGTTCAAAATCTTGGCAACGGGATCGGGCGCATATCGCTGAAGGGGGATCACGAGTGGGACGTATCGTAGTGGGATCCACAATGGTGCGTTATCCCGTCGGGGGGATGAATCAGTGGGTTCTCACATGGCTCGTAGGGTTCAAGAATCTGGGACATGACGTCTATTTTGTGGAAAAAAGTGGGTGGCCGAATTCCTGTTACGATCTCGAAAGAAGGGTGATGACCGATGACTGTTCTTACGGAGTGAAAGTCGTCAGCGAACGATTACGGAGTTTCGGCCTGAAAGACAAATGGTGTTTCGTAGATGCAGCAGGACAGTATCATGGATTGGACAAAAAAAGCGTGGAGACGGTTTTCGAATCAGCAAACGTATTTGTCGATCTCGAATGGAATGAATGGCTTACCGAGGCTGAAAGGGCTGACATGCGGGTTCATGTGGACGGAGAACCGGGGTGGTCTCAAATGAAACTGGAAAAAAGCTGGAACGCAGGGGAGAAACTGCCCCGTTACGACTATTACTATACGGTTGGAATGAACATCGGAACAGAAAGATGCACGGCTCCGACGGCCGGAATAACATGGCGTCATATCATCCAGCCAGTCCTGGTGTCCGATTACCCCTATACGCCCCCAATTGAGAATTCCCCGTTTACGACGGTGATGAACTGGCAATCACACAAGAATATCGAATATGGTGGCGTTCTGTATGGACAAAAAGATATTGAGTTTCAAAAGTTTATGGACCTCCCCCGCCACGTTTCTGTTCCGATGGAGGCCGCGATTTCCGGACCGAAGGTTCCAAGGCAATTTCTGTTGGATCACGGATGGCACCTGCGCAATGCTGACGATGTCACAATGACAATCGATTCCTATAAGAAATACATTCAATCATCCAAAGGTGAGTTCAGCGTGGCCAAGAATGTATTTGTCGCCACAAACTCCGGGTGGTTCGGAGATCGTCCCGGTTACTATATGGCGAGTGGCCGGCCGGTAGTCTTGCAGGATACCGGCTTTTCCGATCACCTTCCTTGCGGACGTGGGCTGTTTGCGATTCATACCGTGGAAGAAGCCGCAGAAGCGATCAAGGAAATCAACGGAAACTACAAGAACCATTCGAGGTGGGCGCGCGAACTTGCGGTCGAGTACCTGGATGCAAACAAGCTCCTGAAGAAATTTCTTCAGGAGCTGGGGATATAGATATCCCTTGTTGATTTTGCAATGCCGAGGAAAATGCTGCGTCTGAGCGATCTGCTGTGGAACCAGATAGTACCAGTTGTGATCTTGCCCAATCATTGTACCACGTGTAAAGTAGTAGAACCTATCTCTGACATAGGACAAGGTGAACCTCATCGAAGGCAAGATAACGCTCGAGGCAGGGACAACGAAGAACAATGAAGCCAGCATAGCCTATCTTTCAGGCAAACTCTATCAGACGATTCTCGCTCAAAAGACACTGAGAGATGAAAAATGTCCCGCATGTTCTTATATTTTTTTCAGGAACGGATGAAGATTGAAAGACTTCCGTTATGCGTGAGCGAAAGCATTCGACCATGCGGAACTTTGGCGAGAAGCTATTCCATGATCTGAGAAGGACAGCGGTAAGGAATATGGTTCGGGCAGGTATTCCTGAAAGAGTTGCCATGAAGATATCTGGGCATAAGACAAGGGCGATCTTTGACAGGTACAACATAGTGAACGAAAATGACTTGCGGAATGCTTCAGAGAAGGTGACAGATTTTCATAACGAAACAAGAGAAAGGCTTGAAAGAGTTTCAGGCAGTTACAAAATGATTACAACCACTCAAGTCGCGGAATTAACAGATAGGCTGAAAAGGGTGCAACCCATTGATTTAAAAAATGGTGCGAGAGAGGGGAGTCGAACCCCTACGGATTGCTCCACTGGATCCTAAGTCCAGCGCGTCTGCCAGTTCCGCCACTCTCGCGTGATTGATATTACTGGAAATTTCTTAGCAGGGTCAAACATCTCTTTGAGTTATGTTGCTGGAATAATGCAAAAAGGCTACATTATTAAATTATGAGCAGCAAGAACATCTACGAGCGGTTTCTCTGGTTTGACCAGAAGGCAAAGGCAGGGCAATACCCCAACGCAACAAAGCTGGCAAATCAGTTCGAAATGTCGGTTAAAACGGCCCAACGGGATATCGAGTTCATGCGTGACAGGCTCAGCTGTCCGCTTATGTATGACCAGAGCGAAAAGGGGTACTATTATGAAGATGATACCTTTTCCCTTCCCTCCTTCTACATCTCATCGGAAGAACTCTCTGCCCTGCTCATAACCCGTAATATGCTTCGGGGCATCAGCGCCTCATATATTGGCGATGAACTCTCTCTGCTCACGGATAAAATAACTACCATTTTGAAACGGCATATGGTTGAAGAAGAGATCATCAATGATGCGGTCTCGGTCCAGCAGGTGGCGTATGTGCCGCCTCCGGAAGAGGTTTTTAAAGCCGTGCTGGAGGCATGCCTCAGGCGGAAGCGCCTTGAATTCTCCTATTATTCGCCGGTGCGCGCGCAGAAGACCTCAAGGCAGGTCGACCCCTACCACCTGTTTAACTATATGGGCACCTGGCATCTTGTCGGGTACTGCCATCTGAGAAAAGGGCTTCGTGATTTCAATCTGGCCCGCATAGAGCATGTCGTCGTCCTGTCTGAGACCTTTAGCCTCAGGGATAACTTTAGTTTCCCGCGCTATTTCAATTCTGCATTTGGTCTTTACAAAGGCACAGAACGAAGCGAAGTTACTCTCAGGTTTACTCCGGAAAAAGCGAAGTGGGTTCAGGATCAGGTCTGGCACAGAGACCAAAAGAAGAAAGTGTTGCGCGACGGGTCGCTTGAGTTGAGCTTCCCTGTTGCAGACTTCTCTGAGATCACGATGGAGATCCTGAAGCACGGCTCCGGTGTGAAGGTGATCGGACCGGAGAGCCTCCGCAGACGCATCATGAGGGAAGCAGAAGAGCTTGTAAGGCTGTACGACGGGTAAATGTGCAGAGGCGTCAATGCGGTCATGCAGTTAAAGAATCAAGCATGACCGATCTGCCTTCATAATTCTTATAGCTCCCAGTCTTTCAGGTTAGTATCGACCTGAGTCTGTAAAACATCCACACTTGTGCGCTTTCACCTCAGTGTTTTCAAACCTGGGACACCATATGGGGGAGGTCTGAAGATATAATGGTTTCAAGGATCATAGGAATGAGAAAGGAGATTGAACATGTGGTACGGTATCCTGCTGGGTGTGCTGGGTGCTCTTTTTTCCGTGGCGGTTTCACATCATGTGGCACAGTATGTCAGGGAGATTCTTGTTCGACACAGAAAAACAAGGGAGGCGGAGATCAGGGCAAATATGGCAGCAACTGAGATTCAGCGGATGCTTTCCCACAGAGTGCGGTCTTTCAACAATGCGCGCTGAACAACCGAGGGTGGCGGGAGGCGGCACCCCGGCATAATTTCGGTTCTACCGCAGCGACGGGATGACCTCGTTCATGACGCGTTCGAGCTCTTCAAGCTTGTAGGGTTTGGGAAGGAATCCTGCGAGGCCGTATTCACGGAAATTAGTCATGACCGGACTATGCGCATAGCCGCTCGAAACGATCACCTTTACCTCGGGGTCAAAGGCAAGGAGGTGTCTTAATGCCTCCTGTCCGCCCATTCCTTCATGGATGATGAGGTCCAGAATCACCGCGTCAAAGGTCTTTCCTGAGTCTTTGGCCGTACGGTATAGCCTGAGCATCTCTGATCCTTCCCTCGCGAGTTCTGAGTCGAAGCCGCACTGCAGGAGAAGCCTGCTTACGACGGCGCGTACAATCTCTTCGTCGTCCATGACCAGGACCCTGCCCCTTCGCGACCGCGATATGACGGACGACCGGGAAGGAGCAGCTTTCTTTTCCTCTATTGCAGGCAGGTAGATGCGGTAGATGGTCCCAGCTCCGGGAGCAGGGTCGGCGGTGATAATACCATCATGTTTCCTGACTATCGTATAGGCACTGGCTAGTCCAAGATTTCCTATCTTTTTATCACCCTCCAGAAAGGGATCGAAGAGGGTCCGTCGTTCCTTTTCCGACATTCCTTCACCCCGCACCTCAATGACAAGCATGACATACCTGCCTTGTTTCAGCGGAAGCGCTGTCGAAGACCATAACGGTATATTTTCCGCAGATATCCGCATGGTCCCGTCGACTGGCGTTGATTGCCGCGCGTTGGCCAGCAGGGAGCAGATCGCCTGCCCTATCTGGCTCTCATCAATCTCAACCGGCCAGAGGTTGTCGGGCAGGGTCATCTCGCAGTTCACGGTCGAGCTGTCACCGGAAAGACTCAGCAGATCTTTGACCAGTTCCTGGACATATACCATCTTCCTGACAAGGGTACCGCCTTCGGAAAAGCTGAGGAGTTGCGAGGTAAGGTCTTTCGCCCTTACGGAAGCTTTTTCTGCATCGGTCAGGACATCGTAGACCTCATACCCTGGCTTGGCATACATCTTCGCAAGTGTCAGGTTGCCGATTATGGCGGTCAGGATATTGTTGAATTCAAGGGCTATGCCGCTGGCAAAGGAGCTCAATGATTCAAGTCTCTGTACATCCTGTAATGTGGTCTCCAGCTTCCTGCATTCGGTAATGTCTATGAACGTTCCCATGATTGCAGGTTTGCCCAGATATTCCATTCTGATACCCCGGGTCTCAAGCTCCAGAGTCGAACCGTCCTTCCGTCTGGCACGCATAAATTCATGCACACTCATCACTTCCCCTTCAAGAAGTCTTCGGATGTTCTCTTTCGAGGCGGGCTGATCAGCCTCAGCAATGAGTGTCTCAAGGGGCCGTGTCTGGATTTCTTCCTGCGTATAACCGAAGATCTCGCCGGCACGACGGTTGATGTAAGGGAAGAACCCGTCCTGGTAGATATAGATGCCGACAAGGGCCTGTTCGACGAGAGTTCTGAACTGCTCTTCAGTGCGGCGGAGACCCTCTTCCGTTTTTATCCTGGAGGTAATATCCCTGACGACCTCGATGCCGGCGATAATGTCGCCGCTATGGTCCAGGAGCGGTGAAGAGGTGATTTCGACGCGCATTATATCTTTCTCGATCGCCCCGTCCTTTTCAGCCTGATGGACCCCGCCGTCCCTGAAGGTTATCGCCAGCGGGCAGTCGTCGCAGACGGCATATTTGTTTACATATGCCTGGTAGCACGTCTCCCCGACGTGCTCACCCATGATATCCCGGTGGGCCTTATTCTGGTACAACACATGGAAATTTCTGTCCTGAATGCTGATTGGGTCGCCGATGGCGTCGATTATGGTCTGGATGCTGCACCTATCCAGCAGTTTCGAAATCTCTTCAGCGGGTGAGGCGGCTTTGGAGCTCTTTTGAGCGGACATATCTGTCTGGCCCTGCTGTGTTTCTTTTGAACTGCCCATGATGATTCCCCGCGTGATCCATCTGTCGTATTTAACTGTTTCGGTTTTTAGCATACCACTTGGCAGAAGCGCATTGCAATGCGCAGTGCCGGTCGGTTTCTTCCGCAGCTTCAGACTGAGTGGCAGGACGGACGAAGGGTTAGGGAAGGGCAACTGGTCGGGGCGAGAGGATTCGAACCTCCGACCCCCTGCTCCCAAGGCAGGTGCGCTAGCCAGGCTGCGCTACGCCCCGAACTTGGTAGAATAATTCGTAATATAGCGAAAAGTCAACGAGACGCGGGAGAGCTGAAATTAGTATTTCAGAATCTCAAGGTAATCAGAAAGGTCTTTCTGGTCATTTCCTGAAGCGATGATCCTCCGGGCGTCAAAATCTTCCGCAGCCAGTCTGGGATCACCCTTATACGCCGGGTTAAGGGTTATGGCGCGTGTCATTGCAGTAGATGCATCACCATACTTCCCTGTTGCATTGTAACAGAGCGCCAGACCGAGATAGGCGAGATCAAGATTCGGCGCCCTTTTTATCGCCTCCTTGTAGGCGGTAACGGCAGCGTCATAATTGCCCAGGCGATAGTTTGCCCTGCCCAAATTGACGAAGGCGTTCTCCGGTGTTGCATACAGAAGGTTCGAAAGGGCTTTCCGGTAAAAAGGAATTGCAGCATCAAACTTGCCCATTTTCTCCTGTGCGACACCGAGGTTGTTATACGCATCGGCATAGTCAGGATCGACCTTCACGGCTCTCTGGAAGTAATCCACTGCTTTCTGGACCTCGTCGAAATAGAGCAGATAAATGATACCGATGGCATTCAGGACTTCCTTGTCGCCGGGATTCAGCTCGTATGCCTTCTGGAACTCCAGAAATGCCTGCTGCACCTTGTTTTCGTTCAGATACCCTACGCCGATCTTGTAATGTGCAATCGCATTCTGGACATTGTGTTCGGTTTCCGCCGTTGCACAGGAAAATATGAACGGCAGAAGAACGAGTGTTGCGATCATCATAGTACGCTTCAAGAAGCAAACCCTCCGCTCTGTTTCGGTCTTGTTTACGCTATCAGATGCGCGAACCACAAGTAAAGAACAAAGTCGTCCCCGTTTTCCTACAGTTCAGCTTATGGCATCCTGCTCCGGTTACGATAGTACGCAGCGAGTTCGACAGCATCCCAGGGCTTGCAGTCATCTGTTCTGAACCCGAGGGTTTCTGCTACGCGATAGACGGCAAGCGTATCTCTGCCTTCGATCTCCAGAAATTCCGGTATGTAGCTGAAGTCATCCTGATACCGGTCAATCTCGACATGCGCATCAGGGAGTGCATAGCTCGTACGGTGTTTCTTCATGACCAGCCAGGCAGAGAACCCCATGGTTTCGAGGATCTGCCGCATGACGGAGAAATCATTGATCTCGGTCTGCAGCTCTTTCCGCTCCTTTGCCGCAGCATTACGAATATCCGTCTTCAGAGTGAGTACCGCCTTCCGGCCTTCCATCCTGAGCCTTAGCGTTAACCCCGATCTCTTCAGGCGCTGCCCAGGAAGGTCAAAGTACAGCGCATGGATCTCGCCATCAAAGACCTTCTTCGCACCGAGTGCGCTGAGGCGCACTTCAACATCTGCCCGGTTAATCTCAAGGACCTTTATTTCAATCTCGGTAGCTGCGGTGGGAATCTTTTTGTTATCGCCGCGGCGCATAGTGTTTTTCATTATATCCGGTTGTGACCCGAAAAAACAGCATATCGTTTCATCCCAAAACGATCCGGCCGTGAAGTCCAAAGATACCGCATGAGCTTACCTAAAGCCCTTATTTTATGGGCACGGAAAGATTTTAGCGCTTGACAAAAAAAGGTGTTCTTGATAGTGTTATCACAGTTATCTTTTTATACAACAGTATCGTACAGAAAGGGGGGAAGAGGATGACGAAAGCAGAACTCATTGACAAGATTGCTGCAGGGGCGGGTCTTACCAAAACAGATGCATCACGGGCCCTTGATTCAGCGCTGGATGCGATCAAGGCAGCGTTGAAGAAAGGACAGAAGGTGACGCTTGTGGGGTTTGGTACGTTCGGCACTTCCAAAAGAAAGGCAAGAAAAGGGCGAAATCCGAGAACCGGCCAGGTTATTAACATTCCCGCTGCCAAGACACCGAAGTTCACTGCCGGCAAGGCACTGAAAGACGCAATAAAGAAATAGGTCATGCCAGAGAGGCAATCGGAAGGGGACGAAGCGATTTGTCCCTTTTTTTTTGCCCATGAAATATCATCTGCATGCAGTGGACGAAAGGAGAAGACATGCTCGTTGAGTTTAGTATTGTCCCCCTGGGATCGGGCAGCAGCATCAGCAGCAGGGTTGCAGAGGTTCTGGGACTGGTTGATGCGAGTGGTCTTGCCTATAAGGTCACACCCATGGGCACTGTTGTTGAGGGGACATGGGATGAGGTCTTCAGGCTCATAAAGCGCTGTCACCGGATTGTCCTTCAACAGGAGGAGCGGGTGTTGACAACGATACGGATCGATGACCGGAAAGGCGCTGCGAACAGGATCGATGCGAAGGTTCGCTCCGTGGAAAAGAAGCTCGGAAAGGCACTGAAAAAATGATGACATGCAGGTGCATCCTTGCAGGTATCGACCTGGGGCCTGAAACGGGAAAGATCGTTTCCTATGCAGCATGTTTTTCCGCTGCATCACAAGCCCCGGTGAGGCTCCTCTATGTGATGGACTACCTCCTTACACCGCCTTCCTACCTCATGCCCTATATCGAGGAGGAAACACGAAGGGAGGAGACCGAAATGGCCAGGTGGCAGGCCGTGCTCCAAGAGAAAGGCGTGGCTTCTGACCACCGTCTGATGAGAGGAAGGCTCCATGAGTCATTTGTGGCAGCGATAACGGATTATCAACCCGATCTTCTGATCATCGGGTATGCATCCCACGCATTCCGACCCAGCAGCTCTGAGCGGCTTATCAGATATCTCGAGAGTCCGATGCTCGTTGTCAGGGGAAAGCGGACGGATGGTGCAGATGCGATACCGGTGGCGATACGAAAGATCCTCTGTGCCGTCGATTTTTCGGAAAACTCGCGCAAGGCGCTTGCGCAGGCGTCCGCCTATGCGTCCGCTTTTTCGGCGTCCCTTCACGTCATGCATGTCGTTCCGTCTCACACATTAAAGGAACGATGGTCTCGATGGCCAATGAGCAGCTGTAAGGAGATGGAACAATTCGACGCGTTTGTTGATGCGGAGGGCCGGGAGGCGCTTTCCCGGATGATCCATGATGCCGGTATTACGCCGGCACAGAGCGAACTCAGACACGGGATGCCTTCAGATGTCATCTGCGCTGCTGCAGAGAGCGGAGAATACGATCTGCTCATTATGGGAGCGCGTGGACTCTCCTATGTGAAGGGAATGCTCATCGGCAGCGTAACAGAGGCGGTGATCAAGGCTTCACCCTGCCCCGTGCTTATTGTCCACTGATGCTCGTCCAGTCGCTCCTTCTTCTGACAGGGCTTGGTCTTATCCTTTTTGCCGCAGAGTTCTTTACGAACGGCATTGAGGAGTTCGGAAGACACTTTTCGTTCTCCCAGGCAGTTGTCGGCAGTATCTTTGCGGCGGTCGGAACGGCCCTGCCGGAGACGATCCTGCCGTTCGTGGCAATATTCCTGTACGGGGGTACTTCAGCAAAGGAAATCGGTGTCGGGGCCATACTGGGCGCTCCTTTCATGCTCTCGACGCTGGCATTTTTTCTGGTAGGCATTACGGTCACCATAGCCGCACTGAAGAAAAAACGTCAGTTCGAACTTCGGGTAGAGGCCCACTCCATAAAGCGCGATCTCCTGTTTTTCCTTGCCATGTACTCGACCGCCATCATCCTGCCGATCCTTGCCGGCAAGGACATGCTCATACCGATCTCCTGTGCGCTTATCGCGGGATATGTCTTTTACGCCTATAAGACGTTCAGAAGCGAGAGCGCCGAAATGGAGCATTCGGAAGGCATGTATCTCTGGAGGCTCGCCAGGAGGCTGATGTCTCTTCCCCTGCGGGAACGGCCCCCCCTGCCGCTGATCCTGTTTCAGGTGGTGCTTGCGCTCGTTGTCATGATCAAGGGCGCGCATACGTTTGTCCACAGCCTCGAACTGGTTTCTGCGACGTTCGGCATGGACCCCCTGCTCTTTTCCCTTCTTCTTGCCCCTGTCGCAACGGAACTGCCCGAGAAGTTCAACAGCATCACCTGGACCTGGAAGGGGCGGGACACCCTTGCCCTGGGAAATATAACCGGTGCCATGGTTTTTCAGTCAACATTCCCGGTTTCTGTGGGACTGCTTTTCACCGACTGGGAGATCACCGGCATGGCACTCTTTTCAGCTGTGCTTGCGATCTTTTCGACCCTGACAGTCCTTGGGGTGATACTGGCAAGAAAGCGCATCTCGCCCTTTGCCGTCCTCTTTGGCGGCATATTGTATATTCTGTATGCCGCAGTGCTCGTTCTGAAATAGGAACGCCTTTCAGGCAAGTGCGGGCAGGCAGAAGCAGAACGCCGCATTTCCGTCTCATCATGCTATCGAGGGCCCGGGAGAAATCACTTCTTGAACAAGTCGTTCAATTTCTTAAGGGTATCTTCCTTTTCAGCGGCCGAGGATCCTCTCGGACCCTCGGCAAAGACAAAGTAGTCACAGAAGTTAGCCCTGTCCCGTGATCGCTGGAACTCTGCTTTTGGTTCCCGGCACTTGTTGTGGGCCGTTTCCGCGTAAAACCTGCAGTTCAGACAGATATGGAGGTCGGCGCTGCATCTTGGGCAGACCGATTTCCGTGTGAAAAACTTGTCAATGCTGATCTCTTTCCTGCAATGAGCACATGTATGCACTGCTGCCTCCGTCCAAGGTTGATTGGTCCGAAGATAATTATAACGACGTTCAATATCCTTCGTAAATCCCTTATTGACAGTGACCGGTCTGTATGATACGGTGAGCATATATTTCCTTGCAAAGGAGGATGCATATGGCCTGCAAGTCAAAGGGTCCGTGCGGCAGCGCAAAGAAGACCGCGACGAAGAAGACCGCGGCAAAGAAGAAAAAATAGTACGTTTCCCCATGCGGCTGCCCTTTTTCGTTTTCGCTCGTACAGGAAGCCTCGCCACGACAGGCATCCTGAATAAGGCTGCAGGAAAGAGACCCATGCCATAACTGATATCACAAATTCTTGCCGGCTTCTCATGGGGATGAGTCTCGGGTGTCCAGATATCTTTCCTGGTGCATGCACGGCAGGCACAGTCATGGGTACCGGTAGCTGTCACTATGCTGCCCGAAGATACGAGTGCAGATGCGGCAAGAGAAGACCGCAGCGCAGGGCGTCCTGGGCTTCTGAAAAAGGAATTCGTGCAGGGCAGTTACCCTATGCTCCCTGACAGTCAGATCTTTGACCGCAGGCAGCGTAAAATATGCTACTATCGGAGAGTGTTTGAAAAAGAAATAGCCGATCTCGCCAAAAGGGAACTGCTCCGTTCTATCCTGTCTCGTGCATCAGCAGCCGGTCCGGTCGTAACCATACAGGGCAGAAGGTATGTCAATTTCGCCTCCAACGACTATCTGGGACTTGCAAACCATCCTGAAGTCATCAGGGCAGCAGGCGCTGCACTGGAAGACTATGGGTTCGGTTCCGGTGCTTCGCGTCTCCTGGCAGGGGGTACGGTCCTGCACGATCGGCTTGAACGGCATATCGCAGGGTTCAAGCAGGCCGAAGCAGCGCGACTGTTTAATTGCGGCTATGCAGCCAATACCGGCGTGATCCCGTCTCTTTCCTCTGAAGGGGACATCATCTATAGTGACGAACTGAACCATGCGAGCATCATAGACGGATGCAGTTTGAGCCGTGCGCAGACCGTCATTTACCGTCACGGTGATGTCGCACACCTGGAACAGCTCATGAAACAGCGGTGCCGGGGCAGACGGATTGTTGTCTCGGATACGGTTTTCAGTATGGACGGAGACATCGCACCGCTTCCGGACCTGCATTATCTGTGTCGGCGAAAGGGTGCGCTACTGTATCTTGATGATGCGCACGGAACGGGTGTCCTTGGGAAGGGTAAGGGAGCGCTTGCTCATTTCAAGATCCGGCCCGAGCCATGGATGGTCCAGATGGGGACGTTCTCAAAGGCCTGCGGTTCTTTCGGTGCTTTCGTGGCGGGCTCGAGGGACCTCATTGACTGGATATCAAATACAGCGAGGAGCCTGCTCTTTTCCACCGCCCTTCCCGCAGCAGAAGCAGCGGCGTCCCTGGCAGCGCTCCGCATTATCAGGAATACCCCCTGCTTGGTCACGAGGCTCTGGCGGAGCAGGAACCGCATCGTCGGGGACCTTGAGAGCCTCGGATATGAAACCATGGGAAGCGAGACCCCTATCATACCGGTGAGGGCCGCTTCAGTACGTGACGCTGTTAGGCTGTCACGCTTTCTTTTCGCGGGAGGGGTATATGCACCTGCCATTCGTCCGCCCACGGTCAGGGAGGCGAGGGTCCGCATAACAGTGAGCGCGGCACATGAGGACAGACACGTGGAAAAACTTCTTGTACGTATGCGAAAGTGGCGTCAGGAGAGATGAGCTAAGCGGTAGGGATAGAAAATATACAGGACTGACTGCCCTGCCCCATGCACTGCTCCATGGTCACTTGGCGGTTCAGGAGTTCCCGGTACATCTGGAGTTCCTGCATGCATGCCTCATTGAACTCATTGGCGACCCTGCTGATCGGGCAGTTATAGGTCTTAAGCCGGTAGGTGTCATCTTCCTTATCGAACTCTACGAAGTGGCCCTCTGCTTCAAGCAGGTTCTTCAAGCCGTGCAGGGTTTCTTCAATGCCGGTCAGACCGGCCAGAGCTTCTTTTTTCTGTTTGAACATCCTGTCCTTGCGCCAGCTGAAAATCTTGCTCACCTTTTCCGGGCCTTCATACTTTTTCACATCACGCAGGACATCAAGGGCTAGCTGGTCATATGACTTGGGGAAAAGCCCATCCGCTGCTTCAGTAAGGCGATAGATGAAACCGGGCCGACCGATACCATGCTTCCTTGCAGCATAGGTGACCATACCCTTTTTTTCAAGAGAAAGCAGGTGCTGCCTGATTCCCATAGGCGTAATGCTGACCTTTTTGCTCAGCTCTTCAATAGACATTCCCCCGCTTTTTTTCAGCAGCGTAATAATATTCTGACGGGTAGGGTTTTCGTCAAAGATAAAATTCATACAAGAAAGGTAGCATAAATATAATATTTTGTAAATAAAATTTAATAGAGCACTATCATGCTCTCTCACAAAGATGAATTTTCTCTCTCTACGGGTGGAAAGCGGCCGCTCCAGCTGAAAGAAAAACGGAAAGTAGCTGCCTTTTTGGCTTTTTTTGGTATGATAATACCAGCAGCCTAAAATACCCTAGAAGAACACTAAAGGAGTTTTGTTATGATCACCGGGAAAGAAGATCTTCTTACAGCACTCATTGAAGCATATCTCATGGAAAAAGGGACGAATGAGTTCTATGCCTCTGCTGCGGAAAAGGCGGTAAATACCGCTGCCGGCAAGATGTTCGGGGAACTCTCCCGATGGGAAGAGCAGCATATGGAATACATCCAGTATCTCTATCAGTCCATTGATCAGAACAGGGACATCCAGGGATTTGGTGATTTCAAGAAAAAGACACAATCCCCGGACACCGAGGCGGGTATACCGGTCAGGGACCTTGAGAAAAAGCTCGATCTGCCGAAATATGCTGACGATCAAGGTGCTGTCTCACTGGCGCTTGAGATTGAGGCAAAGGCGTACAATCTTTACCGCAAACTTTCTGAAGGCTCATCGGACAGCAATGCGAGAGTGGTGTTCAAGGAGATGATGGAGCAGGAGATCAAGCATGTCGATTACCTGAAAAAGCTGAGGGCACAGCTTGCTTAAACTGCGTGACGGAGTCGTTGAACTTTACAAAAAAGTTGCGACATCTCTTCCTCCTGACGTTGAAGAGGCGGTAAAGGCTGCCTGTGTGCTGGAGGCAGAAGGGTCGACCGCAGCATCAACGCTTTCGGTGATCGCAGAGAATATCCGGAGTGCGCGCGAGACTTCCCGGCCGATGTGCCAGGATACGGGGGTGCCGGTATTTTATGTGAAGGTACCTGTCGGGCTCAGCCACACAGAACTGAAAAGCACGATCCTGGAAGCCACACGCGAAGCAACACTGAAGGTACCGCTCAGGCCGAATGCCGTTGATATTATTACGGAGAAGAATTCAGGAGATAATACCGGCGAGGGTTTTCCGGTCATCTATTTTGAGGAAACGTCTGCAGGTACACTGACGATTGACCTCATGCTGAAGGGTGCCGGGAGTGAAAATGCAGGACAGCTCTACAAGCTCCCCCTTTCGGAGATAGGTGCACAGCGTGACCTTGAAGGCGTCAGACGCTGTGTTCTTGATGCAATACAGAAGGCGCAGGGAAGGGGATGTCCTCCCTATATCATCGGCGTCGGCATCGGCGCAACGAAGGACCAGGTTACGCGGCTTGCCAAGATGCAGCTGATGCGGAAGCTGAATGATACAAGCAAGGTCAGAGAGCTTGCTGAGCTTGAACAGCAGCTGCTCAGGGATATCAATATCCTCGGCATAGGCCCCATGGGTCTTGGCGGAAGGACAACGGCGCTGGGTGTGAAGATCGGGGTCAACCATCGGCATCCCGCATCGTATTTCGTCGATGTCTCTGTCGGATGCTGGGCGATGAGAAGGGGCCGGCTCATATGGTGAACTCCCGGAACCTTACACTGCCCTTGTCATCGGAAGATGTTGTTTCCCTGAAGACGGGAGACCTTGTGCTGCTGAACGGCACCCTTGTTACCGGAAGGGACAAAGTACATAAGTATCTCGTTGAACAGCGACCACGGAAAACAGAGATGCCCTTTGACCTGTCGGGCACGGTGCTGTATCACTGCGGACCGATCATGCGGAAGACCGACGCAGGGTATGCGGTGGTTGCGGCGGGCCCGACAACCAGCATCCGCGTCGAGATGTACGAAGCAGAGGTGATCAAAGAGTATGGTCTGCGCGGCATCATGGGGAAGGGAGGCATGGGCAAGAAGACCCTCAGGGCAATGCAGGAAGCAGGGTGCGTATATCTGCATACCATTGGGGGAGCTGCGGCGTATCTTGCTGACAGGATAACAAGGGCTGTCGACGTCTGGAAACTTGAGGAGTTTGGCACGACCGAGGCAATGTGGCTCTTGCAGGTCGCTTCGTTTCCGGCGGTCGTGACCATGGACGCTCATGGCAACAGCATGCATCAAGAGATCGAAGATCGCACGTTCGTTGCATTCAAAAAACTTGTCGGTATATGACAGCGCGGAGCCGGTACCCCGAATCCTGAAGACGCGGTAGCGCACCGTGTCTGCCCGGCCCGCGGAAACAAGCGGAGGGCTCCATGATCGTTATCACCGGCGCATCAGGCTTTGTCGGCGGCCACCTTGTCAGCCACCTGGTTTCTGCTGGCAGTGACATCGCCTGCCTTGCCCGCTCGGAAACTGCATCCAGATCGCTTCTTGCAAAAGGCTGCCGCGTGGTCCCCGGAGATGTCATCCGGCCTGAAACATTGCGCGGCATCCTGCATCAGGACGACGTTGTCATACATCTCGTAGGTATTATTGAAGAAAAAGGATCTGCAACATTCCAGGCTGTGCATGTTCAGGGTACCCGGGATCTTGTTGCCGAGTCAAAAAGGGCGGGCGTCAGGCATTTTTTCTATCAGTCAGCCCTCGGTGCAGACAGGGGGTCATGGTCAGGGTACCTGAGGACAAAGGCGGAAGCCGAGGAAATCGTGAGGCAGAGCGGTATCCCCTCCACGATATTCAGGCCATCGCTTATCATAGGTCCCTGGGATGGATTTACGCGGAAACTTGCTGACATGATAAAACTCTCCCCGGTGCTTCCCCTGCCCGGAGAAGGCAAGGCAAAATTCCAGCCCGTCTATATTAAGGACTGGCTGAGATGCATTCAGAAGGTTATCGATAACCCGGCGAGCTTTACCGGCACTTATGACATCGGCGGGCCCGAGCACCTTACCTACCGGGAGATCGTTGAACATCTCTCAAGGGCTATGGGTTTCAAGAAACCCGTTTTCAGCATACCCATGGGCTTCATGAAACTCAGCGCCTCGATCCTGGAACGCATTCTGCCATCCCCCCCCGTTACTTCGGATCAGCTTCGTCTCCTTGAACAGGACAATATCGCCGCGCGAGATGCAATAGAACGATATTTCGGTTTTACGCCGAAGGGGTTTGACGACATGCTCAGGGAATTTATCCGCTGATCCTTCTTCGCGGATGCCGTCATTTTCTTTCAAGGAGACCGGACAGACCAGACACAGGATGATGCATGATTTTCCTAACTGGCTATTTCACCACAAGAACCGAACAGGGGGCATTATCAACGATCTTTGAAGCAACGCTTCCCATCAAAAACCTTTGAGCGCCGTGCCTGCCATGTGACCCGGTAACGATAAGGCTTGCTTTCATCTTGGCTGCTGCGTCCAGTATCTCTGCTGCCGGGCTCCCGAATTTGATCAGCGTTTTAACCGAAGTTATACCGGCCGCCTGTTGCTTGAGCCTGGCAAGAGCACTCTTCGCATCGTTGCTGAGGGTGTCAAGAATGCGTATCCGGTCTAACTCGACCAGTTCGGCAAGGTACGGTTCCGGAATGACCGCTATCACAGTCAGCGATGATCCAAACTCCCGTGCAAGAGAAATAGCGGTCTGGACAGCTTTCCCCGCTTCTTTTGAGCCATCGTACGCTGCAAGTATTTTTTTCATGATATCTCTCCTTTCGTTCCCTGATTCCATAGTATCAGGATAAGGTCTGATTGTCTTTTATTTTCTTGTCGAGAAAGTATACAATATCAAATTCCTGTTTTTGAAAGGAGTGCGTCCATGCCCAGAAAAAACTACTTTTTTACGTCCGAATCAGTTACGGAAGGCCATCCTGACAAGATAGCTGACCAGATATCAGACTCGATCCTTGATGCGATCATCGCACAGGACCCGGTAGCCCGGGTAGCATGCGAGACCATGGTGACGACCGGCCTTGCCTTTGTTGCCGGAGAGATTTCGACAACCTGCTATGTGCATATCCCTGACATCGTGCGGGAGACCATAAAGAATATTGGCTATACCAGGGCCAAGTATGGATTTGACTACGAAACGTGCTCGGTCATAACATCCATTGACCAGCAGTCCTCAGATATAGCAATGGGCGTGGACGTCGGAGGTGCAGGAGATCAGGGACTGATGTTCGGGTATGCCTGCAATGAGACCCCGGAGCTGATGCCCATGCCGATCATGCTTGCGCATAAGATCTCAATGCGGCTCTCGGAGGTGAGGAAGCAGGATATCCTTGCCTATCTCAGACCTGACGGCAAGTCGCAGGTGACCATCGAGTACCGGGACGGGAGACCGTTTCGCATTGATACGGTTGTCGTTTCCTCACAGCACAGCCCTGAGGTTCACATGAAGGACATGCGGGAGGACATCATCGAAAAGGTGATCAAGCCTGTTGTCCCGAAGGGACTGCTTGACGAAGAGACCGTGAAATATTACATCAATCCTACAGGCCGTTTCGTCGTCGGCGGTCCCATGGGAGACACCGGTCTTACCGGAAGGAAGATCATCGTTGACAGCTACGGCGGTGTCGGAAGCCACGGAGGCGGTGCCTTCTCGGGAAAAGACCCGACGAAGGTCGACCGTTCAGGCGCCTATATTTCCCGCTATATTGCAAAGAACATCGTTGCGGCCGGTATTGCCGATAAGGTCGAAGTGCAGCTTGCCTACGCAATCGGCGTGCCGGAGCCGGTATCGATCCTTGTCGATACCTATGGGACCGGCAGGATCGAGGAGGAGGCTATCGCGAAGCTTATCAGGAAAAATTTCAATCTTACGCCGAAAGGCATTATCGATTATCTGCGGCTGAGGAGGCCGATCTTCAAAAAGACGGCTGCTTACGGGCACTTCGGGAAGAACGATCCGGATTTCACCTGGGAGAAGACGGATAAGGCAGAAACGCTCAAGAAAGAGGCAGGACTGTAAAATTTAAGGTTAAGGCTATAAGGCAGAGGCAAAATAAATCTTTGCCTCTGCCTGCACCTGATTAATGGAGGATACATGGTAAAGCATGACGTGAAGGATATCACCCTTGCGAAGAAAGGCGCTCTCAGGATCGAGTGGGCAGAGAAGGAGATGCCGGTGCTCCACTCCATCAGGGAGCGGTTTGCGAAACAGAAACCCCTGAAGGGCATTCGTCTGGCAGCGTGTCTCCATGTCACGACCGAGACTGCCAATCTTGCAGAGACCCTCAAGGCGGGAGGGGCAGAAGTTTACGTCTGCGCGTCCAATCCCCTCAGCACCCAGGACGATGTTGCCGCCTCGCTGGCAAAGAACTCGGGTATTTCGACCTTTGCGATAAAGGGAGAGGACCACAAAACCTACTACCGCCATATCATGGATGCGCTTTCCCTCAAGCCGCATATTACCATGGATGACGGCGCAGATCTTGTATCTGTCCTCCACACGAAAAAGCAGGACCTGCTCAGGGACATCATCGGCGGCACCGAGGAGACGACGACCGGCGTGATCAGGCTGAGGGCCATGGCAGCGGACGGCGTGCTGAAATATCCCATCATCGCTGTGAACGATGCCTATACGAAATATATGTTCGACAACCGCTACGGTACGGGCCAGTCGACAATCGACGGCATCCTGAGGGCAACGAACCGGCTGATTGCCGGCTCGATCTTCGTGATTGCGGGATACGGCTGGTGCAGCAAGGGCATCGCCATGCGGGCAAAAGGCATGGGCGCGCGGGTTGTGGTTACCGAGGTCGACCCGCTCAGGGCACTTGAGGCCACCATGGACGGGTTCGAGGTTACGACCATGAAGGAGGCTGCCCGCTTCGGAGATATTTTTGTCACGGCCACCGGGGATATCGATGTTATTTACAGGGAGTGTTTCCCGCTCATGAAGGACGGCGCCATCTTCTGCAATTCGGGTCATTTCAATGTCGAGATCTCGATCAGCGAGCTCCAGAAGATGGCAAAGGCGAAGAGGGTGATCCGTGACTTTGTCGAGGAATATACGCTCAGGAACGGCAGGAGAATCTATCTCCTTGGAGAAGGCAGACTGATCAACCTTGCAGCAGCAGAAGGCCATCCCTCTGCGGTCATGGATATGAGTTTTGCAAACCAGGCGCTCTGCGCCGAGTATATGGCAAAGAACTACCGGAAGCTCGAAAACAAGGTCTACAGCGTACCGGAAAAGATAGACAAGGAGATCGCACGTCTGAAGCTCAAATCCATGGGTATTGCAATTGATGTCCTTACCCCTGCCCAGAAGAAATATCTTTCGAGCTGGCAGGAAGGAACGTAATTAAACGTACTTGCGTGAAAGCGTCTATGCGCATACGTGCGGGTCTGCTGTATTCACATTGTCGTTATAATGGGGATGTGCATGACTGTTTACGCGTGTACGCCTTGACAGATTGACTATTAGTATGTCCGGCAAAGTCGTCTCAATCAATATCAGCGAAAGAAAAGGGGTTCGGAAAAAGCCTGTTGAAGAGGCTGTTATCAGGGCCGATTACGGCATTGAAGGAGACGCGCATTCCTCCTCTGATTGGCACCGGCAGGTCAGTCTCCTTGCGCTTGAGAGTATAAAAAAGATGCAGGATATGGGACTTGATGTAAAGCCAGGCGACTTTGCCGAAAACATCACTACTGAAGGCATTGACCTCCTTTCCCTTCCCGTCGGCACCAGGGTGCAGATCGGCAAGGACATAATCGGGGAGGTGAGCCAGATCGGCAAGGAATGCCATACCCGATGCGCGATCTTCTACCAGGCAGGAGACTGCGTCATGCCCAAGGAAGGGATATTTATCAAGGTCGTTCATGGCGGGCCGATCAGAACGGGCGATGACGTCGCTGTCATCAGCCTGTCGTCGGGATCATGATCACCGCAGCAATACTGACACTGAGCGACAAGGGTTCCTCCGGAGAACGGGAGGACCTTGCAGGTCCGGCTATCAGGGAGATGCTTGCCAGGATCTCTGCGGATGTCCGGTATTATCAGGTCATTCCCGATGAGAAGGAATTGATAAAATCCAAACTTATCGAGTACAGTAATAACGTAGATCTGATCATTACCACAGGGGGGACGGGCCTTTCCCCGCGCGACGTGACTCCGGAGGCAACGCTTGCGGTGATCGACAGGGAAATCCCCGGTATTGCAGAAGCCATGAGACTGGAAGGCCTCGGAAAGACGAGAAGAGCGATGCTTTCACGGGCAGTTGCCGGCATCAGGGGAAATACCCTGATCATCAATCTTCCCGGGAGCACAAAAGCAGTGAAGGAAGGACTTGCGGCGGTAATGGACATTTTGGTCCATGCAGTTGAGAAGATCAAAGGCAGCACGGATGACTGTGCTGCCGGCGAAGGAGTCTGAATATGAAAGATGTCTCGTTTTCCCTTTCATTCCTTGCCGGCGTCCTTTCTTTTCTTTCTCCCTGTGTTCTCCCGCTGGTCCCTTCCTATGTATCGTTCATTACCGGTGTCTCCTTCGAAGACCTGAAAGAAGGAGTGGACAAAAAAAGGATACATTTTCTGACGATCACAAACTCTCTTGCCTTTATCGCCGGGTTTTCCATGATCTTCATCGCCCTCGGGGCCTCTTCATCCGTTATTGGCAGATTCCTCTTCCTGTATCAGGACTGGATACGCAACATCGGGGGTGTGCTGGTCATCTTCTTCGGGCTTTTCGTATCCGGGATCATAAAGCTGGATTTTCTGACGAGAGAACGCAAGTTCCACCTGGTTGGAAAACCGGCTGGATATATCGGCACATTTTTTGTCGGCATGACCTTTGCCGCAGCCTGGACACCCTGCATTGGCCCGATTCTCGGTACCATCCTGGTGTATGCCAGTTCAAAGGGTTCTGCGGTATATGGGTTCAAGTTGCTCGCGGTCTACTCGCTCGGTCTTGCTGTTCCCTTTTTTCTTTCCTCGCTTATGTTCAACTCGTTCCTCACCTATTCTGCCAAGATCAGAAAATACATGAGGTACATTATGATGGTCAGCGGACTGGTTCTTATTATCTTCGGTATACTTCTCCTGACAAATAACGTGCGCCAGCTGACATCGTTCTTTCCCGACCTCGGCATCAATTTCTAAACCGGCGCAGGATGCGGAGTTTCATGGCAGCGGGATGCACAGCAGGGATGGCCTTTCTGCTTCCGCTCACTTTCTTGACAGCTCTTCAGCTGCCCGCATGTGAGAAAGAAGCGGGGCTGGATGGCCCTGTAACGGATGAGAGGTGGCAGCCCGTTCCCGCAGTCAAGATTGCTGCGCTTCCTTCACCGGTATATGCCGCCTTATCGTTCCTCCGGATACGGACGTCACCGATACCCGCTCAGGGCTCCAGCGGGCACCCGACCCGAACATTATGGTGGGCTGGAATCAGGCGAAGGAGTATATCCATTCGCTGAAGCTCGGCGATTTGTCCTGCTGGAGGATGCCTGCACGGACCGAACTCCGGAGTGTTGACGGCGTTGACGCAACCTTTCCCCTGAATAACTGCTCTGTCTGGACAGCTGAGACAAGGGACGATCAGACGGACTGGTACGAGGTCTGTATCGGCATTTTGGCGACACGGCCTGCATCCACAACAATTCCTGCAGGGTGCTCGCCGTCCGCATTGCAGGGTGGTAGCCGCATCTTTTTCCCTGCGGGACTCCTCTCCGCGTCACGAGAAAATGTCAGCTGCGATTTAGATTTACCCGACCTGATGTCAGTGCGGGTTCCTTCACTTCCGGGTATGCTATAATAGCGAAATTATTTACGGCTATCCTTACGCTTTGTGCCTGAACTTTTCTCTGGAGATCTGATGGTGGAAGA
>QKDO01000105.1 GCA_003252075.1 Nitrospirota bacterium
AAGTTTCAGCGAATACCTACTCGATGCAAAGCCCTGGATGCTGCTTCCATGATAATGGGCGGGATATTCGGCGAAGAAAGACTCTAATTTGAATTCCACACCAAAATAACCGTGCTCCGGGGTGTTGATATCAGGAAGAAAGAGTGCAATCCTCCGTCTCTTTCGACCATGATAGCATATCCATCGACAATGCGTGAAGTCAGCTGTCCACGCCATTCCGGGCATACAGCGTGCTGATGTCCATCTATTGCCGTTTCACAGACTCAAGGCAGCTTCTTCATAGCTGCTGCTAATTCGTCCTTTGTGAATGCCCTGAGAGTGACTGTCTTTACATTTCCAACCGCCCCAACTCCAAGCAGCTGCATTAGCCCAACTTCGTCACGCGGAACGTCTGCGCTTACCAAATGATCGTATTGACCCAGTACTGTTTAGAAGTCAATCAGCTTTCCTCCTGAAGATTCCCGCTGAAGATTCCCGCGCCTTGGCAACTTCTTGGATTTGTGTTGTTGCTTCTTTGACATTCCTGGCCCCTTGGTCGGTTAGATTCATCAGAATTAAGTATCACGCCATAATCTCACCTCCTTGTTCTGCGCCCATCAGAGGTTCAATCTTCGGCAACTCGGCCACTTACTGCTTAAGACCAGCCGCTTTCCCCCCTTCTCACAGAGGGTTCGGCTTTATCGGGATTTTCCCTTATTGTCAGCTTCTACATCTTAGTGATTTATGTTTGAGGCCGGCGATTAAAATAAGGGCAAACGGGGTAAAAATCTCAATTGGCACGATATTTACCATTCCTTGGAAACGTCATTGACCACCAAATCCGGCGGCATGTTTCCGGCCATGATAATCGCCCAGACCTTAAGACGGTTCGGGAAAGGGGCGAAGTTCTTTTTTTCACTCAAGGTTGCTCAATGTCTCCACCACGATATTCGAAAGGGCAGGGAATATATGCATACCGCCGGTGAGCTCTTTGAGTCCGCCTTTTCTGCCGATGACGTTAACGACTTCCTGGATCAGGATGGAGGAATGCGGACCGATTATATGAAACCCCAGTATCCTTCCGGTCTTCTTTTCCACGATCGCCTTTGCAAGCCCTTTCTCCTCGATCATCGCCTCGCCCATCACCGTGTCTGCGTAACGGGCGCGGCCAACTAGAATTTTATGGTCCTGAGCAGCCGCCTGTTCTGTCAGGCCGACCGAAGCTACCTGTGGACAGGTGAATACCGCGTGGGGAACCGACCCGAAATCCATCCTGATCTTCTTCCTGTGAGTTGCGTTATTCCACGCGATTTCGGCTGCTTTGTCTCCCGCATGGGTAAACATTGCCCTGCCGGTCGCATCCCCGGCTGCCCATATGTGCCGGAGGTTCGTCTGCAGAAAGTTGTTGACCTTCACAAACCCGCGTTCGTCGGTTTCGATCCCCGCAGCCCGGACCCTCAGCAGATCCGCATTCGATCTTCTTCCCGCGGCTATCATCAGTTTTTCTGCGGCAACTTCTCTTCCGTCACCTGAAGCCGTATCCTTCGTGGTCAGAACACATCCCTCTGTGGTTTGTTTCACCTCTTCGGGATCGAACCCCAGGAGCAGTTCGACGCGTCTGCCGATTCCGGTCTTCAGTAATTCAGATATCTCCGGCTCCCCTGACGGAAGGAGTGTCCGGCCGCGCTGTATCATGGTCACCTTCGTTCCGAGAGCAGAAAAAAAATGCGCATATTCGAGTCCAATATAACCGCCGCCTATGATTATCAGACTCTCTGGCTTCCGGTCAAGGTTGAGCACAGTCTCATTCGTCAGATAGTCAGACTCCTCAAGGCCTTTTATCGACGGTATTGACGGACGGGCTCCCGAGGCGATAAAAATCTTCTTTCCTCGGATCTTCTTTCCACTGACATCGAGCGTATGACCGTCCAGAAAGTGTCCCTGTCCCCGCAGAAAGTCCAGATCTTCGGTCTCCGCTATCGACTTCGCAATCGCCTCTCTGCCGCTCTCCACAGCATGGTGCATCCGCCCCATGACCGCCCGGAAGTCGATTTCATCGATGCTAGCCCTGACACCGAACCTGCCCGCCTCCCGGATCTCGGTTATCCTGTCCGCGGTATAAAGCAGAGTTTTGGAAGGAACACAGCCGCTATTGATACAGGTCCCCCCTGCATTCCCTTTGTCGATTAGAGCAACCTTGCGGCCGTCGGAGGCAGCCCTGAAGACTATGCCGAGGCCGACATCTCCCGCCCCGATAACGATGACATCATATCTTTTCACGAATGTTCCTCCTGAACAGCCACGTTATTTCTTCCCACCTCATTCAGATGCGAGGTATGCTTCCAGGCCAATCGGCAGCACGATCTCCGGTCCTAGCTTGAAGCCGTTGCCCGCAGACGCTTGCTTAAGAATCTCAGCAACTATTTAGCTAATATAATCCTAAAATCAATACCTTTTCATAAATCTTTGAAAAGTTAGTCGTTTCCTTAGGGTTCACTGTTAACCGTAATCTGGCCTTTCATGCCGAATCCCGAATGAAATGGTTTATCACAATAGAACTCATAGGTACCTGCTTCAGAAAGGGGGACCTTGACGGTGACTATCTCTTTCGAAGGAAGAGCAACATTTTGCAGCGCGTTGCCCTGAGGGTCTTTTATCGTAAAATTGTGTCCTGAGTCGGAAATGTTTTCAACCTTGAGAACAATCACATCTCCGCGGTAAGCCTTAATATTGTTTGGTTCAAAAGAGAAACTGCTGGCCTTCACTGCAAGCACAATTTCGCCTTTTGCAGGACCTATGGTAACCAAGGGCTGTTGGCTTGCACATGCCGCAACTGCCAACAGAATACCAGCATACACTGCAGTCAATCCATTAGACCTCTGTTTCATTAACATTCTCCTTTCGCATAAGAAATCTCACTATACACAACATCCGCCACTTTACATATCCTCTTCACGACGGGAGGACTGTAACGGGAGCGCACACTATCTGCCTTCAATATAGCAGAAAAACATGCCATGTCAATTTGATGTAAAACAACTGGTGGGTTTTTTGCCGAGCATAGACGCTGTGCTTTACATCAAATGTTATAAAAGCCTCGGTCTTTGTAACCGAGAACCTCTATCATATGCGTAATACGACATGTATACCGCAATTTCAGCCGCAGCTCTGTTGCGACGACTCTTATCGATCACTTTAACGACCCGAAGATGTTGGTACTGAGAGATAGTCGGTGCAAACTGCTCCCATCCTTCACGGGAATGGCTCATCACCTGTTGAAATAATTGCAGTGCTCGCTTCTCCCCGGAATTGAAGCGGCTGAAAGTTAATTGCGGCAGCGTTATGAATAGAGGTCACACCAGCGGCGTGGCAGGGATAATAATGTTGTGGGCCCTACTCCTCAGCCAGGAAAAACTGCACCCACTGTGGCACACTCTGCGCAACTCATGCTGCAGCGAATACCTGAAACACGCGGATGCGCTGAGACTGACATCCGATACGCATCTTTTACCTATCGTAAAAACATTCCCTTCTTGATGTTAAGATTTTCCATAAAATTAGCCTTTTTTTGAAGATGCAAGTAATATTATGATGTTATATATGTCATTGAAAAGAAGAAATAAAATACATTTTTCCCGAAAATGTGATCAAGTATTCTGGTACGAAATATGGAATCCTGTATGCAGCTGAAAGATATTGCGCAACGCATCGGTAAAACTCCCCTGTTGAACCTGACACAGCCCGGGGGACTGGCAGTTCTGATGGCCAAAGTGGAAAGCCATAATTTAAGTGGATCTGTCAAGGACCGGCCTGCGTTCAATATGCTCTATAAAGGGATAGAAAAGGGATATCTTCTGCCCGGACGCAGAATTATAGAAGCGACCAGTGGCAATACAGGCATAGGACTGGCTGTCATCGGCCGTCTTCTGGGTATTCCGGTGACTCTGGTCATACCTCCGCAAGCCAGCCGTGAAAGACAGGATATCCTGAGAGCCGCCGGGGTCGAAATAATCTTTGCCGATCCCTTAGCAGGTTCTAATGGAGCGTTGGAAAAGGTCTTGTCTCTGTATAACACTGAGCCTGAACAATGGTTCTGGCCAAATCAGTATTACAATCCTGCCAATTTTGAGGCGCACTATAAGACCGCTCTGGAGATATTTGAACAGACGGAAGGACAGGTGACACATTTTCTGGCAGCTACGGGCACGGCAGGCACTGTTTTGGGTACTGCCCGACGGCTTAAGAGCCTGAAGCCGTCAGTTACCGTTTTATCTGTTGAGCCGGCCGAGGATTTTCATGGCATTGAGGGCACAAAACATATGGCAACAGAGGCGGTCCCGGAAATCGAACTTTATGGCCGCAGATTAAAGGGTCTTTTTGCCGCAGGGAAACATGTTCTGGATGGGACGCTATTTATAAGCACTGATGAGGCGTATAGAGGAGTCAATCTTCTTGCTGAAAAAGGCGTGTTTACCGGTATATCTTCAGGGGCAAATTATATTGCGGCGCTGAAGGTTGCAGAGCAAAATCCGGGCAGCGTGATTGTCACCGTCCTGCCTGATGGCGCAGACCGTTATCTTTCTGAAAAAATCTGGGACACATCTTATTATGGACCTTCTCTGCCATATTCTTTAGCGCGGGAGATGGGTTCATATTTTGAGAAGCTCTATCCGGAGGAAGGTTGCGGATTCTTATTGGGGGTGTCTACTGACTCACCTAATAAACCAAAGATCAAGAAATTTATTCCGGCAATCAATCAAAACAAAGATCGCTGTAATGACCGGTATGAGATCGCCCCTATTGATTATAAGCGGGTGGAGGACGAGGGTAAAAAGCATGGCCTGAAAATTATGGGCATCGCTCATAGTCATCCGGACCACCCGCCACGGCCTTCAGGCACGGACCGTGATGCAGCGTGGGAGGATCTTTCTTATTTTATCTTTTCCATCTATGGCGGCGGGATGATTTCTTTCTATTCGTGGCGTCTGATTAATGGAGATTTCCGCGAGGAATTAATTGACATTTCACCGGATTCTTAGAAATGCTTTGGTGCAACAAGCTGAACCGCAAGGAGTAGCCGGCGCAGTGGACATTCAGTCATAAAGGGTGTGTCCTTTCGCATATCTGTGGGTAGTCTATGAATATGAGCACCAATAGGTCACGGCGCCGTTGGAAGCTCAGCTTTCAACGGCGCCGTGATATCCGATCTCGTTGCTGCGCCAGCGATTAGAAGTGTTGCGGTGCGTACAGAACAGTTATCAATAATTGAAACCAGTGTTTGTTCCTGTGAGTACTTGTTCTCGTTAAAGTCTTCCTGCCGTTCGGCTCGAACCCGCTTATTAGCCTGATAAACCTGAGAAGCCAACACTGGGATAAGGTCATGATTGTTGAAAAACATGCATCGGCTTGATGGTGGCGACCTGATTCCTGCCAGACTATGCATATTCACTTTTTCTGATATAATTTAATCAGAGAGTACGCCAGTAAGGAGGTGGATGGACATGATGATGGAAGTGGACAACAAAGAGCGGGACGTGTTGAAGAAAATCCTTGACTCCTACCTTTCAGAGTTGAGGCTCGAAGTCGCCGCAACCAAGCGCAGCACGTCTACCCTGCATGAGGAAGAGGAAATCGTAAAGGGACTCCAGAAAAAAGTGGCAACCCTGAAGTAAAAAGTGCTGTTATCTCGAAGCGTTATCGATTATCTGATGTCGGCGATAGCGATTAAGGACAGGCCCTTCTCAAGAGCGAATCCTTGAACGCTTCGCCGTCGGTCCCTTAACGGTATAGGTAACGCGCCGAAACTGCGGGACGGTCTTACAGAAGAAACTGCGCAGATGAGACCGTCGCTTATCCGACCTGTCCGCAACCGTACTTACAACTTTTGACTGGCATTGTCTATTCCGTGCACGCCGTTGCCCATGTATGACGTTTCAAGAACCTGCAACGAAGAAGTTTATAAGAAGAAGGGCGCAGAGCTTTTGGGCACAGAGGTTGCCGGCGCATCAGTGCTGGCACAGGACTCTCCCGTGGCTATCTACCCTGTGTCACTATCTGTTCCCGTGCTTTCCGGTCGGGATCCATGAATTGGGTCCAATGCAGGGACTTTCGCAAGCGGCTCCAGCAGCTGCCCAGGAGCCCGGCGCTGCCGGCAAATGTGTTGAGAGCATCATTCCCGGGGCCAATTGACGAATACTGTCCAGTTCCCGGCTTAATGCGCTCGGCTCAATCATATGAACCCGGGGGCTATCTGCACCGGCCCGGCTCATCACGCTGCGAACCTATATCTGTCCCAGAGCTTATCAGAGGTTCGGGAGAAAACGTGCTGGTGGATAATCGAAAATAACGAGCAGCGACCGCATGATGCGTTAGGGGACTTGACACCGGCTGAATATATGCAACAGAATGCTGAAAACTCTACTTTGGAGCTGTCTGCCTCATGGAGAAGTTTACGATCGCACGGGACAATGCCCCTGTTATTATTGGTACAAGGCAAAGAGTCGTGTTTTGGCGCATTGTTGAACGCAGACCTGCGTTTGGTCGACTGTTCATCGTCATGGAAAGGAGCAAAGAATGATTAACTTTACCGTTGATAAAGATCGATGCATCAAGTGCGGGGAGTGTGTCGAGGATTGCCCGCGAAGCATTATCGGATTCAGCGATGAATATCCTTCTATCATTCCCGGCAGAGAGGGTGAATGCATTCAATGCCAGCACTGCCTTACTGTTTGCAGCGAAGGGGCTGTGAGCATTCTTGGACTTGATCCGGACAGCGCCGGCCCTATTGCGGGTAATTTCCCTGACCCCGGAAAGCTCGCGACGCTTATCAAGGGGCGTCGGGCCGTCCGGCGTTACCTGAAGGACCCAATTGACTGGGACACGATCAGCCATCTGCTACAGGTGATTGCTCATGCACCCACGGGGATCAATAATCGCCAGAATCTTTTTACTGTCGTGGATGACCCTCGCGTGATGGAAAAGATACGTCAGGAAACCATGGCCGGCATAATAAAGGCTGTTGAAGATAAAAGGATTCCCACTGGCCTCGAGTTTTATTCAGGTCTCGTCGATGCCTGGCATGCGGGAAAGGATGTGATCTTTCGTGGGGCGCCTCATATGCTCGCTGTATCGACACCGAAAAACGGTCCTTCACCTGAAGCTGACACACTGATTGCGCTTACGTCTTTTGAACTGCTGGCACAAAGCATGGGAATAGGCACTCTCTGGAACGGCCTCTTAAAGTGGGCCATAACAGCCATAGTCCCTGAGATGAGAACTAAAATAGGGATCCCCGAAGATCATCATATCGGTTATACCATGGTATTTGGCAGACCGGATGTCCGGTATTTCCGTACGGCACAAAGGAAGCTCAACAGGGTAAACAGGGTTTCGTTTTAGGCCGTCCCAAGCAGTCGGCGCACGTTTCAACTCGATTTACAGAGGAGGTTTTGCTCCATGAGTCAGCTTTTCACACCTTTTCAGCTTGGTTCCGTTGAGCTGTCAAACCGCGTGGTCGTCTCCCCCATGTGTCAATATAGTGCAGATGACGGGGTAGCCGGGGACTGGCATTTGCAGCACCTGATTCAACTCGGCTGTTCAAGCGCCGGCCTTGTCATGCTGGAAGCCACTGCTATAGAAAGGCGCGGCAGGATCACCCATGGCTGCCTTGGGCTTTACTCTGATGCCTGTGAGTCAGCACTTATCAGGGTTATGAGCGCGGTCCGGCGTTTTGGGGGCTCCACGCGATTCGGCATTCAGCTTGCCCATGCGGGGCGCAAGGCCTCAGCTCACCGTCCTTGGGAAAAGGGGGGCGACCCTCTCGGTCCCGGAGATGACCCTTGGCAAACAATGGCGCCCTCTGCGATATCCTATGATACCGGCTGGCCTGCACCTGATGCCTTGGGAGAAAGAGGAATGGAAAGAATTCTCTCCTCCTTTCATGATGCAGCACATAGAGCGGCAAGAATAGGCTTTGAGGTTGTTGAAGTTCACGCGGCCCATGGCTACCTTCTGCATGAATTTCTCTCTCCCCTGGCGAATCATCGTCAAGACCGCTATGGCATCAGCCTGGAAAACAGGATGCGTTTTCCTCTTGCCGTTGTGCAGTCGGTCAGAGAGGCCTTGCCTGAGGATATCGTCCTTGGGGTTCGTATTACCGGGACAGACTGGAGCGAGGAAGGATGGCTCCCTGATGACGCAGTCGCCTTCGTCCGTCAACTGCAACCACTTGGCGTAGGGTATGTCTGTGTCTCGTCGGGCGGCATTATACCTTCAGTCGCCGCACCGGTTGCGCCGGGGTACCAGATTCCCCTTGCAGCCAAGGTCAAGAGAGAAACCGGCATTGATACCAGAGCTGTGGGTATGATCGTCACCCCGGAACAAGCCGAAGATGTCATCGTATCAGGTCATGCTGATATGGTCTGCATGGCACGCGCTTTCCTGGATAATCCCCGATGGGTCTGGCACGCGGCTGAGCAGCTTGGCGCCTCGGTATCCTATCCGCCGCAGTACACGAGGGCCAAACGTTCTATCTGGCCTGGGGCTGCTCTCATCAGACCTCTCAGTGATTGAACAGATGTCGAAAGTTCTTACCCATGTGGGTCTAGAGAATTTACTTGAAGCCCCCATATGCATCAGAGTATATTGTGGCAGAGAGTGAAGCAAGGGTGAAGAGATTGGGGTTATGGAAATAGAGAAAACCTGAGTTACCATGGAAGCTCGGGATGATACGGAGAGAAAGGTAGATGGACAGAGAAGACTTCGTTTATCTCTTCTTTAAGATTAAAGAGTTACAAATAGATATTGACCACTGGCGGGGACAAATCAGCGATTGCAGGCAATGTCGGGGATGGGCAGAGGAAACTTTCGGCAACTTATGCTCATCCTGTCATCAGGCATTGCACGAGGAGTTTAAAGCATTGGTGACATCACCCGATAAATCCGAATTGAGAGGAACGCTATGGAATTTGGAACATGGGCTTTCTGAAGATAAAACAGGAGAATTGACGCTGATCTTCAAGTTGGCGACAGGGGCGCCATCTGATAATTCATGGCTGAACAAAGGGTCATCGCTTATTAATTCATGGCTGAAACACTTGATCCCAAAGAAGTAGTACCGCATAAAGAACTGTTCATGAACAACAGGTGTGATCAGGAACCCTAATTAACGAGCTTAAGATTGGGACTATCAGCAAGGAAGAAGTGCGGGAGGAAATAAAGCGGCTGAGCGTACAGGGGGCAAAGGCAAAGGCAAGTGAATAAGGGACGTACCTTTTGGGGTCAGGTTTGGCTATTGATATGAGACAGTCCCCTTATCACGCTAAGCGATTTTCAGCTCTCCCCGGATCTTTCGGGCGGTCCACTGCCGCACAAGAAGTTCTTTTGGTGCCGTCTATGGACAGGCAACGTGTCACTGGTCAAAGACCTGTTCGCTTTGCCGTAGAAGAAAAATAATTCCTGCCTGTTTACCACGAATACCCCCGACTTCTAACGTGATCATCCCTCTAAAGAAGCTGATGCAGAACCGGTGAGGAGGCAGAGATGCCCGGTCCATCGTGGAGGTAAATGAGTATCTGATGGCCCGGGCATTCAGGGGCACCTTTGAACCTGTTGCCCCCTGTTCTATTTCTTCTCCTCTTTTTCCGCTCCGGGAGGGGGCGGCATTCTCTTCGTACCGTGCATCTTTCCGCCCTTTTTGCCTGTGCCACCCATCATAGGCTCCCTATCGCACAGATCTTTGACTTTTTTCTTCTGCTCGGGCGTTAATTTCGCTTTGACCTCTTCCATCGCCTTTATATGTAAGAGGCGTATGTCCGTGCGCAGCGATTCGATCTGTTTCAGTTTTGTCTCAACCGTTTTCATGTCCACAGGGTCTTTATCGAGAAGCTCTCTCAGCTCTATGCCGGCGATACGCTCATCCGCCCTCTTCCTGATCGTCTCTTTCATCACCCTGTTTCTGATTTCCTTTACCTCTGCCTTCTGTTTGTCGTCAAGACCGAGGGCCGCCAGATGCCGCCACATGGGGGCACCCTCATGCATCATCATCTCATGCATCTTTCCGTCGCCCCTCATGCCGTGTTCGCCGCACCCCATTCCCCTTTCACCAGCACTCGCGGACAGGACGAAGTACGCTCCGAAGAGTATCGTCAGGGAAGTAATAAATACGGTGGTGACTTTTCTTTTCATCTTTTTTCTCCTTTTTTTCCGGGTTCATGCAACCCTTGTACGCTGCCTGTGCCGGCTGCGCATCCCGGCCTTCCGCCAACCGTTGATCTGTCTGCAGGCCGCAGTAGCCTGTCATCATCTCCTTTCCTGTTGATCTGTGTCTGTCCCATGGTCCGTTGTCTCCTATGAGTTCAGAATATCAGCCGAATATGGCGGAATTATGGAAGAAATGAGGAAATTTAGACGGAGCTCATTGATAATGAAAATTCATCGGCAGCGCGATGTACAATAGAAAAATGAAGATCAGCATTACGCATAAGTTGTTTCTCTCTATCCTCGCTGCTACCGCTCTTGCACTGTTAAGCATGTTCGTCATCATGCAATGGAGCATCAACCGCGGGTTTCTCCAATACCTCACCACTCTGGAGCAGGACAGACTGGAACAGTTGGCCGAAAGGCTGGAACAGCTGTACGCAGAGCAGGGAAGCTGGGCTTTCCTGCGGGAAGACCCGCGGCGCTGGACCATGCGCCTGCGCCTTATGGCTGAGAAGCCTGATAATGGTGAGGCCTCTTCGCTGAAGGAGAAGAGGAATGCTCCGCCTTTTCCGTTGCCAAGGAATGCACGCGGTCCACGATTTCGCTTCATTATTCTGGATGCAGAGCGAACCCCGATCTTTGGTGGTCCCGCAGGAACCGGTGAGACGAATTTCCGCCCCATCATCCATGAGGGCAAAACGGTCGGCTATATAGGGCTCCTTTCGCCGAAGCACTTCCTTAATCCGCAGCAGCTTGCGTTTCTAAAGCAGCAGAAATTTGCCCTGATTCTGGCGGCATTCGGCGTAGTCCTGGTAGTGGTGATATTCTCTCTTCCCCTGGCCAACCGTCTGGTAAGGCCAATCAGGGCCATGGCTGCTGCAACCCGTGATCTTGCACTGGGGAAGTATGACGTTCGGGTCCCTGTCTCTTCATCTGACGAACTGGGCCGGCTTGCCCGCGACTTTAACGAGATGGCACTGACCCTCGAGAAAAACGAGAAGGCAAGACGTCAGTGGGTCGCCGATATCTCTCATGAGCTGCGGACCCCGTTGTCCGTGCTGCGTGGTGAAATTGAAGCCCTCCTGGAAGGGATCCGCACCATCACCCCGGATGCTATCCGCTCGCTCCATGCAGAGGCGCTTCGCCTGCACCGTCTCGTAGACGACCTTTACCAGCTTGCGCTTTCCGATCTTGGCACTCTGACCTACCGCAAAGAAAACCTTGATCTCCTGGAGGTCCTCAGGGATTCCCTGGAACCCTATGGCGCGGAGTTCGCCCGCAAGGGCATCACGCTTGCCACAGACATTTCACCGGGATTGAAGCCCGTGGTCTTTGCCGATGCCGAGCGGATGCAGCAGCTCTTCAGCAATCTGCTCGACAACGCTTTGAAATACACCGATGCAGGAGGAGGGCTCGTCATCCGGCTGAGCTGTCGTGACAATCAGGCGACCATGGATTTCGAGGACTCCGCTCCCGGGGTCCCGGATGTCGATCTGGAGAAACTTTTCGACCGGCTCTACCGGGTGGAGGGCTCCAGAAGCAGGGACTCCGGCGGCGCCGGGCTCGGCCTGGCAATCTGCAGAAATATCGTCGAGGCCCATGCAGGGAGCATCTCTGCACGTCCTTCGCCTCTGGGCGGAGTGCTGATCAGGGTTGCACTACCCGTTGCCGGTGGCACCCTGTGAACGGCAATATCCTTGTTGTTGAAGACGAGCCAAAACTGGCACGTCTGCTCTCTGATTACCTGAAGGCATCAGGTTTCGAACCCTTTCTGCTGGCACATGGGTCGGAGGTCGTGGACTGGGTCAGGGAGCACAAGCCCGCTATGGTCCTTCTGGACCTGATGCTGCCAGGACGCGACGGCATGGACATCTGCAAGGAGCTCCGGACGTTCTCCAGCGTCCCTGTCATCATGGTAACTGCAAGGGTAGAGGAGATCGATCGGCTGCTCGGACTTGAGCTGGGTGCCGATGATTACATCTGCAAGCCCTTCAGCCCGCGCGAAGTAGTTGCGCGGGTCAAGGCTGTTCTCCGGCGCACCCGCGACGGGCAGACCGTGCAGGCAGAGGGGCTGGTTCTGGACGAACACCGCTTCCGGGCAAAATATCACGACCATGACCTGGGACTCACAGCAGTGGAGTTCAAATTGCTGCAGTTCCTGGTCGCCAATCCAGGGCGCATCTATAGCCGTCAGCAGCTTATGGACCAAATCTATCCCGATGCGCGCATTGTCAGCGACCGCACCATCGACAGCCATATAAAGAAATTACGGAGAAAGATAGAGGCTATCGATCCTGGAGCACGGCTCATCCATTCTGTCTACAGCATCGGATACAAGTTCGAGCCTGACCCGATTGCCTGAACGATGGCGTCGCGTGGAGCATGCTAAAAAGACGGCGGGCACACCCATAAATCATATGCCTGTCGCCGCAGGGATTGACAGTAACGGCCTGATTGTCCCCTTGCAGCGTTTCCACTATACTTTCCATATACAAGCATTCTTTTGCCATAAAGGATGATCTTCATTATGGGACACGCTGTCGGAAAAGACGTCTACAGAAAACTCGGAGCGAAGATAGATAATCTCTCCTTTCGCACACCCTGGAGTGAGACCTTCCATGCCCTGTTAAAAGAACTCTATGCCCCGGAGGAGGCAGATCTTGTCGTACGGATGCCCTTCACGCTCACTCCCTTTGACCGCCTGAGGTCCATAACCGGATACGACGAGATACAGCTCCGCAATCTGCTGGAAAACCTCTGTTCAAAGGGGCTGGTCATGGACCTGTGGCTGTCTGGTTCCTTTCACTATATGCCGTCACCCTTGGTGATAGGGGTGTTTGAACTGACCATGATGCGGTCGGCCCCGGACCAGGACGGGAAGAAGATCAGCAGGCTTTTTCATGACTATATGATCGGGCAGAAGACTTTTCTCGCAGCGAACTCCGCCCAAGGGGAAAAGATCGGCCTCATGAGGACTATTCCGCACGAGGACATGATCGATCGGGAAAACTACGTCGAGATCCTGGATTATGAACAGGCGTCGTCAATCATTGACGGGCAGAAGACCTTCGCCATCGGCACCTGCTCCTGCAGGCATACGGCAACGCACACAGGAACGAAGACCTGCAACGTTCCTCTTGATACCTGCTCCTCCTTCGGCGTGGCTGCGGAGTTTCTCCTGCGGCGAGGCTTTGCAAAAAATGTGTCAAAGGCGGAAATGACCGATATTGTCGCGCGCTCAAAAGAACTCGGTCTGGTGCTCAATGTCGATAATGTCCAAAAGAACATCTCCTATCTCTGCCACTGCTGTGGCGACTGTTGCCATCTCCTCGTCGGCATGAAGAAATCGGGGTTTACCAATGTCGTCATCACATCGAGCTTCCTTCCGGAGACTAATCAGGAAACCTGCACGGGGTGCGGCCGGTGCGCCCGGGCCTGTCCCATTGATGCCAGAACCATGCATGCAGATGATAGGCCCGGAGCAAGGAGAAAGAAGAGGCCGGTGACCGATGCAGCCATGTGCCTGGGCTGCGGCGTTTGTGCGTTGAAATGCAGAAGCAGTGCATTGTTCCTCGTACGCAGGAAGAAAAGGATCATTACGCCGGAGACGACCTTTGAACGCATTATACTGCAGTGCCTTGAACGGGGGACGCTCCAGAACCAGCTCTTTGATAACCCCCAAAGCGCGACGCTCAAATTCATGCGGGGCTTTGTCGGAGGATTTCTCCGCCTCCCCCCGGTGAAGCGGGCCTTGATGAGCGATGCATTACGGTCGGCATTCCTGGCTGCATTGAAGAAAGGCGCCACCGCCCAGGGCAGGGGCTGGATGACCGAGGTCTGACGCAGTAAGCTGCTCTTGCCGTGCACCCGGCAACAGGCGTTCTTGCTGGGCGCTGAGAACGCCTTTTTGCACGAGACGACCTTCCAGGACCGGACGTGGATACTGATCCTTGATCCCACCGAATGGCCCGCAGCTTTCTTGCGCGCCTCTTTCTCCCCCATCTATGATGCCGCAAATTCCGTGAGGGCTGCATGGTGAATGGTGCGTATCAGACAAGGGCCTGGCCGGTCCACGTGAGGGCGGAATTATCGGCCTTCAGACAGGTGCAGGGTCAGCACGGAGACAGGGCAGCGGTCAATCATTTCTTGTCTTTCAGGAGAAGGATAACACCGGCCGTGATCGCTCCGATCCCGGCCCACGTAGGTACATTTACGGTTTCTTTCTCTTTTACCTTAATCTCGATCGGGCCGAGCTTTGCCTCGTGCGTCTCCTTCGTGTACGTGAACTGACCGTAGACCAGCCCGAGCGT
>QKDO01000146.1 GCA_003252075.1 Nitrospirota bacterium
CCGGCAAGTGCCATGGCCGATCCCCACTGGCCTGCTCCTGTCTCTGTAGCGATCCTCCGGATGCCGGCCTGCTTGTTATAGAATGCCTGAGGGATCGATGTATTAGGCTTATGACTTCCTGCAGGGCTCACTCCTTCATATTTATAATAGATCTTTGCGGGAGTCCCAATCGCTGCTTCGAGCCTGTGGGCCCGATAAAGGGGTGATGGTCTCCAGAGGCCATAAATGTTCCTGACTTCGTCAGGGATATCAATCCACCTCTGCGTTGACACCTCCTGTTCAATAAGCGCCATGGGAAAGATCGGGCTCAGGTCCTGAGGCCCTATCGGCTGTTTTGTCCCGGGATGCAGTGGCGGCTTCGGAAGATTCGGCATATCAGCCATGATGTTGTACCACTGTTTCGGCATCTCCCTGTCGGGAAGTACTACTTTTGTCTCCTGCATAAGCTCCCTCCGAATGATTGTATGTGCGGCAAGGCTCTTTCGAGCCTATTTTAGCATAAGCCTTTTTTTTATTCCGCACCTCTCAGTTCGTCTATCCTCCCGCCGATATCAGGTGATTCCATAAGCGATGTGCCGATAAGCATTGCATCAATCCCGGCACCTTCAAGCCTGATGACATCGCCGCGTGTCCTTATACCGCTCTCGCTCACAACGACCCTGTCCGCAGGGATCTCCTGCTTCAGGGCAAACGTCGTGTTGAGGTCTATCTGCAGCGTCCTGAGGTTTCTATTGTTGATGCCGATGATCGGCGCCTGTATTTTAAGTGCCATATCAAGTTCGTCACGGGCATGCACCTCAAAGAGCGCTGCCATGCCAAGCTCACGCGCCATATGAAGATATTCACTTGCCTGTTCTTCTTCAAGTAGTGCAGCAATCAGAAGAAAAGCATCTGCCCGGTTTGCCCTTGACTCAAAAATCTGGTATTCATCAATGATAAAGTCCTTTCTCAGCACCGGCAGCTCAGCAATGTCTTTTACGTCGGCAAGGAATGCAAGACTGCCCTGAAAAAAATCCTCTTCCGTAAGCACCGAGATCGCATCAACCTCTTTTTCCTTATATACGGCGGCTATTGCCCTGTGATCAAAATTATGCCGAATGAGTCCCTGTGTGGGTGAGGCCTTCTTTACTTCAGCGATCAGCCGTATCCGCCCCCCCTTTCGTGCAAGCGCACGACTGAAATCAAGCGGCAGTGGCATGTCGTTGATCATCGCCCTGACTTCTGCGATCGGTCTTCTTGCTCTATCCTCGCAGATACGCTCTTTTTTCCTGTCAACGATCTTGGTTAAAACGGACATGCCGAATTTTAATGGGATTACACAAGATTTGCAATATAAAGGGACTGAAAGACATGTTCATTTGCTATAATTAGCCCTGACATGGACGCAAAAGGCAAAATAGCCAAGGCTGCAGGCCTCATGTCTGCAGCTACATTCATCAGTCGTATCCTCGGCTTTGTACGTGATATGATCTTTGCCTTTTACTTTGGGGCTACCGGTACCTCGGACACATTCTTCCAGGCCTTCAAGATACCAAATCTGCTCAGAGAACTGCTTGCTGAAGGATCTATGTCATCTGCTTTCATACCTGTACTGACAGAATACCGGGAAAGAGGCGGTGAAAACGAGGCTCGCAGACTGGTAAAGATTACCTTCACGTTTATCCTTGCCATCGTCGGCCTTATCTGTCTCCTTGGCATTGTCTTCTCCCCGGCAATCGTTACGGTCATTGCCCCGGGCTTTCTCGGCTCTCCTGAAAAATTCTCTCTCACCGTCCTTTTGACAAGGATCATGTTCCCATTCCTGCTTTTCGTAAGTCTTGCGGCCCTGGTTATGGGGGCACTGAACACCAAAAGGGTCTTCTTTGTTCCTGCCCTCGCACCAGCCATGCTGAACATAACGCTGATCCTGAGTATTGTATGGTTTGAGTCGAGGACCCGGCAGCCGATCATAGCCGCTGCCATCGGGATCCTCGTGGGAGGGCTCGTCCAGTTCGTATTCCAGCTTCCGTCCTTCTTCAAGAATGGCTATTCCCTTGGTATCGATGCTGCCTTTAGGCACTCCGGGCTGAGAAAAATGTTTTCCCTTTTGGTGCCGGCCACCCTCGCACTGTCAGTAGGGCAGATAAACATCATTGTGAGCAGCATACTTGCTTCATTCCTCCCCCAGGGGAGCATAACCTATCTCTTTTATTCCCTGCGTCTTATTCAGTTCCCGATAGGTATCTTTGGCGTTGCAATGGGCATGGCGGTTCTTCCCACTCTTTCCGAGCATGCCGTAAGGGGTGACTTCGAACATCTGAGGGAGGATTTCTCCTTTGCCCTTCGCCTGCTCTTCTTCATAGCCGTTCCATCCATGGCAGGGCTCATCGCTCTGCGGGAACCGATCGTGAACCTGCTCTTTCAGCGTGGGCAGTTCGACCATATCGCGACACGGGGGACTGCCCAGGCACTTCTCTTTTATGCAATCGGCATCTGGTCCATCGTCGGCGTCAGGGTTATAACCGCAACGTTCTATGCTATGCAGAACACAAAAACGCCGGTCAGGATAGCCATGATCGGCCTTGCCTCGAACCTTCTTCTCAGCCTTATTCTCATGGGGCCCCTCAGACATTCGGGTCTGGCTCTTGCCAACTCCCTTGCCTCTGCCATCAATTTTTTTCTTCTGTCCTTCTTCCTCAGAAAAAAACTTTCGCGCATCGATGCGCGAAAGATCATGCGATCTTTTTTCCAGGTTGCATTGTCTTCCCTTTTCATGGGGCTTGCAGGATGGATGCTCCTGCGGGGGGAACTTTGGACCCACGGCGGTGCCACCGCGCTTAAATCAACTTACCTTTGCGGGACCATGATCCTGTGCCTCATTATCTATATCCTTTCTACCTCTTTCATGAAAAATGAAGAAATGCGATATGTCCGCGGAATGATCATGAAAAAAATCGGCAAGGGGTGAACATGAAAATAGAAACGATTGTTGTAGGACCGCTTCAGGTGAACTGTTACGTTGTTTACGATGAGAAATGCCTTGACGCAGTTGTCATTGATCCCGGAGACGAGCCGGAAAAAGTTTTGAAACTTTCAAAAAGCCGAGGCTTCAGGATTAGTGCTATTGTCTGTACCCATGGTCATTTTGATCATACCGGCGGCATTAGTGCACTGCGGGAGAAGACCGGAGCCAAGGTCCTCCTGCACATAGATGAACTGCCAATCTACCTGCAGTCTGCCTCGCATGGAGCAATCTGGGGACTCAACATCACCCAGCCGCCCCACCCTGACCAGTTCGTAAAAGAGGGAGACGATATTCCTGCCGGAAGTACCGTACTGAAGGTCATGCATACACCCGGTCACAGCCCCGGTGGGATATGCCTTGCCATAGACAGTATCGTCTTTACGGGAGACACGGTATTCGCAGGCTCAGTAGGAAGAACTGATTTCCCCGGTGGCAACATCGAGGCGCTTAAAGTATCCTTCAAGAGAATCCTTTCCCTGCCTCCCGAGACCATCCTGTACCCGGGGCATGGAAATTGGACAACGGTTGCAGACGAGTGGCAGCAGAATTTTTTTGTAAGCGAGCTATAGCACCTTTGAAAAAACTCAATATTAACGGATATCATGAGAAATATATTAATATAGTCAGATATTTGGTTATTTTTTGGCTTTTTAGACGATTTGCGAGCATTTGAATGTTTTATTATTAATGATAAAATTTTTCTTGCATAGTTGATTTAAAATATTTATAATT
>QKDO01000016.1 GCA_003252075.1 Nitrospirota bacterium
AGTGGAGGGACAGGGTCGGCAACTCAGATGCTGGCAGTGGGAGAGCATGTCGCCTGGGCTTCAACCTAGCAAGGAGTGAAGGGTGAAACAGATTGTTGCCGATCTCACGAAGCGCAATTATACATTGAAATCGGTAATCGTAAAGAGCTTCTAAGTTCCAAAGCAAGGAGAGCGGCCGTAGAGCGTGTGATTGATGTTTTGTAATGAGCCAGCGTCGAGCAAGCGGTCAGGACAGACTAGGTTCAGCGAATTTGCTCAGAAGACCAAGAAGTTGGCTACGATTAAGGTGATAAGGTGAGAAACGTTGGCATTTCAAGGCTGTCTTAGAAAAGTTTATTTTCTATGAGCGGAATGCGCGGTAATTGATACGGAACGAGTTCAGGTGTTTGACATGCACGCGGCTTTTGGATAGTATTATTACTATTGCTAGGAGGGTATTATGAAAAAAAAGATGGTTGTTGCATGCTTATTGGTGATCTGTGCGCTTGGCGTTGCGCTTGTTTCCGCGCAGGATGGGGTGAAGAAGAAGAGGCCGCTGCCGCATGATTACGGGAAAGTTGTCATAAACAACTTTTCCGAGAGGGCGAACATGGCCCCTGTCGTGTTCGATCACTGGCTCCACCGGTCTAAATATACCTGCAGGCTGTGTCATGTCGATCTTGCTTTTGGCATGAAGGCCGGTTCTACCGGGATACGCGCTGCGGACAATATGAAAGGCTACTACTGCGGGACATGCCATAACGGAAATATGGCAATTGAAAACCGTAAGGTCTTTGAGTCGTGTGCAAAAACATATTCTACGGTCGATGAGCGCAAACGCTGCGATCGCTGCCATTCTCAGGGCAAGAGCGTGAACAGGCAATACGATTTTTACGCATACACGGAAAAATTCCCCAAAGAGCGTTTTGGCAATGGCATAGACTGGGAAAAGGCTGAAGCAACCGGCCAGATAAAGCTTATTGATTATATTGAAGGAGTTTCCATCAAAAAGAGCTCTTTAGCGGTCCAGGAGGACTTTGCGCTGGAACCGAAGGTGAAGGGAATGCCGGACATTATCTTTTCACATAAGAAGCATACTGTCTGGAACGGTTGTGAAGTCTGTCATCCTGAGATCTTTGTTGGTGTCAAGAAAGGCAGCACAACATATTCGATGGTTGAGATATTTCAAGGAAAATACTGCGGGGTTTGCCATGTTTCGGTAGCGTTTCCTTTGCTTGATTGTCAGAGATGTCATACAAAACAGGTTGGATAATAGTATCGCTCTTCCTGTTTGCATCGCAGGTGACTCAGGCGGGAGAATTTTGGGCCTTCCCTGCTGATGCGCCTGCTCCGGAATACGGGAATCTGCTCATCAACAGGACCTCGGAAAAAAACGGTCAGAAGCCGGTAATTTTCTCACACTGGCTGCATCGCACTAAATTTACCTGCAGGGTATGCCATTTTGAGCTTGAATTCAATATGAAAGTGAATACGACGGAAATTACCGAAAAGACGAACCAGGCCGGACTGCATTGCGGCGCGGCAAGCTGCCATGACGGGAAAGCCGCCTTTGGGCACCAGGAGCCGCACTGCAAAAAGTGTCATAGCGGCGATAAGACTGCTGGGAGTGAAAAGTTCAATGATCTTGCGTCTCGCCTTCCGAGTTCTCCTTTTGGTAATCATATTGACTGGGACGCGGCCATGAAGAAAGGTTTGATCAACCCTGATCATTATATAGCGATCAAGCCGCCCGAAGATATTGAGTATAAGGAGAAGCTGATTCTTGATGCCGGGTGGACGAATATTCCCCCTGCAGTATTTTCCCATAAACAGCATATTCAGTGGCTTGACTGCAATAATTGTCATCCGGACATTTTTAACATCAAGAAAAAAACAACAGAGCATTTTGAAATGGTGCGCATCCTGAATGGAGAATTCTGCGGTGTATGCCATATGACGGTAGCCTTTCCCATGAATAACTGTCAGCCCTGCCATCCCGGGATAAGACGTAAATGATGAAATTTTCTTCGCTGGTACTTTTTTTTATGATATTCGCGGCATTTTCGCAATCATCATTTTTTGCTGATTCTTCCTTGTCTTTTCTTGTCGTTCAGGAAGCTCGTGCCCAGGAATGGAAGGACGAATTCGATGATATCTGCGGAAAGACCAATAATGCGATGAAGCTTTCCCGGGAGGAGCTGAAAGCCCTCATTGATCGTTGCGACAAGCTCAGAGTGACCATAAATCAGCTTGAAGAGACGCAAAAAAAGGTCTATCTGAAACGGCTCAGCCTTTGCCAGGACTTGTACTCCTACGTGCTGAAGTCAAAAGAAGAAGATTAGCAAAGTATTGAGCCGCATCTGTGCCTTGTTCCGTATCTCTCGGCATAATGTCCTGTATTGATACCTCAGAAAGAAGACGTAATTTGTTCTCTGCAATGACCCGTGATCTCTATCCGAAAGCTTAAAAACGGTATTATCCTATATCGGCAGGGGCAATGAATTCATGTCTGCTTACCCTTGAGACAGCTTGGGGAAACAGCCGTTTGAAACTCCGCGTAGAAATACGTCCAGGAGAAACAGGGCCGGTGCTAAGAATGGCCGAGATCAGGATGAAGAGAGTGTAGCACCTTTGTTTTCAATTGCCTGGAAGTGCTGTTCGAAGATCTTTCTGAAATGGAAGCCGTAGATAGAGAATGTTATGGCAAGGGGGAAAAGCCCTGGCCGCCTGAAGAGGGACCAGAAGAAGAGCCTCCAGTAATAGAAGCGCTCTTTGTTCAGGAGACCGAGCACGAACACGGATTTAACCGCGGCCTTTACATAGCCCCACTGCATATGGAACATCTTTTCCTGCTCAGGATGGTAATCCTTCAGAAACTGCCGCACCCGGGCGTAATAATTCTTGGGTGAATAGACGGTATCGATGATCTTCTTGTATCCGGTCATGAGGCTTTCATAGCTCATCTTGGGGATGAAATTCATCGAAAAGTCCGTGTTGTCCCCGGTTACTGCTTTCATCAGCCGGTTCTCGGTGGTGAGGCGATCATAGAGCCTTGTGCCGCGCGGCGCGTTGAGAAGTCCGACCATGGCAGTAGCGATTCTGCTCTCCTGGATGAATTCGATCATCCTTTCAAAGATCGTTGCCGGATCCTTATCAAAACCTACGATAAAGCCGGCCTGCACCTCAAGACCGAATTCCTGTATCTTCCTCACACTGGCTATCAGGTTGCGGTTCCTGTTCGGGATTTTGGTGCATTCGTGCAGGCTCTCTTCATGCGGCGTTTCGATGCCGACAAAGACGGTGATGAAACCAGCCGCTACCATCATTTTCATAAGTTCCTCGTCATCTGCCAGATTGATGGAAGCCTCGGTCGAAAAGTAGAACGGGTGTTTTTTTATCTTCATCCACTCGATGAGCGGGGGCAGTACCTCTGTCTTCAGCTTTGCCTTGTTGCCGATGAAGTTGTCGTCGACGAAGAAGACCCCGCCTTTCCATCCCAGGGACAGGAGTCTATCCAGTTCCGCGATGATCTGGTCAGGGTCCTTTGTTCTGGGTATACGGCCGAACAGAGAGGTGATGTTGCAGAATTCGCAGTCAAAGGGACACCCTCGTGAATACTGAATATTCATGGATGCGTAATGTTTCATCTCGATGAGTTCCCAGAGAGGCATAGGAGTGGTCGTTACATCTGCCCGTGTAG
>QKDO01000013.1 GCA_003252075.1 Nitrospirota bacterium
CCTAACCCGATTGCCTGCATGGCAGGCATAATAATTCACACGCCGGCTACGTCCTCGCCTACGGTCCCGAAAGGGTGGGCAAGGACAGGCGGAGGAAAAAACCACAGGAGGAGAATCATGGTAGTTTCAATGAAGGAGTTGCTTGAGGCCGGAGTTCACTTCGGTCACCAGGTAAAGCGGTGGAACCCCAAGATGAAGAAGTACATCTTCGGGGAGAGGAACGGCATTTACATTATCGATCTGCAGAAGACCCTCAGGGGTCTTGAGGATGCCTACCATTTCATCAGGGATGCTGCAGCTGCCGGAAGCAATGTTCTGTTCGTCGGCACGAAGAAGCAGGCGCAGGACGCGGTCATGGAAGAGGCGATGCGTGCATCCGCGTACTGCGTGAACCAGAGATGGCTCGGCGGCATGCTCACCAACTTTTCAACGATCAAGAAAAGCATCGAGCGTCTGAAGAAGCTTGAGGCCATGAAGGAGGACGGCACCTTCGGCCTGCTCACCAAAAAAGAGGCTGCATCGCTCGAAAAAGAGCGTCAGAAGTTGGAAAAGAACCTTGCCGGCATCAAGGAAATGAAAGAACTTCCGGGGGTGATCTTCATCATCGACCCCAAAAAGGAAAGGATCGCCGTTGCCGAAGCAAAAAAGCTCTCTATCCCCCTGGTAGCGGTCGTTGATACCAACTGCGACCCGGACGAGATCGACCATGTCATCCCGGGCAATGACGACGCGATCCGCGCCATCAAGCTCATGGCAACAAAGGTCGCTGATGCCGTGCTCGAAGGCAGGGCCGCCTTCACCAAGGACACGGTACAGGAGGAAGAACAGGCAAAGATCGAGGAAACCTCTGAGGCAGCTCCTGCGGAGGTAACAGAATGACAGAGATCTCGGCATCGGCTGTAAGAGACCTCAGGGAAAAGACCGGCGCAGGCATGATGGAATGCAAGAAGGCACTCACGGATGCCGGCGGCGATGCAGAAAAGGCTACGGACATCCTCAGGCAGAAGGGGCTTGCATCAGCAGCGAAGAAATCGGCCCGCTCGGCTTCTCAGGGCCTGATCGGCTCATACATACATATGGATAAGATCGGCGTCATGATCGAGATCAACTGCGAGACGGACTTTGTCGCACGCACCGACGATTTCCAGGCCCTGGTAAAGGACGTGGCAATGCATATTGCGGCGGCAAACCCCACCTATCTCGCGCGGGAAGATGTGCCCCAGGACGTCATCGACAGGGAAAAGGAAATCTATAAGGCCCAGGTTGCCGGCAAGCCGGCGCAGGTCGTTGACAAAATTGTAGAGGGCAAGCTCGAAAAATTTTATGCAGACACCTGCCTCCTTGATCAGATATTCGTCAAGGACCCTGACGGCAAGAAGAAGATCAAGGACATCGTCACCGAGAAAGTGGCAAAGCTCGGCGAGAATATCGTGATACGGAGGTTTGCACGCTTTCAACTCGGCGAGACACAGCCGTCTGAACCGAAGAGCTGTTAAGTAAGGAGGTCAGGATGCCCCGCTTGTACAACAGGATACTGCTCAAGATAAGCGGCGAGGCGCTTATGGGCGACAAGGGCTACGGCATAGATGCCCATACCGTGGACTTTATGGCCCGCGAGATCAAAGGTGTCGTGTCCATGGGCGTGCAGATATCCGTGGTTATCGGCGGCGGCAATATATTCAGAGGAGTGCAGGCAAGCCTGGAAGGAATGGAGCGGGCATCCGCGGATTACATGGGCATGCTCGCAACGGTGATCAACGCGCTTGCCCTTCAGAACGCGTTGGAAAAACATGGTATCCCGACGCGGGTGCAGTCAGCGATAGAAATGGTGGAACTGTGCGAGCCCTATATCAGACGCAGAGCGATGCGGCATCTCGAAAAAGGCAGGGTCGTGATATTCGCCGCAGGCACCGGCAACCCCTATTTCACGACTGACACCGCTGCGGCACTGCGGGCGATGGAGATCAATGCCGATGTCATTATGAAGGGCACCAAGGTCGACGGTGTCTATTCCGCCGACCCGGTAAAGGACCCGAAGGCAAAGAAGTTCACCGAGCTGACCTACATCGATGTCCTCAAAAAGGGGCTCGGCGTCATGGATTCCACTGCCATATCTCTCTGCATGGATAATGACCTGCCTATCGTGGTCTTCAGTCTGAAGGGCAAGGACAATATCCGGAAGATCATCGGGGGAAAACGGATAGGCACAATCGTAAGGGGGAACAATGATCCAGGAACTAAGAAAAAAGTCACATGAGAGGATGCAGACCGCCATCGACGCCCTCAAAAAGAAGTTTGGTGCCGTAAGGACCGGCAGGGCATCCCTGTCGCTTCTTGACGGCCTCGCCGTGGACTATTACGGCACGATAACGCCGATCCAGCAGGTCGCAAGCCTGAGCATCCCTGACAGCCGGCAGATCCTCATCCAGCCCTGGGAGCAGAAGATCATCCCGGAGATAGAAAAGGCGATTATGAAGTCGGATCTCGGTCTCACCCCTATGAATGATGGGAAGGTTATCAGGATCAATATCCCGGCGCTTACGGAAGAACGAAGAAAACAGCTGGTGAAGGTGGTTAAAAAAGAGGCAGAGGATGCAAAGGTGGCGGTCAGAAACATCCGGAGGGAAATAAACGAAGAGCTGAAAAAACTTGAGAAGGAAGAACATATCAGCGAGGATCAGATCAAGAAGGAACACGACGAGGTGCAGAAGATCACCGATTCCTTTATCAAGAAGATCGAAGAGCTGCTTGAACACAAAGAAAAAGAGATTATGGAGGTGTAGCTTGAACAGCAATTTCATGGTCAAGGTAGAAGACGCAAAACTCCCTGACGTGCAGAAAGCCCTTCAGCAGGCGGGGATCAAGGTACGGAGCATTATTGAAGTCTTTAAGGAAGAAATCAAGAAGGAAGAGACGCAGTGATGGCAGTGGCAAAGAAGAGAATACCGGCAAAGCCAGGGAAAAAATCACCGGCAGCTCGGAAAGCGGCGCGGCCTGCGGCAAAGAAGAAACCCGGCCGCAAGGGAACTGCCAGACCGGCAGCCAAGGTCGTATCGCGCACTGCTCAGCCGAGACCCGCGAGAAAAAAGATTGCTGCGAAGAAAGCCGCTGCGCCCAAGAAGGCTGTCACAGCGGCAAAGGGCAAGAAACCCGTTACGCAGAAAAAGACCACGATCAAAAAGACTCAGACGCCAAGGAAGGCTGCTGGGAAAACAGCGAGAGCCGTCCCGGCAGCTGCAAGGAAGAAACCCGTTGCCCCGAAAAAGACCGCCGCAAAGAAGACGGTGAAAAAGGTCTCCGCACGGAAGAGGCCCGCAAGAGCAAAGGAGAGCGCCGCCGGCCTCACTCCGGTCACTGACCGTATCCGGGGCTTAAAAGGTATGCTGATCGCAAAGCGTGAAGGCATACTGAAAGAGGCCAAGGAAGAGATCGCCAAGTATATGAGCGGCGACAACCGTCAGCTTGTCGACACGGCTATTGATGAAGGGGATTGGGCTGTTGTGGATATTTCGGAGGACCTGAGCCTGCGCAGGCTCGACGCGCACAGACAGCTCCTTCTTGATATCGACGAGTGTCTGAGAAAGATCCAGGAAGGCACCTATGGCATCTGCGAGGAATGCGGCGAGGAGATCAGCCAGAAACGGCTCAATGTCATACCGACAGCATCCCTCTGTATCGACTGCAAGGAAAACAAGGAAAAGATGGAAAAGATGGAGCAGGTAACCGCAATCTGATGCGAAGGCAGCAGCTTATTCGACGCTGCTGCCGTAGACCTCGGACAGTATCTTATCTGCTCCCTTTGAAAGAAGTGTCTCGGCAAGCATCTTTCCAACGCTCTCCCCATCCTCAGGCTTTCCTTCAAGATGCTCCCGAATGATCCTGTCCCCGGTGACACTCCCTACCAGTCCGTCCATGAGAAGTCTGCCGTCGACTATGACAGCGTAGGCTGCTATCGGGACCTGGCAACCGCCCTGCAGCCTCTTGAGAAGCGCCCGTTCCGCCCTGACGCAGAGAGCGGTTTCGGTATGGTTCAGCGGGGCGATCAGGTCGTTGATGAACCTGTCGGTTATCCTGCATTCGATGCCGATCGCTCCCTGTCCGATTGCCGGAAGACTCGTCTCGGGACCGATCACCCCGGTTATCCGCTGTTCCCAGCCAAGCCGTTTAACGCCTGCAGCCGCAAGTATGATGGCGTCGAACTGGCCTTCATCCAGTTTTCTGAAGCGGGTTTCAAGGTTGCCCCTGAGCTGCTTGATCCTGAGGTCAGGCCTGATGCTCAGGAGCTGGCATGCCCTTCTCAGGCTGCTCGTCCCGACGGTGGCACCCGGGGGCAGCTCCCTGAAGCTCTTGGCCGCCGGTGCAGCGCTCTTGGCGATAAAGGCATCCCGGGGATCCTCTCTCTTGCAGATGACCGCAAGGTGAAGTTCTGCCGGAAAATCCGTGGGGACATCCTTCATGCTGTGCACGGCAAGGTCAGCCTCGTTCCGCAGCAGCGCCTCTTCGATCTCTTTGACGAAAAGCCCCTTGCCACCCACCTTGGCAAGCGGTACATCAAGGATCTTGTCACCTGTCGTCTTTATCTTGTTCAGTTCGATCTCGAGCCCGGGGTTCATCCGCTGAAGCTCCGCCTTGACCCATTCCGCCTGCCAGAGGGCAAGTTTTGAACCCCGCGTACCGATAACCACCTTATTCTTTTTCATGATCTTCTCCGTTCAGGTCATAGAGTCTTTTGATCAACGCTATCAGCACGTCTTTGTCCTCGGCATCGTTCTTCAGGGCGACCGTCGGCGCATGTATCAGCTTGTTGATGATCGCGCCCGCCATCCCCTCGATCGCCTTGCGCTCCTTCTCACCGAGGGATGGGAAACGGTTAAAGAACCTCTCAAGTTCGTCCTTTCTGATTGTCTCAGCCCGTTCGCGAAGCGCGATCACCGTGGGGACTGAATTGAGGGTCATCATCCATCTGCGGAATGTCTCGATTTCATCCTCAACGATCGCCTCGGCTTTTGCTGCCTCTTTCTGCCGCTCGGAGATGTTCGATTCAACAACACCCTGAAGATCATCCACATCGTAGAGGTAGACATTGTCCATATCGTTTATCCCGGGATCGACGTTCCTCGGCACGGAGATATCAATAATGAATACCGGTTTCTGCTTTCGCTCCTTCATCACTTTCTGCATATGCTCTTTGTGCAGAACAAACGTGGAGGCCCCGGTCGAGCAGATCACAATGTCCGTATGCACGAGCTCTGCAGGAAAATTCTCAAACCTGATCGCCCGGCCGTTGAACTCACGTGATAGCTCGCAGCCGCGCTCGTACGTCCTGTTCGCCACAATGATATCCTGTACGCCATTGTTCATCATATGTTTTGCCGCCAGCTCAGCCATCTCGCCTGCGCCAAGGAGCATAAAGGATTTACCCGCAAGGTCGGTGAATATCTTTTTCGCCAGTTCGACCGCGGCAAAGCTGATCGAAACAGCGTTTTCCGCAATCCGCGTCTCCGTCCTCACCCGTTTGGCAACTGAGATGGACTTCTTGAGCAGCCGGTTCAGGAGAACGCCCGTGGCCTTCTTCTCTAGGGCAAAATCAAAGGCATCCTTCAGCTGCCCGAGGATCTGCGGTTCACCGACAACCATGGAGTCGAGACTCGATGCAACGCGGAAGATATGTTTTACCGCGGCCATGTCTTTGTGGAGATAGAGTGCGGTGTCAAGGGAATCGCGCCTGACATCAAAGAACACCACGAAAAAATCCTTCATGTCCGCGTATGCCTTTTCCACATCCTGCACCTGCAGATAGATCTCAACGCGGTTGCAGGTAGATATAATGACCGTCTCCCGGATACCCGGGATCTCCCTTATCTTCTGAAGGCCCTCTTCGAGCTTCGGTCCGTTGAAGGCAAGCTTCTCCCTGAGCTCAACATCCGCTGTTTTATGGTTCAATCCAACAACAGCTATCTTCATTTGAACGAATGGTACCCCTTAAGCAGCAGGTTCACGCCGAAGAAGGTGAAGAGTACGGCACTAAAGCCGATGATCGAAAGGATCGCCGCCCGCTTCCCTCTCCATCCCTGTGTCAGTCGAACATGGAGGACAAGGGCATAGATGAACCAGGTGATCAGTGACCAGACTTCCTTCGGGTCCCAGCGCCAGAACGTGCCAAGACTGCTTTCCGCCCAGAGGGAGCCGCTTATGATCGCCAGCGAGAGAAAGGGAAACCCGATGGTAATGAGCCGGTAGTTCATCTCATCAAGAATCTGAAGACTCGGAAGCTTTTTGAAAAGACCGCCGAGATGTTTGGACTTCACGTAATGCTCCTGGATGAGGTACATGATGCCGACACCGAAGGCCATGGCAAAGGCGGCATCCCCGATAAATGCAAATGCAGTATGGATGAAGAGCCATGAACTCTGGAGAAGCGGGCTCAGATTTTCGATCTTTCTCGGCAGGATGGACGAGGTGAGCATAAGGATAAAGACCACCGGCATGATGAACGAACCAAGCAGGCCGATTCTGTAGCGGTACTCAAGGAAGAAAAAGAGCAGCACGATGCACCATGAGAAAAAAGAGGTCGCTTCGTGGAGGCTGGCCGTCGGCATATGACCTGAGATGATATACCGTGCGGCAATATTGGCTGTATGGAGCGCAAACCCCGCGATCACAAGACCGACCATAATCCGTGAGGTGGCCTTCGATCCCTTGAACAGCTCAAGCAGACAGACGATCGTTGCGGCAAAGTAACAGGTGAGCGCAAGTTCGAACAGCATCGTTTCCATCAGAAACACCCGAGCTGGCAGCTCTTGATCCTGATGCCCAGCTCATTCGCGGCTTTCCCTACCTCGGGATAGGGAAGCTTCAGGTCCTCAGCTATTTTTCTGGCGGTTTCACAGGAAAGTTTTCCCTCAACCGCCTTCTTCAGCATCTCTTGTCTCAGCTCGTCTTTCATGTACCATCCTCGCCAGGGCGGTAACAAACCCCTTCGCTATGTCGTCTGAAAGGCCTCTCGGAAACCGCTGCTTGGCCTGAAGGTCTGCACGGAGCTGAACGTCGTTATCAGCAATTATGATATCAGCTCTGGCTGCGAGCCCGTCGATGTGAGGCTTCCAGTGCGCTCTTTCCTTACCGAATATAAATATTACAATATCGGGGTTTAAAAACTCAATTGCGCTGTTCCCTTCTACGAGGACCAGATCAAGATGGGAAAGCCCTGCCGCTGCCGTAGAGAGTGCCCCAGCCAGACCAAACGTGCCTGATCTAACCCATACAACATCCACTGCCCCCGCTGCAAGCAACCTGCAGGTATCCTTTCCTTTTTCCCTAAGGATGGTCCGGTCGGTGATAATTTCCGGAGAGGACGATGTCCGGGTATATTTTATGGCACCCCATCTCGGGGAAAGGCGAGAAATGACAGGAGAAGGGTGAAGGGCAAAATGACGAAGGATATATGATGCCAGAGTGGTCTTGCCTGCCCCGCTGTGCGATGCGCCGATTCCAATGAACAATGTCCTGTTCATTCCATGGATGGCGCCGCTGCACAAATCCCGGACAGGCGGTCCCGCATCAGCCGGCTGCAGCTTCCTCTTTTTCAACCGCTGCCTTGTGCCCACACTCCTTGTTCAGGCAGATACGGGTAACATTGCCTGCCTTGTCCCACTTTTCAACAAGAAAGGGCGCGGCACATCTCGGGCAGGGTTCCGGAACAGGCTTGTACCAGGAGACAAAAGTGCATTTGGGATAATTGCTGCACCCCCAGAATTTCCCCCGCTTTGACCTGCGTTCAACAACATCCCCTCCGTCAACAGGACACTTCATCCCGGTAGAGACCGGCTTTGTTGTCTTGCACGTCGGGTACTGCGAGCAGGCGACGAACTTGCCGAACCTGCCTGATCTGATAACCATGGGAGAGCCGCATGCCGGGCATTTTTCTTCCGTTGTTTCCGGCTCCTTTGGCTGCCCTTCCCCCTCAAGCGGCTTCGTTGTCTTGCATTCCGGAAATCCGGTACACGCCATGAACCGTCCGTGTCTTCCCCATCGGATCACCATGGGCTTTCCGCAGTTCTCACAGGTCTCCTCGGTGGGAATGTCCTCGGGCTTGACCTTGCCTTTCACCGCAGACGCTTCGGCAAGTTTCTCATGAAACGGCCGGTAAAAGTCCTTCACGATCTTCACCCACTTCTTTTTGCCGTCTTCTATGCGGTCAAGGTCCTCTTCCATGTTCGCTGTAAAGCTAATGTCCATCAGTTCGCGGAAACGTTCGACAAGAAAATCGTTAACGACCGTGCCGAGTTCGGTTGGCGAGAATTTGCCTTCTGTTTTCTGCACATATTTCCGGTCCTGTATGGTCGAAAGGATGGCTGCATAGGTACTCGGCCTTCCGATCCCCTTTTCTTCAAGCGCCTTCACGAGCGACGCCTCCGTATACCGAGGCGGGGGCTGGGTGAAATGCTGTTTCGGCTGGAGATTCAGGAGCGCAAGCTCTTCCCCCTCCAAAAGCAGGGGGAGAATCGCCTCTCCTTCATCGATCACCTCGTCGGTACTTTCCGTATAGAGCGCCATGAACCCCGGGAACTTCACGACACTCCCCGAAGCCCGGAACAGGGTCTCCCCCCTGCACTGCTCCGTGTCACAGGAGATCTCGAAGGTCGTCTGCTCAAGTTCGGCTGGGGCCATCTGACTCGCGACGAAACGGTTCCATATAAGCCGGTACAGGGCAAGCTGATCCTTGTGGAGATAGTGCTTTATCGTTTCAGGGCTATAGCTCATGTAGGTCGGCCGAACCGCTTCATGCGCATCCTGCGCAGATGCCTTGCTCTTGAATATTGGCGGCTTGTCCGGGACAAAATCCTTTCCGTACGTTGTCGCAATATATTCACGGGCAGCTTGCTGGGCTTCAGCAGCCACCCGGAGAGAGTCGGTCCGCATGTAGGTGATAAGACCCACTGCACCCTCCTCACCCAGTTCAATACCTTCATAGAGCTGCTGTGCTACCACCATCGTCTTCTTGGCCGTGAACCTCAGCTTCCGTGATGCCTCCTGCTGAAGCGTGCTGGTAATGAACGGGGGAGCAGGGTTTCTCTTCTTCTTCTTCCGCTCGATGCGCGAAAGAATGAACCTGCTTCCCCGGATATCGGCAACAGCAGTCTCTGCACTTTCGGCGTTTTTTATCTCGACCTTGTCATTACGGTATTTTGCCAGCTTGGCCCAGAAGGCCGGTTTGTTCGACCCTTCAAACTCTGCATTTACCGACCAGTATTCTTCCTGCCTGAACGCCCCGATCTCTCGTTCACGATCTACGATGAGTCTGACGGCAACGGACTGCACCCTTCCCGCGCTCAGTCCCCGTCTCACCTTCCTCCAGAGAAGCGGGCTGAGCTCATAGCCGACGAGCCGATCGAGCACTCTGCGCGCCTGCTGCGCATCAACTTTCTTGATGTCAATCTCTCCCGGATGCTTGATCGCCTCCCGCACCGCGCTCTTGGTTATTTCGTTGAATGTGATACGATAAACCTCTTTTGCCTTGCTCTTGATCTCCTCTGCAATATGCCAGGCAATCGCCTCCCCCTCCCGGTCAGGGTCAGGCGCGAGGTAGACGGCATCAGCCTCTTTTGCGGCCTTCTTTAGCTCCCTGATCACGGTCTCTTTGCCCGGAATAACCATATAGCGGGGCGAGAATTCCTTATCTATATCTATGCCCATTTCTTTGACCGGCAGGTCTTTGACATGGCCGACAGACGCTTTGACCGTAAAATCCTTGCCCAGGATCTTGCTGATCGTCTTGGCCTTTGCCGGCGATTCCACAATAACAAGCGATTTCATGCGTTCCTCCGAATAGATGCAGAAAGGCACCTTAATTCCATACAATCCTTCTGCCGCTGCCGAAGATAAAAGAGAAGATGTCCTCTTTCTCGTAGGCGCTGTCCCGTATCAGTATATAAACAAGAAGTGATTTCAAAATGTCAAGTTCGACCTCGTCAAGCTGCTCCGATACTTCGATATCCTCAAGCTCTTCCCAGATCTCGGTGAGGTCTTCCTCCTCGTAGCCAACGCCCTCCAGCAGCCGCTCCGAATCGATCTCGATGTCATCCACGTCCGTGGATATCATCCGCAGAATCCGGAGCAGTTTCCGTGTCAGCGTTTCCGTATCACGCAAGATAGAACCTCTTTCCATCCGATTGGCGTATAACCCCCTTTAACTCCAGGGAAAGGAGTATATCAAGAATCCGGTGAACTGGCAACCCGATCTCGCGGGCGAGCAGATCAATGTGCTTCGGCTCGCCGGTCAGAAAGGCACAAAGCTCCTGCTCTTCGCGGGAAAGTTCACTGTTCTGCCGTGTCTCCTTCCTGATGAATCCCTTCAGAACCGGGGCGAGTTCTTCGATGATATCCCCGGTCTGCAACACGATCTTCGCCCCCTGTCGTATCAACAGATTCGTGCCCGCAGAAGTCTTTGCCGTGATATTGCCGGGAACGGCAAAGACCTCCCTATTCTGTTCGAGCGCGGTCGCAGCGGTAATGAGCGAGCCGCTCCCCTCCGCAGCCTCGACGACCAGGACTCCCATGGAAAGCCCGCTGATGAGTCTGTTTCTGCGCGGGAAGTTCTCCCGGTTCGGCGGGGTGCCGGGTGCAAACTCGCTCACCACACAACCCGAGGCGGCGATCTTTTCCATGAGCCCCTTGTTTTCCGAAGGATAGCACACATCGATACCCGAACCGAGAACTGCGATGGTCCTGCCCCCTGATGCCATGGCGCTCCGGTGAGCAAAGGTATCGATGCCGCGTGCCATACCGCTGGTGACCGTAAATCCTGCTACCGCAAGCTCTCCTGAGATCTTCTGCGTTACCGCCTCACCATAGGGAGAATACTTCCGCGAACCGACTACGGCAATTGCAAAACGGTCATCAGGCTGATATGATCCCCGCACATAGATAACAACCGGGGCATCCGGGATCTCCTGGAGCACGCGGGGATATTCCGGGGCACCGTAACAGATAACGGTTATTCCCCGCTGTTCAAGCATTTTGACCTGTTTTTCTACATTATCCCAACCCGAAAAATTCGCAATGTTCTCGGCACGCGTTCGCGTCATCCCCTCCACGGAAAGGAGCCCGCGCACGCCGAGTCTGAAGATATGTTCGGGGCTTCCCGCATGGGAAATGAGTTGCCGCGCTGTTACCGGCCCGATATCAGGGACAAGGGAAAGGCCGATCCAGTACCTGATGTCGGACACTACCTGCCCCTGAGGGACCTGTTCGCCTTCAGCCTGAGGGCATTCAGTTTGATGAACCCCTCTGCATCTTTCTGATTGTATACGTTCTCTGCTTCGAAGGTTGCCAGATTAATATTGTAGAGCGACCGGGGGGCTTTTCTCCCGGCGACAAGGCAGTTTCCCTTGTACAGCTTGAGCCGCGCGGTGCCCGTTACCGCACGCTGGACGCTGTCGATCATGCCCTGAAGGGCAATGCGTTCCGGTGCGAACCAGTATCCATAATAGACCAGCTCTGCATATTTCGGCATGAGCGAGTCCAGCAGATGCGTCACTTCACGATCAAGGGTGAGAGACTGTACTGCCCGCCGCGCAGCGTGGAGAACGGTTCCACCCGGTGTCTCATATACTCCCCGCGACTTGATGCCGACATACCGGTTCTCGACAATATCGATTCTGCCGATGCCGTGCCGTCCGGCTATCCCGTTCAGTTTCTCCAGAAGGTTCGCCGGGGACAGTCTCCTCCCGTTTATGCTTACCGGGTCCCCCTGTTCAAATCCGATTTCGACATACTCCGGCTTCTGCGGCGTCTTCTCCAACGGGACGGTCAGGGTATGCATCCCGGCCGGCGGCTCTTCCCAAGGGTCCTCAAGAATACCGCCTTCATAGCTGATGTGAAACATGTTCCTGTCCGTACTGTAGGGTTTTGCCTTGGTTGCGGTCACCGGGATGTTATGCTGTGCAGCATACTCGATCAGGGATTCTCGCGAATTGAACGACCACTCCCGCCATGGGGCTATGACCGTAATGTCGGGCTTGAGTGCGTAGCAGGTGAGTTCAAAGCGTATCTGGTCATTTCCTTTGCCTGTTGCTCCGTGCGCAACAGCATCGGCCTTTTCCCTGACAGCAATCTCTATCTGTTTCTTTGCGATCAGAGGCCGCGCTATGGACGTACCAAGAAGATAGGCCCCCTCGTAAACTGCGTTGCCGCGGAGCATGGGAAAAATATAATCTTTGACGAACTCCTCCCGCAGGTCTTCCACATAGACACGGGACGCCCCGGTCCTGATCGCCTTCTTCTTTACGGTCTTCAGCTCTTCCTTCTGGCCGAGGTCGGCACAGAACGCTATGACCTCTGCGCGATAGGTCTCCTTCAACCATGTTATGGCAACAGAGGTATCAAGACCCCCTGAGTATGCAAGCACGATCTTCTTAACCATGGCAAGCCTCCGAGATGAACGAGAATATTACCGTATCCGCAATGCAGGGTCATGCATCATGACCAGTGCAAATAGGGATTAACCATAGCATAAAAAACCGTGAATTGCAAAACCGCGGCGTTCTCCCGATGAGTTCCTGCAGACCCACGGAATCCCTCTACCGAGGACCGCAGGGAAAGCCCGAGCGTATTTGCAACTTAATCTCAATTTCAGTTATACTACGCCATATGGAGAGCAAAATCTTCCGTGACTTTCTTATACAACGCGGCCTGAAACTGACCAAGGAGCGCATGGCGGTGCTGAATCAGATCTTTTCCATCCACGGCCATTTTGAACCTGAGCACCTGTACCTGAACATCAGAAACTCGGAGATCAAGGCCTCCCGAGCATCGGTCTACCGGACACTGAACCTTCTGGTCGAAAGCGGGCTGGTTGAGCGCATCTCACGCTCCGACAAGGGTAATGTGTATGAACATACCTACGGCCATAGCCATCACGATCATATGATCTGTACAACATGCGGAGTAGTAATAGAGTTTTTCTCGGAAAGTCTCGAGGAACTCCAGAAGATGATATGCACAGAATATCATTTCGCGGGGACAACACACACCCTCGAAATCAGGGGAAAATGCAGAACATGCCAAAAAAGAAAAAAATAAGGGACGAACGGCATACATACAGCCGCATCGTCCTGGCAGGAACTCCGAATGTGGGAAAAAGCGTAATCTTCGGCCTGCTAACCGGCAAATACGTGACCGTATCCAATTATCCCGGCACGACCGTGGAAGTATCATCAGGCAATCTTACCCTTGAGGGGCAGAAGATCCTCCTCATTGACTCGCCGGGGATCAACAGCTTCACCCCTATGAGCGAGGATGAGAAAGTGACGCGGGACATCCTTCTCGCTGAACGGACAGAGAACATCGCACTGGTGGCCGATTCAAAGAACCTGAAACGGGCCGTCATGCTTCTCATACAGATTGCTGAGATGGATCTGCCCTGCATCCTTGTGCTGAACATGGAAGATGAGGCGAAGGCACGGGGTATAGATATCGATTACCGCAGGCTCGAAGAAATGCTCGGCATCAGCGTAATCGGGACCGTGGCACCACAACGGAAGGGCATAGCAAAGCTGAAGGAATCGCTGCTTCAGTCACGTAAACCGGAAGCTCCCATGACGTATGGCGATGTCATTGAAGAATGTATCGACCGGATATCTTCGCTGCTGCCGGAGGCGCATATTGCACGGAGGGCCATGGCGCTCATGATCCTCGCCGGAGATGAAAGTCTCAAGGCCTGGTTTGCGGCAAACCTTGCGCCGAAGACCATCGACATGATCGAGGACCTCAGGGACGAAGCCCAGGCAAAGCTGAAAGCGCCTCTCTCAGGTCTCATATCCCGAGCGCGGATTGATGCTGCGGACAGGATCGTTCGGGCAGTCCAACAGCGCTACGAGCCTGAAGCCGGCCATATTGCACGCTGGCTCGGCACGTGGACCATGCACCCGTTCTGGGGGATATTCTTTCTCCTCCTCGCGCTCTTCTGCTTTTACGCGTTTGTGGGGAAGTTCGGCGCCGGCACGCTCGTTGACTTTTTCCAGCGTGTTATCTTTGAAACCTATCTCAATCCGGCAGTAGAAAAGAGCGTCAAGGCCGTGGTTCCGTCAGCATTCGTCCAGGATCTTTTTGTGGGTCAGTACGGCCTTTTCACCATGGCGCTGACCTATGCTGTTGCGATCATCCTACCGATCACGGCGACGTTCTTCATCGCCTTCGGGTTTCTCGAGGACAGCGGCTATCTTCCGCGCATCGCCGTGCTTACCAATAGTGTCTTCTCAAAGATCGGCCTGAACGGCAAGGCAGTCCTCCCCATGGTGCTGGGCTTGGGATGCGGCACCATGGCGACCATGACCACGCGCATTCTCGAAACAAAAAGGGAGCGCCTGATCGCTACCTTTCTCATTGCGCTTGCCATCCCCTGTTCCGCACAGCTTGGAGTGATCCTCGGCATGCTGGGACCATATTCCATTAAAGTGGCACTGTGGTGGATCGGCACCGTACTGGGGGTACTGCTCCTTGCAGGCACGATAACCGCAAAGGTGCTGCCGGGCGACAAGGCGGATTTCTTTCTGGAGATTCCACCCATGCGCATGCCGCGCATGGGAAATATTCTTTTAAAAACACTCAGCAGGATCGAATGGTACCTGAAAGAAGCGGTACCCCTCTTTGTCCTGGGCACCCTCATACTCTTCATCCTCGATAAGACGCATGCCCTGAAGTGGCTGGAAAAGGCGGCGTCACCCCTCATCGTGCGGTTCCTTGGTCTTCCGCGAGAGGCCACAGCAGCGTTTATCATGGGCTTTCTGAGAAGAGACTACGGGGCAGCGGGGCTCTTTGAGCTCTCCAAGCAGGGTCTTATGGATGAGAACCAGATCATCGTCAGTATTGTGACCCTCACCCTTTTCGTCCCCTGTCTTGCGAGTTTCTTTATGATCATCAAGGAACGGGGCATGAGGACATCGCTCCTGATGTTCGGACTGATAACCGTCTTTGCCCTCCTTGTCGGAGGGGGTATCAATATCGTGTTGTCGCTGTTTTCCTGAGCACGTCCTTTTGACAGCCCTTTCGGAAGACGGGTATAATCGTAGCTGATAGTGAAAGCGCGACGGGTTATTATTCTCATTCTGTTCTCCGTCCTTGTTGGCGGCATAGCAGGCGGTTATCTTGCACTGACCAGGGGGATACCGTCCATTGATGAGCTCAAGCACTACCATGCTGTCCCGGGGACAAAGATCTTTGCTGACGATGATACCCTCATCGGGGAACTGAAAGCCGAAAAAGGTATCTTCGTCCCATTTAAAAACATCCCGAAGCATATGACCCAGGCGCTCATTGCCGTCGAGGACTCACGGTTCTTCAAGCACAAGGGGATCGACTATATTGCCGTTGTTCGAGCCATCGTCAAGGATATCATCCACGTAAGCTTGAAGGAGGGTGGAAGCACCCTTACACAGCAGCTCGCAAAAGTGGTATTCCTCACCTCTGAAAAAACGCTCACCCGGAAACTGAAAGAAGCAGCCCTGGCATTCAAAATAGAAAAGAGCCTTACCAAGCAGGAGATCCTCGAACTCTACCTGAACAAGGTCTACTTCGGCCATGGCGCCTACGGCGTTGAGATGGCTGCCAGGACGTACTTCGGAAAATCCGCGCGGCAGCTGTCGCTTGCCGAGGCGTCGCTCATCGCGGGCCTGGTAAAAGCTCCCAGCACCTATTCGCCCTTTAACGACCTTTCCCGTGCAAAGGAGCGGCAGTACACCGTCCTCAACCGAATGGTAGAGGAAGGATATATCACTGATAAGGAACGGGAAACAGCATATACCCAACCTCTGTATCTTTCCAGCCTGAGAAGGGGGGCTGAGGCAAACGGCTACTTCATAGAATATGTCAGAAAATATGCTGAAGACACGTATGGAGAAGAGATGGTGTATAAGACCGGGCTGAAAATATACACCACGTTGAACCGCGCAATGCAGCTGTCGGCTGTCAATGCCATGCAGAACGGACTGCGGGAGGTCGATAAACGACGTGGCTGGCGCGGGGTGCTTGAGAACAAAAAAGACACGGATTTCGAGAAGGAGCTGAAAACCCGGGACATCTCGACCTCGGTGGTGAACAATCCGGGTGACATGTATACGGGTCTGGTGCTGAAGGTGACCGCGGACGAGGCAACGGTCAAGACACGGGGAATGATCGGAAAGCTTTCGGTCAAGGATGCGTTATGGGCGGCAAAAGTGATGAACAAATCCGGCAGCACCAAGATGCTGAAGAACTTCAGCCTTACTCAGATCCTCCACCCCGGGGATGTCATCAGGGTCAGCATAAGGAGCATTCAAAACAAGAAAGTAACCCTTGCCCTTGAGCAGGAACCTGAACTGGAAGGAGCCCTTGTCGCGCTTGAACCCTATTCTGGTTTTGTGCGTGCCATGGTCGGCGGCTATGATTTTTCACGGAGCGACTTCAACCGCGCCACCATGGCAAGACGCCAGCCCGGATCTGCCTTCAAACCCATCATCTATGCCGCTGCCATGGATCACGGGTTCACGCCCGCCAGCGTTATCATCGACGAGCCGGTCACCTATCCCGGAGGTCCCAAGGGCGAATGGAAGCCGGAAAACTACGATCATATCCATTACGGCCCGACGCGGCTGCGGGAAGCGCTCACCTATTCACGCAATGTCGTTACCGTGAGACTTGTGGATGCCATGGGCATCGACAGCCTCCTGAGCTTTGCGCGGACCGTCGGCGTGACCGGCGATATGCCCCGGAACTTGAGCATTGCCCTGGGGTCCTTCAGCATCACACCACTCGAAATGGCATCTATTTACAACGTCTTTGCCAGCGGCGGCATGAAACCACGGCCGATCACGATAAAATATATAACCGACATTAAGGGCAGGATCCTTGAGACGAATGAGCCTGAGCCTGCACAGTGCATCAGTCCGCAGACTGCCTTTCTCATCACCTCCATGATGGAGGATGTTGTAAAGTACGGTACGGGATGGCAGGCAAAAGCTCTTGGCAGACCGGTTGCCGCAAAGACCGGCACGACCAATGACTATAAGGATGCCTGGTTTGTCGGCTATACCACGAACCTTGTTGCTGCTGTCTGGGTCGGTTTTGACAATGCAAGGACGCTCGGCTCGCAGGAGACGGGAGGCAGGGCTGCTGCCCCCATCTGGACATCGTTCATGAGCGGCGCAACCAAAGAAGAGCCGGAAGAGTTCGCCTCGCCGGAGGGCATTGTGAGCATGAACATTGATCCGAAGACCGGTCTCCTTTCCCAAGATGATTTTGCCATCAGGGAGTATTTCAAGGAAAGCACGCAGCCGAAACAATACACCCCTGTGCCGACCATTTGGGAAATCAGGGATCCGTCTAAATTCAAATTTGACTGAGGAGGAACCATGAAAACAAGGCTAATATTTTTGATCGCTGCATCACTCTGTTTCGCAGCATCTACCGCCTCTGCAGATTACGCCGCCGGGGTATCTTTCTACAAAAAACAGCATTACGCGGAATGCATCCGGGAACTGCGGGCATACACCGAAAAGACTCCCGACCCTCGCGCGTATTACCTAATGGGATATGCAAGCTATAAGCTCAGGGATTTTTCAGGGGCACGCGAGTACTTCAATAAAACATACCTTCTTGATCCTAATTTCGGGCCGTCTTCCCTGGAGATCACGAAATAAGGAAGCGGGTTCAGCTATTTTTTCGAAACGCCCTTCTTTGAGATGTAGACGACACAGTCCTCACATATGCGGCCGGACTCCGTGTTGCATATCATTCTGTTTAGTTCCCAGCAGGGCTTGGTCTTATCAATATAGGCAGAGCACTTCCCCTTGCGCTCCGCCGGACAGTTCGTGATCTCCCAACAGGGGGCGTAATCAAGCAGCTTCTTGATGCCCTCAATGCTGATCTTTTTGTTATGGATGAGGTCCCGCAGGCACCGGAGCCACTTGATATCATTCTCTGAATAGAACCGGTTCTTGTTCCTCCGGGCGGGCTTGATGAGCCCGTGCTTCTCATAGAGCCTGAGCGTCTGGTCGGTCGTTCCGATCAGCTCCGCTACTATCCCGATGGGATAGAGCGCCATGTTCTGCTTCTCTTCTTCGCTCAGGTCTTTTTTCATCTTTTCTTTTGCCATGGTATCGTTTTGACCGCCTACGCAGGTGCTTTGCTGATAATCACAGTTATTAATACACTTTTAAAATGAAAAATGCAAGTTTTTTGCTTTTATTGTCATTTTTTATAGTCCTATAACAGGGCGGTAAATCCTTGACTTCTCGTAATTTCCTTAGGTAATATTACCCTAATTTTCTCCAAAGGAGACCTTATGCACGAAGAAAAACTCTTGATGGATATATTCATAAATCCTCACACCGTGCCCCATTTCGTATCCTATGCCTTTCTTGCATCGCTGCTTCTTATCGGGACAGCCCTTATGGTCAGAACATCCCTGCAGCTCGTTCCGACCGGTGTACAGAACTTCATGGAGACAATTGCTGAAGGGATCCTGAACCTCTGCGAGGAAAACATCGGACACCACTGGGCAAAGCATTTTTTCCCCTTTATAGGAACCATAGCCCTTTATGTGGCTGTCTGCAACTTCATGGGGCTTATCCCCGGCTTCTTTTCGCCGACAAGCAATATCAACAACAACATTGCCCTGGCGATACCGGTCTTTTTGGCAACACATATCTACGGCGTCAGAGTTCACGGATTCGGTTATCTGAAGCACTTTCTCGGCCCTATCCGGTCGATCGCTGCATTGCCGCTCATGATCCTGATCTTCCTGATAGAGCTCATCGGCCATCTGGTCAGGCCGGTTACCCTCTCGGTCAGGCTTTTCGGCAATATGGTTGCAAAGCATATCATACTGCTGGTTCTTGCATCACTTTCTCCCTGGATTATTCCGACGGCGATTCTCGCGCTCGGAACTCTGGTAAGCATCATCCAGGCATTCGTCTTCACGCTGCTCGCTACCTTGTATCTCGCTGGTGCCGTGGAAGAGGCACATTAATGAAAGTTCTGAGGAAAGGAGGGAAGAACCACATGAAAAAAATTCTTTCTCTCGCACTGCTGGCATGTGCAGTTGTCTGCCTGCTTGCTCCGGTGATGGTCTTCGCTGAGGAGGCTGCAGCAAAGGCAGAAGGCGGATCAGGAAGCAGCATGGCTGCTCTTGCAGCGGGCATCGCTATCGGCGTTGCAGCATTCGGTACCGGCATTGGCCAGGGTATGGGCCTGAAAGGTGCTACCGAGGGTATTGCAAGGAATCCGGGAGCCTCGGGCAAGATCACGACGACCCTGATCATCGGTCTCGCCATGATCGAGTCTCTTGCGATTTACGCGCTGCTGGTATCGCTCGGTATCCTGATCAACCAGAAGATGTTCTTCTAAGAATATCTCGGGAAGGTAAAAAAGGCCGTGGTGACCACGGCCTTTTTTTGCTCAGGCACCTGGGTTATGCTGCGCTATGCCTTCCGGGAGCCTGTATGCAGCTTCTCATACATACGGGCATTTTCTATGGCAATGCCGCATTGTTCGGAAAGGGCAACGCTAAAATCGATCTCGTCCTGGCTGAAGGTCCTGTGCACGTTGGTAAGGAGCCGGAGTATGCCGATAACCCTGCCGTGCGCATTGATCGGAAGCGTCAGGACACTCTTAATCCCCTCCTCCTCTGCCTCTTTCTTGTAGGCTATCCGATCGTCCGTCATCACGTCATAGATCGCGACCGGCTTTTCATTCAGTGCTTCCCGGATGTTCTCCTCGGTATCAACCGGCCCCCTGCTCAGATACCGTTCGGACAATCCGTGCGCTGCAACGAGCACAAGTTTCTTTCCTGATTCATCAAGAAGGCGTATCGTAGCTGCCTTGAGCTTCATGACTGCAGGGATCATCTTGACGATCATGTCCAGGACCTCATGGATATTGAGGGTTGAGCTTATCGTCTTGGTAACCGCCTGGAAGATATCGAGATATTCCCGCTCTCTCGATACGACCCCTTCAAAATGCCGGGCATTCATGATGGCAATCGCGGCCTGTTCAGCAAGGGCTGCAAGGAACTTGAGATCCTCATCCGAATAGGCCACCGGTTCGGCAGTGTACATCCTGAGAAGGCCGATCACCTCGTCCTTGACCCTGAGGGGAATGGACAGAATGGTCCTTATGCCTTCTTTTTCTGCCTCCTTGCGGTACTTTGCGGACTTGTCCTCCGTGATGTCATAGATGGAGACCGGTTTCCCTGCAAGCGCGTCGTCCACAGAGCGGTCATACTCAACCGGGCCCTTGTTCACATAGCTTTCGCTCAAACCATGTGAGGCAGCGATCTCGAGCTGATTCTGTTCCTTGTTGAGGAGCCGCACCAGGCTGGCTTTCATATTCATGACCCTGACGACATTCGTCACAATAAGCTTCAGCACCTCTTCCAGAGAAAGACTGGTACTGATGGCCTTGCAGATGTTCTGATAGCTTTCAAGGTAGATTCGTTTGGAAAATATCTTCTCGGCACAGACGGGACACATGGAATGCGTAAAGTCACCGAACCCCTGTTCGCCGAGATACGCTTCCAGCTGCTCCCAGGTATCGTCATCGTGACGTATCTTCTTGCACCACCCGCATATCGGAATGAGCCTGTCCAGCTTCTCCATCCTGAGTTGAAACGGTCTGAGCCCCCTGAAACCGGCAGTCGCCCGGAATGCAAGGACAGCCCCTTCGTAATTCCCGTCACCCTTAAGCGGAGAGATATGTGCTTCAACAAGGATCTTCCCTTCCGTCGCCGAAATGACAAAAAGATTCTTCCGGAGAGGCTCTCGTATACCACCCGTGGACGCTATGTGATCGCAGAAGTCATTGCCTTCCTCATCCTCGAACCGCGGCAAACGCTCATGACTGGGCCCGGACAGCACATCATCGGCAGGAATGCCGGTAATGGCAGCAGCACCGCGGTTCCAGTATCGTATGCTTCCGTCCGGAGCAACAAGACAGACGCCGTCAGCGATATGTTCCAGTATACGGTGATAGAATTTCAATTTCTTGTCGAACATGGTCTCACGCCGCTTCCGTATTTTTTTCCAAAGAAATCAAAAAAGCATTATAATTATACATCAGTCCTGCGGTTCTACAGGAAAGAAATGTTACTGATCACTGATTTGCGTAAGATTACCGACCGGTTCACCAACAGCGTCCTGACCCTGGGGAACTTTGACGGCATCCACCTGGGCCATCAGGAACTGGTGCGCATGGTCATCAGACGGGCACGCGAGATCAGCGGCCAGAGCATCGTCGTAACCTTCCGTCCCCACCCGCTCAAGGTCCTCGCACCGGAAAAATGTCCTCCCCTTATCAGCATCTACGAGGAGAAGATCAGGCTTTTCGAAAAGCTCGGCATCGATGTGCTCGTCAAGATCCCCTTCAGCCTGCAATTCGCAGAGATGACACCCCGGGAGTTCGTCAAGAACATACTCTGTGATATCCTCGGCGCGAAAGATATTTTTGTCGGATATAACTACCGCTTCGGCAAGGGCCGTGAAGGTACCACACAGACGCTGAAGCAGATGGGCAGGGATTTCGGGTTCAATGTCCACGAGGTCGAACAGATATCCCTGAACGGAGAGGTGATCAGCAGCACAAAGATCCGCCAGCTCCTGAAGGACGGTGAGGTTGAACATGCGGCGCGACTCCTTGGCAGACCCTATGCGATCACGGGCATCGTCATCAAGGGTGACAGTAGGGGCAAGACCCTTGGGTTCCCGACAGCCAATATCGCATCAAAGCACAGCATCATCCCGTCGAACGGGGTGTATGCAGTAAAGCTCCTTGCCCGGGAGCGGTGCTATGACGGCATTGTCAATATCGGTGTAAGGCCCACCTTTGAGGCTGGATCGCTCGCCATAGAGGTCCATGTCTTCAGCTTCAACGAAGACCTTTATGGAGAAGAGATCACGCTCTTTTTCATAGGGAAGATTCGGGAAGAGAAGAAGTTCAATACTGCAGCGGCCCTCATAGGCCAAATAAGCAGGGACATTGGGACCGCAAAGAACATCCTTTCCGAAAGCCCGGAATGCATTGACCTGGGTATTTAAAAAGGCTTAGTACGCGTACAGGACAGACATCCGGGAATTTTCGCGCGGATTTGTTGTATTCTCTGCAAGAATTTCGGTCCGGTAAAGATACGGCGCTGCCGGAGGACTCACAACTCCCGATGTGCTCGACACCACTCCCTGTCCTCCCAATTCCCCGGGCGCCGCAATGCCGCCGACATCCGAGTTGCCCTGGACTGTGTCAACAATCTTCACATAGACGCGATATAGGTTCGGCGCAGTACCGAAGAGAAGCGGGCCAATATCTGGATTGGTTCTTGGATCAAGATCGACCTGGAGCCCAGCGACTCCACCATTATCATCACAGGAAGCAGCACCCGAATCCTGCCACGCTATCGTAGAATTGCAGAGTTTGTCACACCGGCAGGTCCTCGCACTACCAGCATTTTCGTCCGTGTTATCGTCTGGGTCCAACGGATCGCCGCAGTTGCATCCGCTTGCGTAGGGCACGCCCATCACGCCATTGATGTTGAGCACAATGTTCAGCGTACCCCGGTTCTCAAAGTAATCGGTCAAGATATCAGCAGTGCCGACGCTCGCCTCTTCCGCTGAACGGTAGAACCGCATCGCGCCTGACATAGTTGTGCCCTGTGTAATGAGATAGAGCAGGGCAGAGACAATGGCAAGCCCGATGAGAGAGAGCATCAGGACCATCACAAGGGCAACGCCTCTTTCATTCAATAAATGCTGTAAATGTTTATGACGCATCGCTACCTCAAGTTATAGGGTTTTATGAACAGGGTGTATATCTTCCATCGGTAATTAGACCGGGGGTCTCCCGCAGGTATCGTAAAAGTTATGACGTTGCCAAAATCAGGATCATTCGCCGTAATCGGTGACGGCGATGTATAGAACGTATCGCGCTGACCTTCCTGGGCAAGGATATAGACGCGGATATCCTTGAGTTGATCGCGTATGTTCTCTGCAGTCAGTCCCGCCCCCGGGTCGTCGACAACCGAGTCAACAGCCCCATCATTGTTCGTGTCCATTCCAAAGAGTACCTGCATTGCTGCAACACAATCCAGAAGAGGATATTCTGAATACTGATTAGCTGCGCTGGCGGCGCCATGATTCAATAGAGCTTTATAGAGCACGCCCGTATTGGGCGCGCACCGCGCCGGCATTGCTGCAGGAGTTCGTATATAATAATCAGCCCTGTTGAAGGGCATGCGCAGTGCCGCACCAGGGCTTATGCCATAGATCAGATATGTCTCGAAGCTGCTCGCCACAGGCTGAAAAGCAGCTGCAAAAGCACCGGCACTCGAATCGAAGGTTGTGGAAAAGGTTGCGCCTGACGTTACCAGTACCCGCTGCGTCCCGCCTGCAATGGGATTCAACACAATGACTCGGTCGCCATTCTCGAGATTTTCGTCGGGAATGGCTGCGCCGGCTGCATTGTTCCAAGGCTGTATCGTATTGGGCAGAGCCCCCCGGTTAGAAACATAGGCCCACTTGGTGGCGGCAGCGCTGATGCCGAGATTCGTTGCCTTGATCACCAGCACATCCGACTGGGCCTCAGGCGTCACAGCGGCATTGCTGAAGCCGATATTATTGCCGATCCGCACTGCCCGCGGCGGATTAGCTGTCGAGTCATTATATGCCGCAGGATCTCCATATGGCGTCACACTGCTGAATGCCTCGTTATAGGTTATGCCATTCAGATCATAGGGGAGACCATAGCCGGCCTGTTCGATGTCCGAGCGCAGCATCTGGAGCCCGACTAAACCCTCTATGTTCGTCTCCGCTATCTTGGACTGCTGCTTGAACTGATTGAGAAGGCTGGAGAATATGTTCGCCGCAGCAGTGATGGTGAGCAGAAACACGACCATCGTGACCATAAGTTCGACCAGGGTGAACCCTCTTTCTGACCTTGTCATGATCGTCTCCTTACGGTAGATATGGAGTGGGTGAAGTTTTCGCCCTGCCATGCCCAGGTCGTTCTCAGAGTCACCTGCTTATGGTTTGCGTCGATATCCGCGATAATCCGCTGGACAGTAAAGCCAACCGTTGCAGCACGCACAGCCCTGTTGTCAACAGGGTCATTCGTGCCCGCCGTGGCCGTAAGATCTGCATGGTCAAATGATACAGACCGCAGTCGATTCATCCGGTCAGCAGTGAGCCGCACTGCCTCATCCCGCAGGACGTTCTTCATATTACCCTGGATCGCCACAATGGAGACCTGCATGAGCCCCATGAAGACTATCAGGAGCACCACAAGGGCGATCATCACCTCGACAAGGGTGACACCTTTCTTGCCAGTTGCTTTATTTAGCATCGCAGCTCGCTCCATTCCATTGACCCATATTAATTCGTGTCTGTGAGATAATAATGCAATCATAATCTGGATTGGCCGTGGAAACCAGTCTCAGGGTATTGCCGAGAGGTGTCGCAGATGGTCGCACAATCCCGCCCTTTTCCAAAACGATGGTGCCGCCTGTCCATATCATCTGGTACTCCACCGTCTTCGTCCGCAAGACCGTATGTACTGGATCGAGCACAGTATCGCCATCCGCATCCCATTCGCCGTCACCCAGTGTGGTCCAGTCATCAACGGCAGCAGTATCCGCGACAATCCGGTACGTTGTAGCTGTCGGAAAATCCACAAAATACGCCCTCCCCTGCGATATTGCCCGGCCTCTTGCGTCCATGAGATCGGTATAGATCATCTTGATGTCTCGCTCGACCTTATATGTGCCCATCCATCCCACATAGCTGAAACCGAGGGCGACCATAAGGATGGCGATAATCGCTATCACCACCATCAATTCAACCAGTGTCACGCCTCTGTCTCTCATCATGGTCATTATTCTATTGTTTCTTCATATGCAAAATCTTGTTTATCGGTTTGGGCGGCACTACAAGCGACAGTGCCCCGGCGGGCGGCAAGCCCTGAATCATGCCACTCCGCCGCTGATCTTTCTCCGTAAAGGCCGTAGCAAGGTCAACTTCCTCAATGGCGCCCGTAGAAACCTGCACGATCGCCGTGCCGCGCAAAGTTCCCGAGCCTACCAGCGTGCCGCCGGTGTCGTAGCGAACTGCCCATATGTGCGAGGCCCCACCATACTCGCAGACATCTGCTGTCGGGCTGGACGAGGTGAAAAAGACGGCGCCGTTGAGCGTGGCAAGCGGGTCAGTCACAATCCGCTCTGAACGAAATACAGCCGTGGGATCTGAACAACTTATTGTTGCACCGCTGAGATCAACACATTGATCAAGGTTGATGTACCACCCGTCAGGGTCTGTTGATCCTGCTGCGGTGGCAGCATCACCAAGAATGCCGGATGAGACCGATGCCGTACAGGTCGTGTCGATGTTCGCAGGATTGCTGCCGGTCAAGGGGAAGCAGGGCTCCTTTATCCCATAGAGACGCCTCTGTGCGGTCGGGTCGTCGATGAGGTCGTTGATCTTGTAGAAATATCTCCCGGCACCAAAAAAGAGCCGCAATTCCTTTTTCTTCAGGTTCTGCAATTTGCCCACGCCCGAAGTTACCGGCCCGATGTTGCTGATCACGGTAGAAACAGCCCATTGGCTCGGATCAAGGCTCTGCTTGGTCAAAAGCCGCTTCACGCCTCCAGCATTCCAGCCATCCAGAATATTGTACTGAGTTGAAGATGTTGGGGCAGCGTCCTTCCAGGGGGAGTCGATCGTGGCGACCTTGGTCGCACCGTCATAGGCAATGATCAGTTTCGTCTCATGGTTAAGGTCATTCCGGTGGACGAAATTTCCCTTATAAAAATCGTTGGTAGAAGAGGCGGCAGCGGCAAGTGTTATAGTATTGGCACTGCCGCCCTGGGCAGTCACTGTAGCCCCCAGGGGCGCCCTTTCGGTATAGCCAAAGTAAAGAGCATCATCGGAATAGTTCATGTCAAAATCAATAGATGAATTCATGAGGTTCCCGACGAAAGCAGCAGTTCCGCCTGCATCGATGGTCCGTAAGGGTGTTCCGGTCTTGAGATCGAGTACCACCAGCATTGCACTGCTCCTGCTCAGGTGTTGCTTTGTGCCGGTAAATTGATGGGTGGTCGGACTGACGTAACCGGTCGGTCCGGACCCGAGGACAACGTACCAGCGGCCGTTCGAGAACGTATCCTTCAGACAGGTCTCCCCGGCTGGGCAATCAGAATCAGTAGTGCAGGCGGTCGTGGTCGTCGTAGAACAGTATTTGTTGTTGATCCTTACGATTCCGGGCCCTGTTGTCGAGAGCCCGAGCTCCGGATCGGCATATTCCCATAAGAGCGTCGGACTTGCAGGGTCCGTCACATCCATAGCAAAGTATGAGGAATATCCGTAATTGCTGATCGGTGTCTTCATACATTCGGTGCAGGTTGAAGACAGGTCTTCGCATGCGCCGCCCAGGCGCATGCTGCCGATAAGGACCGTGCGCCAGCTGTCTTTGGATTTTCTGCATTTCCAGTAATCCGAATAGGCCGTAGAGTTGCAGTTGCTGTCAGGCTGATCAGCCGTGCCGTCGTCGTTCAGGTCAGGATCGATGGCAATGCTTGCGTCGAAGAGGTACGGTGTTGCATCGATGTAATAGAGATGGCAGTAATCCCTGTCAGCCAGGTACTTCAGATACGGCAACGCGTGTTTCGGGATGAAGGCCCAGATTTCCTTGCCCATATCCGCATCGGTCAGGCAGGACTCACCTGTGGGACAATCTGCATTGTCACGGCATGCCTTGGTCGTGGTGACCGAACAGGCCTTCCCCAGGGAGGCCTTTGCATTGGGGTCCCTATACAACCCGAGTTTGCCGAGTTTGAATGCATGGAGCATGCCGTCGTTGGCGCCGCTGAACACGGTACCCCGGTTCGTATAACCTGTCGAGTTCAGATAATTCCGGTAGGTTGTGTCCCGATAGGATTTATCGTACAGGTTCAGTGGTATCCATGAAGAAATCTTTGGCGTCGAATTGACAATGTCGCCCAGTTTCCAGGTGTTTGTGGAGCCGCTCACGGTTACCGTACGGCTTCTTATAGCAGCCCCGTCGATTGCATCACTGTCATTGACCACATTGTCTCCGTTCAGATCATCGACTCCCCTGATGTACTGGATAAGGTTTGCGGTAGCCGTCACGTTAAGGAAGGGCGAAATAGCCGCATTTGTCGTAATAAAATTGTCGAGCGTAGCATTGTCATCAGTATTCGTATAGATCACACGGTCACTTGCAGCCCTCGCATGGAGCTTCCGTCCAGCTTCCCAGAGGTACTGCACGCTGTCCATGGGCACATTCGCCGTGGTCGGTGTGACAGAATCTCTGCTGCCGTTGCCGTCGGCATCAGCAAAGAGATTCGCTGTAGTCTCATTCGTGACCTTCGAAAAGGTAAAGTCAATGATATAATCACTGCCCAGCTTCAGCACTCTGTCGTTGTCCGTGTCTTCTCGAATGCTGCTGAACCCGAGGTTTGGATCGAGATAGTACCACATATTCTGCAGCACGCCTGTCCAGGTCACGTCGACTGTTACGAATTTACGCTTCGGATAGAACAGTGCCTGGATGAGGTTCGCTCCGGAACCCTCGCCGGAGGCGAGCACCGAGGCAGCCGTGCCGGAGGCGGTCTTTGCCGAGATCTTGGTAAGCGCCTCGCGGAGCGCTATCTTCAACTGGCCAGGACTTTTGGGATCGTAAAGTGTTGTACCACCGTTGACCGCTGTGTTGTTCATGAGCGTCTTCGGGTTGCACTCGTTCGTCAGCCCGGTATCAGGTCCGGTGTACACCACATAGGTCGTGATCTGTTCGCTGGCGTTCGCCGGTATTGCGGTAGATGCAGTAACCGTATCAAAAGTCTTGATGTTCCTGTGCTTTGCCAGCCATGCAAGGTCATCGAGATTCCTGCTTCCCTCATACGGCGGGCAGGTAGCGGTCTGGCCGGTCTGGCCGTCACCGTCGTTATAGAGCGCCACAAGGCTGTTCACTGCCGGCCGCTTGTCGGCCGTGGGCTGGCCGTCTGATATGAGCAGGATATTGTTGTCCTGGCATCTGTACTGAGAGGGGTTATTGTTACTCGCAAAGTCATGATCGCCGTTGATCCTGAGGTCTGTCCTGCTGGTGCCCGGGACCGAGGGGTCGCCATAGGCATCCGTGCGCGCATAGTAGCCAATAGCGTTGTAATAGGCTTCAGCAAAGGGTGTCCAGTTTGTTCCCTTGAGGTCGTCAATCGCCCGTACCAGTCCGGAATTGTGGTCTCCCGTAAGAGGGCTGATATAACTGAGAACCTGGGCGCCGTCGAAATTGCTTGTTCCTACTGTTGTCGCATCGCATGAGGTAAATGCCGATTCAGGGTTTGGACAGTCCAGTTTTGTGGAGCAGGTCATATTTGCATCAGAGGAACAGGTCTTGGGGCACGGCACCGGCGTAATACAGAGACCGCCCCCGGTGCAGCTGGCATCGCTGGTGCAGGTGGTCAAGAAATCGTTCGAACAGACCTTCCGACCGCACTCGGTTACCGACCCGTTGAAATTAAAACTCATCACACCCATACGGATGAGGCCGGAAAACTGCTGCACAAGATTTACGGGCTGCTCAGGTGATGCCGAGAGGTCCTTGATCCTTACCGTGAGCGTTTCGAAGGGCTGCCCCAACTGTCCTTCAATGCCCATGTCACTGATGATCGCCGGGAGGTTGTCGAACTCCGACGTGTCCGACGGCAGATCCGTCGGATCGGTGACCGGCGGAACCGTAATGTCGCCGCAGAATTTCTCATGCTGCTTCAAGATGCAGGCATCGCCGCAGTCAGTGCCGATGCAGCCGGTCCAGGTACCTCCGGGGGACGCGCCAACATAGCAGATACCCGTATACGCACTGCTGCAGAGATAGGCAGGGTTGCCGGGCCTGACCGCAGCCGGTCCGTTAATGCAACTGCCGCTTGGACAGTCGGCAGCGCCGGTGCAGAGTCTTCCGTCATTGGTCCCGCCGTCGCAGGTGAAGAGTTCGTCATAGATGTCCGTACATTGATTAATTACCGTGTTCTTCTCGTCAATGCCCAGCGGTGTGCCTGTTTTTAATGCCCAGCAGGCCTGGATTGTCTGGTTGAAGGTCGCCTGCGTCTTCGATGCGGTCGTAGCAGTCGTGGTAATGCACGGCCCTTCGTCGTTGTCACAGTCGGCGTTATTGACACAACTCGTTCCGGCAGCGACCTTCTCCGGGTCGCCGGCAGTGCATTTCTTCACTCCGCCACCCATGCTCGTACAGGTGCCGGTACCGCCGAGTATGCAATCAGAATTTTTTGTACAGGTCTTCGAAACATTCTGCGCGCAATAGGCGCTCCCCAGGGTAGTTGAGGAAAGACAGTCGTCAACCGCCTTCTTGATGTCGGCATTGCTCGCTGCAGGATCCTGGTAGGCATTGATCGCAGCCTGACAGAGTCCCTGATTGTAATCGCCGAAATAGAGCTTGAGATAGGTCTGTCCGCCGGGTGACGGAGCAGCCGGATTCTCCGGATGACGTTCCCCCTCGACGCCCATAGTGATGCCCAGGGAGGTATTCGTGCCTCCTTCCACATAATCGGCCGTGAGGGCCTCCTTGACGAACTTGCGGCCGATGCAGCCCCGAGTTTCGGGCAGAAGTATGTGGTTCACGGGATCATATTTGCCCCCGGTCAATATCTGCTTCTGGACATCGAACTTCGAGCTCGTGAGCCAGTTCAGATAATTCCCTTTCGCAACAAACTGGCTAAGGGTGCGGGGAGGACCGGAACTCATATTTATAAATAACTGGTCTGCAATGCCCTTGCAGGAAGAAGATGCACAAGTCGGCACTCCTGTATTTATCTCGTAAAAATATTCGCCTGTCAGATCATACTCATAATCTGTGGCACTGTCGAAATATCCTGCATAGGGCGTCGCACTGGCATAGGTCTGGTCGTAGCAGTAAGCCCCCTTTCGTGTGGATGTTCCGTTGTCCACATATTGTAAATCGTACATGCTCGCGGAATTGTCAAGAATCAGAAGGAGGTTCGGCGTAATACCGCCTACAATAAAAGGAGGGGTCATGCAATAGTCTGTCATGGTTGCTGATTCGACGTCCCCAACAGGCAGAATCATCAGGCAGAAAGCGATTAAAAACAGGACAGCAATCGTAAGAGGTGATTTCGGAGACGACATAACATACTCCCTTCCGGTTGTTCTCGCCTTATGGCATATCGATTTCATGATTATAACTCTAGCAATTTCAAGACCAATGCGCACTACTGACAACAAACAGACTAACCAGCTGAATATGAATAAGAATTATTCCTGGCCACCGGCGAGCCTACCATACGCACAGGGTAAATTGGGTAAGAGATTACATAGTATAGGAAAGCCCTTACATACTTCGTGCTGCTTTCCGATGCATCGCTACGGCGCGTGGCACCACTAGCAACCCCTTTCCGGCTTTGGATAGGGCTTTGATCAGTGCTGCAAAATCCTCTCTTCTTCAGAATTCAGCTTTTTAACCGCTTCGTTAAAGCCCTCTATCCTCATTTCAAGATCAGCAATGCGTTTTTTTATCTCATCAATCTGTTCCTGATTTTTCACAACGCCGGTGTTTGTAACATCCTCATACAACTGATCGCGGTCCGTGGCCAAGCGGTCGCGTTCAGCCTGCAAGGCAGTCTTCCTCTCATTGATCTGATCAAGCTGTTTGGCCTGCTCGGGCGTGAGGCCGGTTATCAGCCTGCCCTCGCCGGGCTGTCCGGGCACTTCCTTTTTCTCTGCTTCCGGCCCCCCGGAGGGCTTCTTCTCTTCAGCCGTTGCATCCGGCTCGGGTACTGCCTCCCCGCTGAGGCTCTCTCTCCGTATGCTCACCTCCCTGATGCTCGCTATATCCTTCCGCGGGACCGCCATGGTGCCACCCTGCATGTCGCAGACCATCTTCCCGTTTACTACCCTGCAAAAGTCGGCGATGAACGATCTGCCGTTCTTCAGGGTCACCCTCACCTCTGCAGGGGACAATGCCGGCATCAGGTTCAGGAACACGGCAGCAAAAATCAGCGAATGCACAGTCCTCATTTTGTCTCTCCTTTTTTGGGAGGATTGGTCACAAGCTCTATGAGTGTTTTTGCATCTTTCACCCCTCTGACGACCAAGCCGTCGGGAAGCACCAGGGTCGGCGTCCCCGTTATGTCGAGTTCCCGCGCAATCCTGATGTTCGCCTCGACCTCCGGTTTGTTGTCGCAGTCAGGTTTCGGTATCTCCTTCTTCGCAAAGTTGTCCTCGAGCCATTGGAGCGAGCCCTTGCAGAGAATGCTCTGGGATTTCCAGAATGCATCGGGGTGGAAGCTGAGCGGCATAAACTTCAGAAAGAACGCAATGTCTTTCCGTTCTGCAACGACCTTCTTCATCTCCTCGTGCGCCTTTGCACAGTAGGGGCAGTCAGGGTCGGTAAAGACCGCCACCTTATAGCGCGCGTCCTTTTCGCCGAGCACCAGTGCCGGCTCAAGAGGGATTTTCGAAGCGTCCACGTACCGGGCCGGCTGCTGGTTCAGCTGTTCGAAGGATTCCTGCGTCTTGTTCAGCCCTGCCTCCACCTCAATAATGGGGCCCGCGATTACATGGTTCTTCGAGAAACCGACATACATGATACCGTTCTGCCCCTTGTCGTCGACCACGACTTCCCAGAGCCCCTTGACCGGACTCATTTTTACCTCAAGAGCCTTTGCCTCCAATGCGCCGAGCTTGTTGAGGATCTTCTGCGCTTCCTCAGTGCTCAGGCTGTGGCACTTCGCACAGTCTTCTTCACATCCGCCAAAGGCCCAGGCCTGTAACGGGAGCAGGAACAGCACACATACCCCTATGATGAGTACACGCTTCATATGATCACTTCTCCTTTACCACGATAATAGCTACATTATATATCACAGCACGGTCCATTTCGCAAAGCTGATTCTTACCGCCGTATCCTGAGCACGCCCTCCATCTGGCTGATCTTGTGCATGAGCAGCTTGAGCTGGCTGAGGTCCTTTACCTCTATGATAAGCGTGATGTGCCCCTTCTTGTCCTGCGTCGACGTTGCCTCGAGATGTGCAATATTGATATTGAGCGATGAAACGAGCGCGCTGAGGTTCGCCAGGATGCCCGGTTTGTCCACGGTCTCGACGAACAACTTGGTGCTCGCGGTCTGATCTGCCGCAGGCTGCCACTCCACGTCCACCAGCCGGGCATCCTCGGATGCGAGACGGTCGAGGTTCGGACAGTCTTTCCGGTGGACGGTCACGCCCTTTCCGATGGTCACAAAGCCGACAAGATCATCCCCCGGGATCGGGAAACAGCACTTGCCGGTGTGATAGAGGATATCGTCGATGCCCTTGATGCTGACACCTTTGTGCTCCTTTGACGGTTTCCGTACCTTGATCGCCTCTTCCTCAGTGACCTCCTTCTCCGGCTTGAGCCTGTTGATCACCTGATGCGGCGTAACCTTGCCGAAACCGACAGAGACAAAGAGCTCTTCGAGTGTGCCGACACCGAGCGCCTTGGCGACAGCAAGGATCTCGTCAGACTTCATGAGCGTATTGCTCATGCCGTGCTTCCGGAATTCGTTCTCGAGAAGCTTGATGCCGAGTTCCACGGACCGCGCATTCTCCTCTGACTTGATCCACTGCTTTATGCGTGATTTCGCGCGCTGGGTAACAACGAACTTCAGCCAGTCCCTGCTCGGACCATGTGAGGATGACGTGATGATCTCAACCGTATCTCCGTTGCGCAGCTTGTAGCGGAGGGGGACGATCTTCCCGTTGATCCGTGCGCCAACACACCTATGGCCGATCTGCGTATGGATGCCGTAGGCGAAATCGACCGGCGTTGAGCCGAGAGGCATCTCCTTGACCTCGCCTTTCGGCGTGAAGACATAGACGACCTCAGGGATCACCTCACCCTTGACCGCCTCAAGAAAGTCGACTGCGTTCGGGACCTCTTTCTGCACCTGCACCAGATCACGGAGCCACGATATATACTTGCTGCTCCGGTCGTCAACCGCACCTTTCTCCTTGTACTTCCAGTGAGAAGCGATACCCTCTTCCGCAAGACTGTGCATCTCATCGGTCCGTATCTGGAACTCGACCCGCTCGCCCTTGGGGCCGATGACGGTCGTATGCAGCGACTGGTACATATTGGATTTGGGCACGCCGATATAGTCCTTGAATCTTCCGGGTATGGGGGTCCAGAGGGAGTGGATGATACCGAGGATCGCGTAACAGTTTGCCTTGTTGTCCGTAATGATTCTGATACCGATGACATCATGCACCTGGTCAAAAGTGATCCGCTGTTTCTGCATCTTCTGGTAAATGCCGTAGAAATGTTTGACCCTGCCGGTTACCCTGCCCGGAAGTCCCTCTTCCTTCAGCTTCTTCTCAATCAGTTCCCTGACCTCGGTAATATAGCCTTCCTGCTCCTCCCGGCGCTTTGCGACCTTTCTTTTCAGCTCCTCATAGAGCTGCGGCATGAGATATTTGAAGCTCAGGTCTTCGAGTTCCGTCTTGAGCCATCCGATACCCAGCCTGTTTGCGATAGGCGCATAAATCTCAAGTGTCTCAGCGGCAATGCGCTGCTGCTTGTTTTCGGGCAGGAATCCAAGGGTTCTCATGTTATGAAGCCGGTCAGCGAACTTGATAAGCATTACCCGGATATCTTCGGACATCGCAAGAAGCATCTTCCGGAAGTTCTCTGCCTGGGCCTCCTGCTTTGTCCGGAATTCGACCTTCGAGAGCTTGGTGAGGCCTTTGACAATGAAAGCAATCTCCTTGCCGAAGATAGTTCTGATGTCCTCCTGCGAAATTTCGGCGTCCTCCACCGTGTCATGGAGAAGGCCCGATGCGATGGAGAGCGTGTCCATTCTCATATCAGCCAGGATATAGGCAACGGAGAGGGGATGATTGATATACGGGGACCCTTCGCTCCTCTTCTGGCTGCAGTGTGCCTCGCGCGAAAAATGATATGCGCGCTGCATCGACATGAAGTCTGCATCAGGGCTGTACGAACGGACCTTCTCGAGCAGGCCGGTAAGCGATAGAGACGGCTTTTTGGGCATAGCTTATTATACTGTGAAACCTCGAAGCATGAACAGCAAGGGATGAAAAACGGGGGAGACACTGTTGCGTCTCCTCCCTGCCGGTCACTCGTTACGCCGAGGGACGGAGCCCCCTCAGCACCAGCTGGAGATATCTGTTGCCATTCCACTCATTGTATGCGGGCGTGAATGCAGCGTCATAGGGGACGGTCGGGACGAGGTCATCGATCATGCCGCCCATATCGAATCCTATGGCATCCAGAGAGAGAGGACCGTTCTTCACTTTCAGCTTCAGATGCCTGCTTCCCACAACCTTTGCACCGACCACATTGAGGTTCTTCGCTCCGAGGAGCGGCTCCGGGTTGCCGTGCCCGAACGGTTCAAGCCTTTCTATCTCCCTCATCAGTGCGCTGTTCACGTCGGAAAGCGTTACCGCGGCATGGATCTCGATCAGGTGCTCCCTGTCCTCACCCGAGGTTTCACGCCGGAAGATCTCCTTCATCCGCTGCTCAAAGGCAGGCAGATCGCCGGCCCTGAGCTTCACACCGGCAGCCTGTTTATGGCCGCCAAACGAGAGGAGCAGGTCTCTGCACTGTTCGAGACCCCTGCAGAGGTCAAATGCGGGGATACTGCGCGCAGATCCTTTTGCAATGCCCTCCTCAATCGAGAACATGAACGCGGGCAGATGAAATGCCTCGGCAATCTTTGAAGCCACGATGCCGAGCACACCCTGATGCCATGTTTCATGGGCCATCATGATAACGGCATCAGCATCTGTCTGCTGCATCCGTTCAAGTGCACCCTGAAAGACGGTCTCTTCAATGCGCTGGCGCTCGCCGTTCAGCCGTTCCAGCCACACAGCCAGTTCGTATGCTTCATCTTCTTGCGCTGAAAGGAGAAGCCGCACAACATCATGAGCATCGGCTATTCTTCCCGCTGCGTTTATCCGCGGCACCAGGGTATAGGACAAGAGCCCTGCTTTTATCTTTCTGCCGCCAAGTCCGGCTGCCTGCTTCAGTGCCCGCAGCCCGCGTCTGCTCCCGCTCTGGATATACGGCATAGCATCCCTGACCATGATCCTGTTGTCGCCCACCAGAGGAACGACGTCCGCCACCGTACCCAGCGCAGCAAGATCGAGCAGGGGAAGAAGGTCATCCGGGGAGAAGTTCAGGTCCTTGTCTGCTGCCATTGCCTGCGCCAGCTTAAAGGCGATTCCCGCACCGCAAAGCACGGTAAGGTGTGAAACGTGAGGTGAAAGTTTGGGATTGATCACGGCAACAGCGTTCGGGACCATGAAATCCTGCTGGTCTTCTGCTGTATTCTCTGCTCTATGCCTTTTGCCCTTTGCCCCTTTGACGACCGGTTCATGATGATCCGTGATGATTACGTCGATGCCCATATCCCGGGCACGGTCTGCAGCTTCAAAGGAGCCGATACCGCAGTCAACGGTTATGATGAGCCGGGCACCCGCCTTCTCCGCTGCCTCAACGCCCGCAGCATGGAACCCGTATCCGTGGACCATGCGGTGGGGGATAAAAAAGCCGGCATCCAGCCCCGCCGTCCTGAGCGCGCTTACCGTGATCGCCGTTGCCGTAAGGCCGTCCGCATCGTAATCACCGTGCACAAGCACCTTCTCACCCAGATGTCGCGCAGCTTTTATCCGTTCGATCGCTTCTTTCATGCCCGGCAGATCAAAGGGGTCTGACAGCGCGGTGAGGCTCGGATGCAGAAAATCGTGGACATCGGACACGGTTCGGATACCGCGGTTGATCAAGACCTGGGCAAACACCGGGGATATGGATGCAGCTCTTGAAAGATAGGCGAGATATTCTGCGTTGGTCCTGTTTACCAGCCAGCGCCTATGCATACCGTCAGGAACACGCAGTCTGTGACACGTGACAACTTGAAAGCATAAGGTTATGCAACAACATGATGCGTAACTCCTTACTGAACATTCCTTGTTTCACGCGTTACTATTTTTTCCTGAGCGGTTTCTTGCCTCCCCAGAGGAGTACGATCGGGCTCGCAACAAAGACCGATGAATAGGTTCCTACGATAACGCCGAGGATCATGGCAAGGGCAAAGTCATGGATGACTTCGCCACCGAAGAAGAAGAGTGCGACCGAGGTCAGCAGAACGGTCAGAGACGTCACGATGGTCCGGGAAAGCACCTCGTTGATGCTCAGGTTCATCACGCTTTCAACGGAGTCTTTGAGCCTGCTGCGCAGGTTCTCCCTGATCCTGTCAAAGACAACGACCGTGTCGGTGAGTGAATATCCTGCAATGGTCAGGAGCGCCGTCACAAGGATAAGGTTGATCTCCCTGCCGAGCAGGAAGAAAACACAGAGCACGGCGAGGACATCATGAAAGGTTGCGACCGTGGCCCCGACAGCAAAGTTGATTTTGAACCTGACAGCGATATAGATAAGGATGCCGATCGTCGCCACGACAATGGCCATGCCGGCATCTGCACGCAGCTTCCCGCCGACCTTGGGACCAATTTCCGTGGTCGAATCAACGACAAACCGATTGTCGGGGATCTTCTGGCTGATCGCTGCGGTTATTTGCTCGGAGATCTTGCCGAGCTGGATCTCGATGTTTTTTGCCCTGATCAGGATCTTGTTCTCGCCCGTAAGCTCCTGCAGGTCGAAGTCTCTGACGCCGCCTTCCTCAAGGGCCTTCCGGATGTCATGGACCTTAACCGGCTTTTCGAACTTGAGCTGAACGGACGTACCGCCGGCAAAGTCAATGCCGAGATTGGCCTTGCCCGTCGCTATCTGGACTATCGCAAAGATGCCGATAAGTGAAATGATGCCCGAGATGATGAAGGCAATGTTCCTTTTGCCAAGAAAATCTATTTTGGTGTTCTTGATGATCTCTATCATGGTCCCCCCTAAATGCTCAGCTTCTTGATGTCACGATTGGAATTGATAAGGTCAAAGACCGATTTCGTCCCAATCAGCGCGGTATAGAGGTTGATGATAACCCCCAGACTCAGCGTAACGGCAAAGCCCTTGATCGGTCCGGTGCCGAACTGAAACAGCACGGCGGCGGTGATCAGGGTCGTGACATGCGAATCGAAAATAGTCCAGAAAGCCTTTTTATAGCCCGAATCGACGGCGGAGCGCGGTGTCTTTCCCGCCCGCAGTTCGTCCCGCATTCGCTCAAACATGAGCACGTTTGAGTCTACCGCCATACCGATCGCCAGGATGACACCGGCGATACCGGGAAGCGTCAGCGTTGCATTCAGGGATGCCATGGCCCCGAAGAGCAGGACGATGTTTAGGAGCAGGGCAAAGTCAGCGATGACACCGGACAGGCGGTAATAGATGATCATGAAAATAGCGACCGCGATCGTGCCGGCAATGCCTGCGATCTTTCCTGCCTCAATGGAATCGCTGCCGAGCGATGGACCAACCGTAACGTTCTGGAGCATCTTGAGCGGCGCAGGAAGAGCCCCGGCCTTAAGCACAATGCTCAGGTCCTTAGCCTCGTCCATGCCAAAACTGCCGGTGATCTGCGCATTGCCACCGGAGATCCGCTCCTGGATCACCGGTGCTGAATAGACGGTGCCATCCAGGATGATCGCGAGCCGCTTCTTCACGTTTGCCGCCGTGATATCTTCAAATCTCTTTGCCCCATCGGGATTGAAGGCAATCGATACATGGGGTGTGCTGAACTGTGTGTCCAGCGTTACTTTGGCCTCGCTCAGGAGCGCGCCGGTCAGTACCGTCTCCTTCTTCAGAAGGACCGGAAACTTCGTCACGGCGCCCGTTTCCCTGTTCACCTTCTTCTCGAACAATATCTGGTCGCCTTCCGGAATCTTTCCGGAAAACTGCTCAAGGACCTTTTCCTCGTCGCCTGGTGCTATAGAAGACGGCAACTGAGCAGCAATCGGCGACTCGTCATCAACGATTTTAAACTCAAGCAGTGCGGTCTTGCCAATCAGATCGATCGCTCGCTTGGGATCTTTCACACCCGGAAGCTGCACAACAATCTCATTTGTCCCCTGCCGGTGTATGGTCGGCTCCGCAACGCCGAACTGGTCGATCCTGTTCCTGATCGTCTCGAGCGCCTGATTTGCAGCATTGTCCTTGATGAAGCTCTTTTCCTTGTCATTCATCCTGAGGACGATCATCTGCCCAGATGTTGTCATCTCCAGATTGCTGTAACCCTCCTTCAGTGCGGTAAGAATATCCTGCCCTGCAGGGGTCACTTCGATATCCAGGCCGTTCTTCTTCACCTCGGCCTGCAGCTTCTTCTTCTGGAGCATCTCCCTGATCGTAAAGGCATAGCGTTCAACGGTCGATTCGACTGCCTTGTCCGCTTCTACTTCGAAGACCAGATGAAGTCCTCCCTGCAGGTCGAGACCAAGCACAATACCCCTGTTGGGCATGTTCTTCTGCCACCATTCCGGCATGCTCTTGAACAGCGGGGTGTTGGGCAGAAAAAAGACGATGGCTGCCACAACGGCCAGCCCGATAAACAGGAATCTCCAGTAAATGCTCTTCTTCATGAAACCTCCACAATCTGAACGATAATTTAAAAAAGCTGCTTTTCATGCGCTGCGTGATCTGCAGGAAGGAACTGCTATTCTTCTTCTTCCGTCCTTACCGCGGCGATATACGCTTTGCCGTACTTTACCTTTACGTTCTCAGAGATCTTCAGGATGACCGTATTGGTCTTCACTTCCTCCACGACACCGTATTCACCGCCAGATGTGACCACCTTGTCCCCTTTTTTCAGGTTCTCCAGCATGGTCTTATGCTCTTTTGCCCTTTTCTGCTGAGGTCTGATAAGCATAAAATAGAAGATCACGAAGATAAGGATGAGGGGGAGAAATCCGATCAGTCCGCTTCCCTGTCCCTGGCCAGCCTGCGGATTGGGGCCCATAGCATATGCCAAGCCTGTCAACATGATACACCTCCGAACAGAAATTAGTTTGATACTATACCTTCTTCACCCGCAATTTATCAAGCATCCAGCCGGCTCGATCCCCTCTTCCGCGCGCGGTCCCTGCGGACGCTTCCTTACGGGGAGCTTCCGCCGGCGGCCCTGCTAAACTTGACATTCGCAAAAATGTAGGGTTATAATTGTCGCTCAGGTAAAACACTATGGGCACATATACAACATTTCATCCACACACAAAAAAACAGAAGAGGACACACGGCTTTCTCGTGAGAATGAGCACAGTCGGCGGCCGTAATGTAATCAGGAGAAGAAGGAAAAAAGGACGGAAAAGACTGGCTGTTTGAAGAAGACCTTTCTTCAATCCCTGACTCGGAAGAGCGAATTCAAGACCGTATTTGAGCAGGGCCGGAAGTTTCCATCCAAGCATCTTATCCTCTACGTACTGCCCAACCGTCTTGGCCACAGCAGGCTCGGCCTTGCTATAAGCAGAAAGGTCGGCAACGCGGTGACCCGGAACAGGGTTAAGCGCCGTCTCAGGGAAATCTTCAGGAAGCTTTTTGCAGAAGATACTCTGTACCATGACATTGTTGTGGTTGCCAGGAGTACGGCGCCTGAGGCTGAGCTTATGACTCTGGACAAGAGCATACGCAGGATCATTGCCGGACTGAACCATGAAGAAACTGTTACTCGCAATCATCAAGATCTATAAATACGCGGTTTCACCGCTCATGCCTTCGAGCTGCAGGTTCACACCCACCTGCGCGGAGTATGCCATGGAGGCGATCCGTAAATATGGATCACTTAAGGGCTCCGCCCTTGCCGCCCGCAGAATATTGAAGTGCAACCCCTTCCATGAAGGCGGCTTCGACCCCGTCAAATAACCTATGGATAACAGAACAGTCATAGCGGTTGTACTTTCGTTCCTCATCATCGTGGGATATCAGTTCCTCTTTCCCTCCCAGCAGCCGATTGTTCCCGAACCGAAACCGGCATTGGAAAAAAAGAACGATGCAGCACCTGTGGCTGCTCCGGCACAACCTGTCGCCGAAACCATAACGGCAGATGAGAGAGAGATCACCGTCGAAAATGACCTCTACAAGGCAGTCTTTACCTCCCGGGGTGGTACGATCAAGTCCTGGACCATCAAGCAGTATAAGGATAAAGCTGGCAACGATGTCGTCCTCCTCAGAAAGCCCGGGGCTGTTCCCGCAATCGGCATCGGCGTGGACAACACCTTTGATCTGGCTAAGGTGAATTTTTCTGTATCGGGCTCGAACCTGACCCTCGACGGCTCACACAGGGAAGGCTCGCTGGTCTTTGAATACGCCAAAGACGGAAGGTCGGTCCGCCGGACCTACACGTTTTTTGCAGACACCTATAAAGTTGATCTGACCGACGAGGTCACCGGCCTCAGCGAATACTGGATAACCCTCGGCAGCGACCTGGGGATCTTCGAACATGACCCCTCTGTCCATGTTGGCCCGATACTGCTCATCGGAAATGACCTCACCGAGTTGAAGGCATCTGCGCTAAAGGAGCCGAAATCCTTTAAGGAGAACCTCAAATGGATCGCCCAGGAGGATAAATATTTCTTCTCCGCACTGGTGCCGGCATCGCCGGTGGAAGAAGCGCGGGCGCTCGTTGTGAACGATTCCCCGATCATTGCGTTCAAGGCAAAAGACGGCAGGAACACATTCCACCTTTACACCGGGCCAAAGGAGCATGACCGGCTTGCGGCGCTTCATCTTGGGCTGGAGCATATCATAAACTACGGCTTCTTCTCGATCATTGCCCGTCCGCTCTTCTGGGTGCTCAAGTTCTTCAACTCCTTCCTCGGGAATTATGGCTGGTCGATCATCATGATAACGATTGCGACAAGGATACCGTTCATCCCGCTCCTCAGCAAGAGCCAGAAGTCCATGAAAAAGCTCCAGGAGATCCAGCCCAAGATGAACGAAATAAAGGAAAAATACAAAAAAGATCCCCAGAAGATGCAGAAAGAGATGATGGAGCTTTATAAGAAACACAAGGTAAGTCCTCTGGGAGGATGTCTGCCCATGCTGCTGCAGATACCGGTCTTCTTCGCGCTTTATAAGGTGCTGCTCATTTCCATTGAACTGCGGGGCGCTCCGTTCATGCTCTGGATAACCGACCTTTCGGCTCCTGACACCCTGCTCGGTCACATCCCTGCAGCGCTGCCCATTATTGGGGGGTTTGCTCTGGGCCCGCTCCCGATCCTCATGGGGCTGACCATGCTGATTCAGCAGAAGATGACTCCCTCCAGCATGGATCCGAAGCAGGCAAAGATGATGCTGATGATGCCGGTCATCTTCACCTTCATGTTTCTGAACTTTGCATCAGGGCTGGTGCTCTACTGGCTCGTGAGCAACATTCTGGGAATCGTCCAACAAATCTTCGTCAACCGCAGCCTCGTAAAAGAACGGACAGGGTAGCGCAACCGTTCATAGCCTGCAGTTCACGGCCTGCAGACTTTCTCCCGCTTTTATATAATAGAAATATGATTTCCGCATTACCTGCTGAGAGCTCCCATCCATGAACCATCTCGACGATACCATCGCAGCCATCTCAACGCCGGTTGGACTGGGGGGAATCGGCATCGTACGCCTGACCGGCTCGAAGGCCGCTTCGATAGCAGACGACATCTTCCGCTCCCGAAACGGGGCAGGGCCTTCGGCAGCACCATCCCACCGGATGATCTACGGCCTAGTCACAGATCCGACCGATGGTAGGGCGGTAGACGAGGCCCTTGTCACGGTCATGAGGGCACCGAACACCTATACACGGGAGGACGTTGTTGAGATAAGCTGTCATGGAGGCATGGTAGCGGTCCGGAGCATCCTCGAACTCGTGATCCAGCGGGGTGCACGGCTAGCGGACCCGGGAGAGTTCACCAAACGGGCCTTTCTGAACGGAAGACTGAACCTTGACCAGGCCGAGGCAGTTCTTGATGTTATCACTGCAAAGACCGCCGAGGGCATGAGGATCGCTGCTGAACAGCTGCAGGGAGATCTGACCAAGAAACTTGCTGAGATCCGCATCGGGCTGATAGAAACAAGCGCCTTTGTCGAGGCATATCTGGACTTTCCTGAGGAAGATATCGAACCTGCCGCAAAAGAGGATATTCAGGGCCGGCTTAGGGCGATCATCACGGAAATCAGGAGGCTCTCAAAAACTTTCCATGAGGCCCGTTTTTTCCGCGACGGGCTTTCCATTGCGATCGTCGGTAGGCCGAATGTGGGCAAGTCATCACTGCTGAATGCCCTGCTGCAGAAGGACCGCGCCATCGTAACCGCCCTGCCGGGCACAACGCGCGACCTGATAGAGGATTACCTGAACATCAACGGTCTGCCGGTAAGGATCACGGACACAGCAGGCATAAGGAATTCCGAAGAGGTTATCGAGCAGGAGGGCATCAGGAGAAGCCTGCAGGCAATCGGACACGCGGATTATATTATAGCCCTGTTCGACGGAAGCGAACCGCTCAGGCAGGAAGACCTTGACCTTCTGACGGTCATCAGCGGCAAGCATGCTGTTGCAGTCATCAACAAGGCAGACCTCCCGCAGAAGATCACGCTTGATCCTGTCATCGCAGGAGGCATGCCGCACCTGCACCTTTCAGCGGTCACCGGCAAGGGAGTGGACGAACTCAAGCAGCATATCTTTGCATCGCATCTCGGCGCATGGAAAGAGGAACGCGATGGTGTTGTCGTAACGAACATACGTCACAAATTGGCACTTGACCGGGCAGCGGGATCACTGGAAAAGGCCGCTGCACTGCTGTCGCGGGGAGAACCGCTCGAGCTCTTTTCCATTGAGATCAGGGATGCGCTGGACCGGATCGGTGAGATCACCGGCGCCATAACGACCGATGATATCCTTGATGCCATCTTCAGCAGCTTCTGTATCGGCAAGTAAAGATGCTATCATCAGAGAGGAATCATGTGCACAGGAGGCGTATATGGAATGCATTACGGCAAAGAACAGGGCCCGTTGCACCTGCACGTATGAGCCCTGTCCCCGAAAATACCAGTGCTGCGAATGTCTGCATCATCACCGGAAGAACGACGAACTGCCTGCATGCTTTTTCACTGCAGAATTTGAGCGCACCTATGACCGGTCCATTGTTAATTTCATGAAGATGAGGGGCAACAAGGGCTGAGGAGGAGCTGATTCCATGACACAGCAGGCTTCCAGAATTGTCTACGTGATCGGTCACCGGAACCCGGACACGGACTCCGTCTGTTCAGCGATCGCGTACGCTCATTTCAAGAACGTCACGGACAGACGCTATTTCTACATGCCGGCACGGGCAGGCAAGATCAACGAGGAGACCCGGTTCATCCTTGACCGGTTCGACGTTCCGGTCCCGAACGAGATGGAGAGCATCGCAGCTACCGTTGCCGATCTTGAGATGAAGAAACCCATCTCCATAAATCTGCGCGATTCCATCCAAGCGCTGGCGCTTCTCATGCGGGACACCGGCGTGCGCTCACTCCCGGTTGTGGATAATACCGGGAGGGTGATCGGCCTCGTCGGACTGAAAGACATTGCAAAACATTACATGGACAGCGTCGGATTTTCTGATCTTTCGGAGATGCCGATAAACCTTGATATCTTCATTAAGACCCTCGACGGACGGATGATCAGCAACACCAAGCGAACGGAATACCTGTCCGGAAGGGTCGTCACTGCAGCGATGCAGAAGGGGACCGTTCTCAACCGGATAGGTCCGGGAGACATCGTTATAACCGGCGACCAGCAGGACATCCAGCTCGACGTGGTCCGCATGGGCTGTTCAGCACTTATCGTGACCGACTCCATGCCCGTCGGAACGGATGTGGTCACAGCCGCCCAGGAGCGCGGTACCGTGATCATCTCTTCCCCCCATGCCGCCTTTGCAACAGTGCAGCTCATGACCATGTCAGAGCCGGTCGGTGTGATCATGTGTAGGGACATCTCTTCCGTCGGCCTTTATACTCCGATCACCGAGCTGAGAAAGCGTATTCTCGAGTCCGAGTACCGCTCCGTTGTGGTCGCTGACAGCGACAAGAGGCTGATCGGTTTTGTCACGCGAACCGACATCCTGAGACCGGTGCGCAAGCGGGCGATCCTTGTTGATCATAACGAGGTCTCCCAGGCCGTGGATAACATTGAAGAGGCTGAAATTCTCGAGATCATCGACCACCACCGCGTGGGCGATATCTCGACCGTTGCCCCTATCTTTGTTTACAATGATCCGGTCGGCAGCACCTGCTCTGTCGTAGCGGGCATGATGCTCCTGCACCAGATTGATATCCCCAGAGAGATCGCAGGGATTCTCCTCTCCGGCATTCTGTCGGATACCCTGCTGCTTACGCTTTCGACCACCACTGAGCGTGATCGTGAGTCAGCACACCGGCTTGCCCAAATAGCTGGCGTGGACTGGAAATCCTACGGCAAAGAACTGCTCCATGCAAGCATTAACCTTGAAAATAAGACCCCGGCCGAGCTCATCGCTGCGGATTTCAAGGAATTTCAGATCGGGGGCAGGAAACTCGGCATAAGCCAGATGATGGTGCTCGACTGTAATGAGATCGATCTGCGGGAAGATGATCTTCTGGCTGAACTTGAACGGCTCCGCGTGACAAACGGCTACGACCTCACAGCTCTGCTCGTGACGAACCCAGTGAGCTCTTCTCATGAGAGAGTGCTCCTGAAGGGTGACGTATGGATGGTCGAAAAGGCCTTCAAAAT
>QKDO01000112.1 GCA_003252075.1 Nitrospirota bacterium
TTTCTCTGTTTTGTTAAGAAGAATCCTTTTTTCTCTACGGAGTTTTTATTACAAAAAATACTTATATATCGGTTGGTTATATCGCTAATTCACATTTTCACCGTACCTATTCTCTATTACTGTATTTTTAAAATAATACTAATAAAAGAGCACTAAGATTTTCTTGCCTTTGCTTTTAACGACTCTTTGAGAAATATATCAATATCCTCATCGAGAACCGAGTCTACATCACCGATTTCAGAACCTGTCTTGTGATCTTTTGCAATCCTGTATGGCTGGAGTACATAAGAACGGATCTGGCTTCCCCAGGCTATATCCTTCTTATCGCCTGCCAGTTCTTCCATTTTCTTTTCTTTTGCTTTTATTTCAAGGTCATACAGCCGAGCCTTGAGGACTTTTAGCGCAACAGCCCTGTTCTTATGCTGTGAACGCTCATTCTGGCAGCTTACCACAATACCGGTCGGGAGATGGGTAAGACGCACCGCAGACGAAGTCTTGTTTACATGCTGCCCACCCGCTCCCGAAGCCCTAAAGGTGTCCATCTTTACATCTTCATCCCGTATATCTATCTGTACATCGTCCTCTATCTCAGGGCTTACGATAACAGAGGCAAAAGATGTATGCCTCCTTTTATTCGTGTCAAACGGAGATATTCTTACCAGGCGATGTACGCCGGCCTCAGAGCGGAGGTATCCGTAAGCATAATCACCGTTAATCGTAAGCGTAGCGTTCTTTATGCCGGCTTCTTCTCCTGGCTGCATGTCAACAATCTGCGCTTGGAATCCCTTTCGCTCTGCCCAGCGAAGATACATTCTCATGAGCATCTGCGCCCAATCCTGACTTTCTATACCCCCGGCCCCGGAATGAATCGTGAGGATGGCATTGTTCTTGTCAAGTTCTCCGGAGAGTAAAGTCTGAAGCTCAAGAAGTTCCAAAATATTCTTAAAGGATACAATTTCGTTCTGGATTTCCTTCAGGAACAGATTTCCTTCCTCCTCATCAAGGATGCCAAGGGATTCTTCAATATAAAGGAGCCGCTGCTCAAGGAGTTCGAAAGGAAGTACAATATTCTCCAGGCGGGCTTTTTCCTTGAGCAGATCTTTTGATTTTTCCGGAGAAGACCAGACTTCTTCCAATAAAAGATCTTCGCTTATTTTCTGCAGAGAATCCTTTTTCCCTACAATATCAAAGATACCCTCTGAGAGCCTCAGTTTTCTTTCTGAGTGAGGAGATTTCGTCTTTGAATTCAGAGTGCATAAGCATGGTTACCTCCGCGAAAATAAATTAACCGCCAGTACGATCGATATTACTATGCACAGATAGGAGAAAAGATCACCATATCTGGTATAAAACGTCCGTGTACTATCGGTTGTTATATTTTTTGTAAGAACCTCTCTTGCAAACAGACCGGACTGGGCCACGATCCTGCCGTTACTGTCGATAAATCCCGATATCCCGGTATTGGCCGCTCGTATAAGTGGTTTCCGGTTTTCTATAGCCCTGAAAACAGCCATACTGAAATGCTGATACGGTCCGGCCGTCTTCCCAAACCAGGCGTCGTTGGTTATGGTAACGATAAAATCGCCACCGCTGACAAAGAATTTTCTCACCAGACCGGGAAATATCACCTCATAACAGACTACCGTACCAAATGACCCTAATTCTGTCTCTGCCCGCGTGTACTGCCGTCCAGGCACGTAATCCCCAATGCCTGCAACGAGCTTATCGACAAAAAAAAGAATGCTTCTGAGAGGCACATACTCTCCGAAGGGAACAAGATGTATTTTATCATAGGTGAAGCTCTTTTTTCCTTCACGATCAAGGAGTATGACGCTGTTGGTAAGCTCGGTTCTCCCGCGCATGCGGTCTTTGACCATGACGCTGCCAAAAAGGAGATAGGAGCCGATATCTTTCTGGAACTGCATGAGCTTATCGGTGTTTCGCGTGTCATAATCGAAGTAAAAGGGTACGGCAGTTTCCGGCCAGACAAGTAGCGAGGGGCCGGCGGAAAGAGCCTCCCGGGAAAGGTTTTCATATACGGCCAATACTTCTTGCTGATATGATGGTTCCCATTTTCTGTCCTGTTCAATATTGCCCTGAATAACACTGATGGTTAACGAAGAACCCGGGCGGTGTTCAGACAACCGGAACGCGCCGTAACCATATGCAGCGGCAATAAGGACTAAAAGAGAGACAGAGCCGGCAACGGTATAGGAAAGGGGGAAAAGGGGCATCTTGTTCAGGCGTTTCCGGGTCAGCAGAAGATCTGCGCCGGCACCGTTTATTGCGAGAATAAGGAATGATATCCCGTAAATTCCCGTGATGTCAGCTACCTGGATCATCGAGAGGAAGCGATACTGACTGTATCCGATGCTTGACCAGGGGAAGCCGGTCAGTGCATAGGAACGAGCGAATTCAAGCGTTACCCAAAGCACCGGCGCAATGAAAAGTGCGGGCAGTTTTGTCTTTCTGTAGATCTGGATAAACAGCACGGAAAAGACAGCGGGGAAAAGCGCCAGATAGCAGCACAGGAGCAGGACAATGCAAATACTGACCGCAAAGGACACGCCGCCATAATAGTTTATCGAATGGTAGATCCAGTAGAGCGTCCCAAAAAAATAGACCAGCCCAAAGACAAAACCTGACCCAAAGGCCTCTTTCCCGTTCTTCTTCCACAGGGAATGTAGGAGCGGAACTAAGGCGACCCATGCCAGGGGAGCGAGACCGGCAGCAGGAAACGAAAGCGCTGTCAGTATGCCCGAGGCAATGGCAGGTAGCACGGGCAACATACTCTTATAAAAAGTGTTTTTCATGTATTGACAATCAAAAAACGTAATAGGTATAGTTATAAACCGTGGGCAGTTAGCTCAGTTGGTAGAGCACGGGTCTGAAAAACCCGGTGTCCGCAGTTCAATTCTGCGACTGCCCACCATGATTTTATTGGTCTGTAGTACTAGAGTCAAGCCAAATCCCTGACTCCTGAAGTCCTGCCGTCGTATACTGTCCTCGCCTACGCGAGCGTGGAAAGAGGAACCTTAGAACAGACCCCGGTCAAGTGTCCGGTACTGAATCGCCTCTGCTATATGGCGAGAAGCGATATCCTGAGCCTGCTCAAGATCAGCAATGGTGCGGGACAGCTTGAGGATGCGGGAATAGGCACGGGCAGAAAGTCCGAGCTTCTGCATGGCACGCTCAAGGATGTTCAGGGCATCGCCTTCGAGACTGCAGTATTTCTTGATATGGCGGGTCTTCATCTGCCCGTTACAGAATATCTTATCTTTCACGAACCGCTCCAGTTGCAGATTGCGTGTTGCCATGACCCGCCTGCAGATATCATGAGAACACTCTCCGGAATAGTCAGCGGAGAGGTCTCTATATGGCACCGCAGGGACTTCAACATGAATATCGATCCTGTCGAGGAGCGGCCCCGAGATTTTTCTGCGGTATCTCTGGATCTGACCGGGAGTGCAGGTGCAGGAATGTTGCGGGTCCCCGAGATATCCGCACGGGCAGGGGTTCATGGCACTTACGAGCATAAAGGAGGCCGGGTATGTTATGGAAGCAACAGCCCTCGATACGGTTACTTCGCCGTTCTCAAGCGGTTGGCGCAACACCTCAAGGACATTCCTTTTGAATTCGGGCGTTTCATCGAGGAAAAGCACGCCATGATGCGCGAGACTGACCTCGCCGGGTTTGGGAACCTGTCCGCCGCCGATGAGCGCAACATCGGATATGGTATGGTGGGGGGCCCGGAATGGCCGTGTCGCCAACAGGGGCTGACCCTCCTTGAGGATCCCTGCCACACTGTGTATCCGCGTAGTTTCAAGAGCCTCATCAAAGGTCATCTGAGGGAGAATGGTCGGAAGGCGTTTCGCCAGCATGGTCTTTCCTGATCCCGGAGGGCCGACGAGGAGCAGATTATGTCCGCCTGCAGCAGCAACCTCAAGTGCACGCTTTGCATGCTCCTGACCCTTTACCTCGGAAAAGTCGTCCTCATAGAGAGAAAGGTCCTGCATGGTCATCGAAATATCCAGCGTAACAGGATCAACGCTCTTTTCCCCCCGGAGAAAGGATATGACATCCGGCAGATTATCCATGCCCAAGACTGCGACACCGCGGACAACTGCAGCCTCAGGCGCATTCTCTTTGGGCACGATCAGTCCTTTCAGCCCGAGATCCCTGGCCCTGATCGCCATGGACAGTGCCCCGCGTACGGGCTTGATCCTGCCGTCAAGAGAGAGCTCGCCGGTAATAAGATATCCCTTGGCCGCTTCCGGATCGATGATCCCTTCTGAAGTTACGATACCAATTGCGACAGGCAGGTCATAGGAGGAACCTTCTTTCTTCAGGTCGGCAGGAGCAAGATTGACCGTGATCTGTTTAAGGGGGAAACTGAAACCGATGTTCTTCAGTGCAGCAGGCACCCTGTCGCGACTTTCTTTCACCGCCGTATCCGGGAGCCCGACCATGGAGAAATGGGGCAGCCCCCGGGAGGATATGTCGACTTCGACCTCGACCGGGTATGCGTCTATACCTACAATGCTGGCACTGAGTATCTTCGAGAGCATATATCTCTTCGTCAATAAAAAACGTCACAAGGATAGCATTATCAGGACGCAAAAACAAGGGTCTTTCCGATGTCGCTATCGTATTGCAAAAAAGGGGATGAAGGGTTATTATTACCAAGGAATAAGGTAGTTCAGGGGGATGTATGAAGAAGATAGCGCTTGTCCTTCTCGTCTGTTGTGTCGCGGTTGCCTGCGGCGGGAAAAAAGAGGTGAAGCAGGTATCACCGGAGTCGAAGACGACTACAGAGGCATTTGTGCTCGCTGAGACCATAAGGACGGCGTTTATCAACAAGGATACCGCTACTCTTCAGAAGAGCTCCACGGAAACCGGACTGAGGGACATTACCGCCAATACGAAGAGTTTTGACAAAGTTGAGCTTTCCTTTACCCCGCGATGGGTAGAGATCGAGGCCAGCCAGCTGACGGTGAACATCGCCTGGAAAAGCACCTGGGTACGTTCGGGGCAACGGAGCGACGAACGGGGCATGGCGGTCTTTGTGATGGAAGGTACGCCGCTCAGGGTGTCGAAGATCCTCAGGGCGAATCCGTTCGTCTTCCCTGAAAAATAATATGCAGTAAACTATTTGCAGGAACTGCAGGAGCCTTTGCTACAGGAGGTGCATCCTGCTGAAGAAGAGCCAGCAAAGGGTTTTTCCACTCCACTCATGCCAAAGGCAGAAAGCTTCTTCATAAGGTCCTTGGACGAGCATTTTGGACAGCAGATCTCCCGGCTGCCGTACACGAGGATCTCGAAATCCTCACCGCATTCTCTGCACCGGTATTCATAAATGGGCATGGTGTGTCCCCGCTACTTCTTGAGCTGCGTTTTCTTCGGCACTTTTTCCCAGTCCTTCAGGAATTTGGCAAGGCCGATGTCCGTAAGCGGATGTTTGGCGAGTTGTGCTATGACCGCATAGGGTATGGTGGCGATATGCGCACCCATGCGAGCAGCCTCAAGTACATGCAGGGGGTTCCGTACGCTTGCAACGATAACTTCGGTCTCAAAGAGATAGTTCTCATAGATCTCCATGATATCAGCAACGACGTCCATGCCCTGGTGGCTGATGTCATCGAGGCGGCCGACAAAAGGACTGACATAGGTCGCCCCAGCCTTTGCCGCGAGAAGCGCCTGGTTTGCAGAGAATATGAGCGTAACGTTCGTCTTTATGCCCATGGATGAGAGCTTCTTGACTGCCTTCAGCCCTTCCTCGATCATCGGTATCTTGACCACAATATTCTTATGGATCTTTGCGAGCGCTCTGGCCTCCCTGAGCATCTCATCAGCAGTGATGCCGACAACCTCGCCGTTGACCGGTCCTTTCACAATGCTGCAGATGGACTTCAATAGCTGCACCGGTTCCTTTCCTTCCTTCGCGATGAGCGAAGGATTGGTCGTTACCCCGTCTATGAGGCCGAGCTCCCAGGCCTTTTTGATCTCGTCAATATTTGCGGTGTCGATAAAGAATTTCATGACAATCCTCTCTGCTGCAATTTATTTAAGTATACCAAAATCTCCGCGCTTTTTTACCCGAGGCTCAGGCGCCATGCGCAAGCACCGGCTCCTGATAGAGCGTCCGTAAACAATAGGCCTCTTCGATAAGCTCTATGAGATGTATCACCGGCCTGTTCTTGATGGCCTGTCCGAGATGGAGCATGCAGCCGGGGCAGGAGGTGACAATGGTCCCTGCGCCGGTATCCAGAAGATTCTCTGCCTGTCGTTTTTGCAAGTTCTGAGACATTTCCCGGTAAGAGACACTAAAGGTGCCACCGAACCCGCAACAGCCTGATTCTAATGGCTCTTTAAGCGTGAGCCCTGCTTTCGTAATGATCTCCCTTGGCTCTTGCCAGATCCCGAGGCTGTGCCTGAGATGACAGGGATCATGATATGTTGTTGAGGCGTCGATAGCGCTCTTCTGCTCCAGCTTGTCGCTGAGAAAGACCGATATGTCCATGGCCTTGTCGACATGTTTGCCGATCAATGAGGCATAGCCATGGCTGAGGGTCAGGGTGCATGTGGGACAGAGGCTCAGGATAGCTTCGACCCTGAGCCTGCTCAAGACACGGTGGTTCTGCTTTGCTAGGGCAGCGGCCTCTTCATCCATGCCGAGAGCCCGGAGCGGCGCACCGCAACAGACCTCATCTTTTGGCAGGATGACCTCGTATCCCAGCGACTGTAGCACGTTTACAAGCGACTCGCCGAGATGGGGCAGGAAAAAGTTCACGCTGCAACCGGTGAAGACTGCAACACGACCCTTTTTCTTCGGGACTTTATGCACCTGTTCGATGACATGGAACGGCTGGTCAGGAAGCTCCGGACGAAAGGGAATGAGCTTCCGTTTTGAAAGAATCGGGAGCAGGATGTCACGGCTCACGGACAGAATTTTGAAGCTCAGGTCAGGCCAGGATGTCGAGAACTTGACAAGGTACCTGAGGAACGCTCTTTTTCTATCTGATTTTCTGAGCATATGCCGGCCCCGGTAGATGGCTTCAGGAATATCGATCCCCAGCGGACAGATGCCCGAACAGGCGCCGCAGAGAATACAGCTGAAGAGGCGGTCGTTCAGGAGGGGTGAAGGAATGAGACGTCCTTCGGAAAGACCCTTTACCAGGGCAAGGCGGCCCCGCGCACTCATACCCTCTGTCGCGGCCAGTTCATAGGTAGGACAGACTGCCTTGCAGCTTCCGCAGAGCGTGCATTGCGACAGATCAGGGACAAGAGCGTGTTGCATACCGGTATTATAAATCATTATCAGGAGGCAAGTCAGACCGTGAAGGGCTAGAGACTCTCCCTGTTTTGATGAACCACAGGGGGCAGCGACCGGTTCATGCTGCCGCTTCTGAAGCCGTCAAGATCAAGGGAGACGAAGCTGAAGCCGAAGGCGTGCAAGGCATCGGCAACGCGATAACGGACATCTTTTTCCAGAAAGAAGGACAGGTCTTTTTCCGGCACTTCAATGCGCGCCATGTCCTCATGCACTCTGACCCGTACGGTTGATATGCCGAGATTCCTGAGAAATTCCTCCGCCTTTTCCACGCGTTTCAGGAGAGCGGGCGTTATGCGCTGGCCATAAGGAAAGCGGGAGGAAAGACAGGGTGAAGCCGGCCTGTCCCATGTCTCGAGCCCGAGGTCTTTTGAGAGCAGCCGGATATCCTGCTTCGAAAGACAGCTTTCAGCAAGCGGGCTTCTGACACGATACTGTGCGGCCGCTTTTCTGCCGGGACGGTAGTCGTTCAGGTCATCGGCATTGCTGCCATCGAAGATGAAGCGGTAGTTCTCATGTTCCGCGATTTCCCGCAATCTCCGGAAAAGGTCCTGTTTGCAGTAAAAGCAGCGGTCCGGCGGGTTGGTGATAAACAATTCATTCTGCATCTCACCGGTACGGATCACTCTGTGCTCAGCACCTTCCCGCTTTGCAAAGGAGACAGCCTGATCGATATCTTGTTCCGGTACGGTCTCCGAGCATCCGGTCACGGCAAGGAACCGGATGCCGGCCATCTTTATGGCTCTGAGCAGAAAGGAGCTGTCAACGCCTCCCGAGAAGGCCAGTACCGCGCTCTCCGCATCAATGAGCAGAGCAAGGAGGTGCCTGAATTTTCCCCGATGGGGTTCGCGTACTTCATCGCTCACAGGGAGGTGACCTCGTAATTCTCCTGGTGCATCTTGCTGTCTGCCCTGATGATCACCTTGGCACCATATTGCTTTTCAACGTCCTCAATGCCGAGCATTTCCTCGTCGGAGAGCAGCTCGGCAACAAGCGGGTGCGCCGTGATAATGATTTTGGTGCTTCCGTGGCGTGCCATTTTCTTGATCGTGCGGAGGATCTCATAGGAAAGTGTGTCAGGGGACTTCACGAAACCCTTTCCTTCACAGTACGGGCAGGTGGTGCAGAGCGTCCTGCCGAGGCTTTCCCGGACCCGCTTTCTGGTCATCTGTATAAGGCCGAGCTCGGAGATATGCAGGATCGTGTTCTTTGCCCTGTCCCGTTTCATGGCATCGGAAAAGGCATTGAAGAGCTTTTCCCTGCTCTCAAGCTTTTCCATGTCAATGAAATCTATAATGATGATGCCGCCGAGGTTCCTCAGCCGTATCTGATAGGCGATTTCTTTCACAGCCTCAAGGTTCGTTTTCAGGATCGTATCTTCAAGACCTTCCTTTCCTACGAACTTGCCGGTATTGACATCAATAACGGTCATGGCCTCTGTCTGGTCAACAACGATATATCCTCCTGACTTCAGCCATACCTTGCGGCCGATGGCGCGGGAGATGTCCAGCTCTATGCCGAAGGCATCAAAAATCGGCTCTGAATCCTCGTAAAGTTCTATCTTTCCGAGCAGCTTGGGGAAGTAGGTCTTCACGAATTCAAGGGTGCGGTGGTACTCCTCAGGAGAATCAATGACAAGACGCTCCACGTTCTGGCTCATAAGGTCACGTATGGACCGGAAGGCCAAATCGAGGTCGCTGTAAAGAAGCCCGCGTGCCGGTACGCGGTCTTTTTTCTGTTTCAGGTTCTCCCAGAGCAGGAGGAGGAACTCCAGGTCTTTCCGGATGTCCTCTTCAGGCGAGTCTTCGCTTGCGGTGCGTATGATGAGACCATAGCCTTCCGGCCGAATGCTTTCCACAATGGCCTTGAGCCGGGAGCGCTCATCCTCGTTCGTTATTCTCCGCGAGATGCCGATGTGATCAACATCCGGCATGAGCACAAGATATCTGCCCGGCAGGGTTATATAGGAGGTGACCCGCGCACCTTTGCTTCCAAGAGGGTTCTTGGATACCTGGACCAGAATTTCCTGGCCATCCTGGAGCACTTCATCGATTGGCATTTCCGAGCGGGTTTTCTTGGGAAAGAGCTCGATGGACTGGTCCTTGTCCTCATCCTCGAACAGCGGTGCGTATTCGTCCGTTTCAGAACGGATATCAGCGACATACAGAAAGGCCGCTTTTTCCAGGCCGATATCCACGAAGGCAGACTGCATGCCCGGAAGTATCTTGACGACTTTTCCCTTATAGATGTTGCCGACGAGGCTCGCATCACGCTGGCGTTCGACATAGAACTCAACGACCTGACCGCCTTCAAGAAGCGCTACGCGCGTCTCGCCCTGTGTTACGTTGATCAGGATCTCGCTGCCCATGCGGGTGCATCCTCCAGAGGTTCTTTCCACATACCATCCCAGCCGAACATGGAAAGTCTTGTTATCTCAAGCTCATCTGCAGACCGGCCGAAAAGAAGGGGAATCAGTTCGTCGATCCGCACCTTTAGCTCACCGAGGTCTTTTACCGTAAGGAGGAAGGTAGTCTCTCCGCTTTGCCGTACCTCCTCAACCATCTCATCTATGCGGAATGAGCCATGTTTTCTCTGAACCGTCATATCCTTGTTGTCAAGATAGGCATCAAGGGAAAGCCCCTGTTTACCCGAGATTTCATAGATATATCTTACAACAAAACCGGTAAGGGATTTTTCGTTCTTTCCGATCGCCTTCATGCCCGTTGCCCGGAGGCTGTCAGGAAGATTTTCCTGAAGAGACAAAAGACCGGACTGGATATTAAAAGGAGGGATAAGCTCGATATCAAGATACTCCTTCAATCCCGCAGAGCCGACTCCCAGGGCAGGGCCGAAGGAGACCTTTGGATTGGGATGAAACCCTTCGGTGTATTTGAAGGGGAATGCGGCCCGCCTCATTGCGCGGACAAGCGCTGTGGTTGTTTCAAGATGGGAGAGGTAACGCCCTTTAAGCGTTTTTGCATACTGGAGTCTGATTTTGATGGACATGCTCTCGACAGGAAAGCGGCCCGATGACCGCGTACCTTCAGGCAGAGGCAGGGCAGTCGTTGACGTCTCCCTATCTTCTGTCCGGGAACCGCTGGGACTGCAGGCAAGGCCGCAGGCATGGCACACGGTCCTGCAGTCGGGCGTGAATGTGGCAGAGACGGCATTTTGGTATTCCTTCCAGAGAAAGCTCTTCGTTACCCCGGTGTCAATATGATCCCAGGGAAGGGGCGCATCCCCGGCGTACGCCCGCTCTGAAAAGACCGAGGCGTTTACCCCGGTGCTCTCCATCGCCTGGTACCACTTTGCAGGATTGAAATACTCTTTCCATGCATCGAGCCTGCATCCAAGCTTCCAGGCAGCCTCGATGAGAAGGGAAAGGCTTTCATCGCCCCGGGAAAAAGCAGCTTCGAGCACGGACATCTCCGGATCATGTCCCCGGAACTGGACACCCCTTCTCAGGAGGGTGGCCTTTACCTGACGGTTCTTCTCCATGAGCGTATCGATAGGGTTCTGTCCGCACCACTGGAACGGGGTATGCGGCTTCGGTACAAAGGGGGAAACGCCCACGCTGAGTGTCGCCTGCCTTCCCGTAAGTCTCTTGGAAGTCTTTATCGCCTGGTGGACCATATCGGGGATTGCAGAAATATCCTCATCGGTCTCCGTAGGCAGGCCGATCATGAAATAGAGCTTGAGGTTCTGCCATCCCGCCCTGAAGAGTGTCTCGATCGCCTGGGCATACCTGTCACCGGTAAAGTCCTTGTTGATGACGGCACGCAGTCTGTCCGTTCCCGCTTCCGGTGCAATGGTAAAACCCGATTTTCTGACGGCCCTCAGCTCTCTGAGCATTTCTTCATTGACTGAACCGACGCGGAGCGAGGGAAGGGAGAGGGAGACACGCTTGTGCGAGTAATTTCGGTTGAACTCCCGCATGAGATAATTCAGGCAGGCATAATCACCGGAACTGAGAGAGGTAAAGGAGACCGTATCATATCCTGTCGAAAGAAGGCTTTGTCCGGCGATCTTCAGTACGGTTTCCGGCGAGCGTTCACGCACAGGGCGGTATATCATTCCTGCCTGACAGAACCTGCATCCCATGGTGCAGCCTCTGGAGATCTCTATATTTACCCGATCGTGGACTATGGCAGTGAACGGTACGACAGGCTCCGTGGGAAAAGGGGCGGCATCGAGGGAAGTTATATAGCGGCGCCTCGTACCCGCGCCTTTTCCAAGAAATGGCACATAGACACCTTCTATTTCAGAAAGCGCTTTCAGGAGCATACTCCGGTCTTGCGGTCGGTCCTGTTTCCAGCTGTGGAGCACCGAGAGGATCTCCGTTACTGCCTCCTCACCGTCGCCGATGAGAAAGGCATCGATGAACGGAGACATGGGCTGAGGGTTAACCGTACAAGGGCCGCCTGCAAGGATGAGCGGCATATCTTTTCTTTCAAGGCGCTGCTCTGTCCGCAGGGGAATTCCCGCAAGATCAAGCATGTTCAGAACCGTGGGATAGGAGAGTTCATACTGGAGGCTGAACCCGACCATATCGAACGCATGCAGGGGGGTGCCTGATTCCAGCGAGGAAAGCGCCTCCCGGTGTTCCCTGAGTGCTGCCTCAAGGTCAGGCCAGGGGGAAAAGACACGCTCTGCAGCTGCAAAGGGAAGATCATTGATGATCTTATAGAGGATCTTCAGTCCCAGGTGTGACATTCCTACATCGTAAATGTCAGGGAATGCAAGGGCTACCGAGACAGATGACCTCTTATGCACAGCATTATATTCGCTGTTCATATACCTGCTCGGTTTCAGAACGTGCAAAAGATTCACCCATAACGATAGCACTCGCCCGGAGGCTTTGGCAAGGAAGGGTATGCAAATCCCTGCGCTCGGAAGGCGCGAGATGTGATAGGGCTTGACCGCCGCAAAAATGCACCTGCACACCGTTCGCTGCAGATAACAGGGATGCCGAAAAACGCGCTGGACACCACGGAAGTTTCCGTGTTTGAGTATTGTTTTATACGATTTCAAAGCAACAGATTACAGGAGACAGGGATGGTTGCTCGTCCTCACAGGAGTCAACGCGAGTTTCGCTTAACCATAACCGAGGAGTTTGCCCAGTAGCTCCGGGAATCCGCTGACATTCGGTGCTTGGTCCCATGCTGAAAGGAGTCCCAAAACTATTAATAATTATTGCACGAAAGTCTCAGTGCGGATGAAACGATAATAGGTGATGGTCTCCGGAAGAAAGCTTCATACTTATTGAGGGGGGCGAAAGGAAGCGCGATTCGTCCGCCGCGCCTCCTTTCGCTAATAAAATTAATATCCCGAGGCCTTTTTCCCCGACATGATCATGATCTCGACTGCGATGGATTTGCCTTCTCTTTCATGAAACTTCACTGTCAACTCTTGACCTGCCTTGAGGTCGCTTAAGGCTTTCTTCTCTTTACCCATCATTATTTTCGTCATGTCGTTTGTTGTGAATATCACGTTACCTTTCCATCTGTTATCGGTCGCTGTCGACACTCCTTCAACAGAATGAACGGTCACTGTCTTGGCTTTTGCATCGACAGAAACGACCGGCCCCTTGAGGGAAAACATCTCTTCTGCGGCAATGGCGACTACGGCAAAAGATACAAGAAAAATCACTGCTAAGCCTATAGAGAGAATTTTTTTCATCTTATTTCACCTCCTTCCGCTGGCAGAGAGCCCTATGTATAGGAAATGCTTTTTCTTTTGCAATGCCCCTGTCTGCCCTTATACTATCACACAGCCCCCTTTTGTCAATTGAGGAAATCGGCAACGAAAAGTGACCCACCTCAGCAGATCCCCGGAGCTCTTTGGAGCCAGTCGGAGAGAGGATCAAAGGAAAGGAAATGCCGGCAGTGGAAACCACCCGTAAGATTCGTTGCGCGTACCACGGGGACAGAAAGAAGACCAGGCAGTCCCTCAGCAGACGACCTGGCGGCGACCGGCAGTTTGTCAGAATTCTGGGCGCCGTATTGGTCTGCGCCGTAGAGGCTGTGGCCATGGCATGCTCCGAAGCACGTATCGCTGGTACAGCCATCCGGGATGTCGCGCTCAATACATGTGGTAGAATGATTTATAACAGGTCAAATGAACAAACAAAAAAGAGTCACCAGTCCGATATATACTTTTTTCCCCGTAGAGGTCAAGGGATTCGACGCTCTTGCAGAGCTTGCGCTGGACATGCGCTGGTCATGGAATCATTCGGCAGATGAAATATGGATGCAACTCGATCCGGTGCTTTGGAATCTCACTCACAGCCCCTGGGTTGTCCTGCAGACCGTGTCTCGGGCTCAACTCCAGCGAGTATTGGCCGATGCTGCTTTCCAAAAAAAAGTCGAAGACCTCTTGCAAACCAAGTATCAAGAGACGTCATCTCCTGCGTGGTTTCAGCAAAACCATTTAGAATCTCCACTGACCTGTGTCGCTTATTTCAGCATGGAATTCATGTTGAGCGAGGCTCTGCCCATCTATTCCGGCGGACTCGGCAACGTAGCCGGAGATCAGCTGAAAGCTGCAAGCGATCTGGGCGTGCCGATAGTCGGCGTAGGGCTGCTCTATCAGCAGGGATATTTCCGCCAAGTGATAGATCAGAACGGCGTCCAGCAAGCCCTCTTCCCGTACAATGATCCAGGTCAATTGCCGATTACGCCGCTTCGTCAACCGAACGGCGAGTGGCTGCGGATAGAGGTTGCATTTCCCGGCTACTCGGTATGGCTGAGGGCCTGGCAGGTTCAAGTGGGAAGAGTAAAGCTGTATCTGCTTGACAGCAATGACGCAGCGAACTTCCCTGCCCATAGAGGTATTACTAGTGAGCTGTACGGAGGCGGGCCCGAGTTGAGACTGATGCAGGAGATGGTACTTGGAATTGCCGGCTGGCGGCTGCTCTGTGCACTCGATATCAAGCCCGAGGTCTGCCACATGAACGAAGGGCATGCAGCCTTCGCTGTACTGGAGCGCTGTTGTTGCTTTATGGAAGAGACCGGCCAGCCTTTCAAGGTCGCCCTGGCTGTTACCCGTGCGGGTAATCTCTTCACGACCCATACGCCGGTGGCAGCGGGTTTTGATCGTTTCGAACCTTCACTTATGGAGAAATACCTTGCCGGGTATGCAAAAAACAGGCTGCATGTTTCACTCCGGGATTTGCTGGCACTTGGCCGTCAGAATCCGCACGATTCCTCGGAATACTTTAATATGGCTTATCTGGCCTTACGGGGAAGTCGGGCCATCAATGGAGTCAGCAGATTGCATGGAGAGGTGAGCCGGCGTATCTTTCAGTCCTTGTTTCCGCGCTGGCCGGAAAGCGAGGTGCCGGTTGGACATGTGACCAATGGGGTCCATATGCCATCATGGGATTCTCCAGAGGCCGACGAACTCTGGACCGGAGCTTGTGGAAAAGATCGTTGGATGGGAACAATTGAAACCCTGGAAGAGAAGATTCGCAGTGTCCCCGATACCCTGTTCTGGGAGTGCCGCTCATCCGCCCGCCAATCTCTTATTGAGGACGTCCGCGAGCGGCTCGCACGACAATTGGCAGTTTCGGGTGCAGCGATTGAAGAAGTCGAAAATGCGAAGCATATTTTTAATCGCAACACATTGACCCTTGGCTTCGCCCGCCGTTTTGTGGCTTATAAGCGGCCGAACCTTTTGCTGCACAACCCTGAAAGGCTTCTTGGAATACTCTTCAACCAGCAGCATCCGGTGCAACTTATCATTGCAGGCAAGGCGCATCCCGCCGATCAGCAGGGCCAGGCCATGATTCAAGAGTGGATGCAGTTCATCGACCGACATGATGCACATAAACATGTTGTTTTCCTCAGTGACTATGACATGCTTTTGACTGAACGTCTCGTCCAGGGGGTGGATGTCTGGATTAATACGCCGCGGCGACCCTGGGAGGCCTGCGGTACAAGCGGCATGAAGGTGCTCGTCAATGGAGGGCTCAATCTCTCGGAACTTGACGGCTGGTGGGCCGAGGCATACACTCCGGAAGTGGGATGGGCACTGGGCGATGGCAAGGAGCATGGCAATGACCCGGGTTGGGACGCAGCTGAAGCCGAAACGCTCTACAATCTCCTTGAACAAAAGGTGATACCCGAATTTTATAGTCGTGATGAAAGCGGTATTCCCACTGCTTGGGTAGCTCACATGCGTGAGAGCATGGCTCAGTTGACGCCCATTTTTTCCGCAAATCGAGCTGTCTGTGATTATGCGGAGCAATACTATATCCCGGCTGCTGCTACGTACCGTGAGCGTGCTGCTGAAAAGGGTAAAGAGGGAGCACGGATAGTGAGTTGGCAGCATTCCACAGAGCTTAATTGGGGCAATCTGCGCTTTGGTGATTTACATGTCGAGACCGATGAAAGTCAGCATTTAGTAAAGATTCCTGTCTATCTCAACGGAATAGACGCCCATAGTGTATTAGTGGAACTTTATGCCGATGGAGTGAATGGCGGCGGGCCGGAGCGCTGGGAGATGGCGCGCGGACAGCAGTTCATCGGCGCTGAGAATGGTTACATATACAGTGTGAAGGTTCCATCTACACGTATAGCCTCAAACTATACCGTGCGTGTAAGCCCGCATCACCCGGGCATTGCGGTTCCTCTTGAAATAAACCATATCCTTTGGCAGCGATAAGCAGACAGCGTAGTGCACAACGCTGAAGGCCCACCGGCACCCAAGGCGAAACTGCCTGCTCATGATTCATTGAGTACGACTCTCGCTGTGGCACAAAGATGAGGGCAGGGCTTCTCAATTCCTCAATAGGTGTTAGGCATGCTAACGCCAAATGTTCCTCACATCTCATTCTCCACAGGATCTCTCAGAGGCTCTGGCAACGGGACTCGCCATGTCTTTCTTCACCGGTACCGCAGAGTACGCAGCAAACTTTTGGCACTCAAACCCGGTCTTCATGCAAATGCGTACATAATTGTCACTGCACTTTATGCAGGGGGGCAAGCAACCCTTGATTCCTGTCACAATGAAACGATACTCGCGTGGATTCATTAATTCCTCCCAGCTATACAAGCAACACTCGCACTCCCTACTACAACGCGACAGATGGCAGGGATCTTCTCGGCGCTGAGCAATAATCTATGTAACATTTCCCTATCCCGCTGTGCGGCTGTTGCGAGACATCCGGCAAGGAGACAACAAGGTCTCTCTTGCCGGTTGTCTCTTCTCCTACCCTATCGGTACAGCTACAAAAAGATTGTTTTCTCCTCTGTGCACAAGGAAGAGGATGCTTTCTCCCTCTTTTGTCTCTTCGATCTTATGCAAAAGTGCTTGAGCGTCTTTTAGCGGTTTGCGGTTTGCCTCCTGGATGATGTCGCCCTTCTGGAGCCCAGCATGGGCCGCAGGGCTTCCCGGTTCAACATGGGATACTAAAACCCCTGAATCCTCCTTTATGCCAAGTGCTGTTGCGATTTGAGGCGTGACATCTTGGATCGTTATCCCAATCTTTTTCCGGGATGACGTTTTCACAATTTCGGCCTTTTCCTCCATTTCTCCGAGCTTTGCCTCTTTGGTGATCACAGAACCGTTTCGAGAAAGCTTTACAGAGACAGTTTTTCCCACTCCAGTTTCACTTACAATCCTGGGCAGTTCTTTGGAGTTCTTGATATCTTTGCCATCGAATGCGAGGATAACATCTCCCTGTTCGATGCCTGCTCGTTCAGCCGGGCTGTTTTTGAAGACCTGTGATACCAGGGCGCCCTTCCGCTCCTTGAGCTCAAAAGACCGCGCAAGGGGCTCTGTTACTTCCTGTATTCCCACGCCAAGCCATGCACGCGTGACTTTCCCCTTATCCTTAAGCTGGGGAAGAACTTCTTTGGCCATGTTTACCGGTATCGCAAACCCTATGCCCTGACCCGATGCGATTATCGCCGTGTTAATCCCTATCACCTCCCCGTTAATATTGAGGAGTGGCCCCCCGCTGTTCCCGGGGTTGATGGATGCATCCGTCTGTATGAAATCGTCATAGGGGCCTGAGCCGATGATCCGTCCCTTGGCGCTCACGATTCCCGCGGTCACGGTCTGTTCGAGACCGAAAGGACTCCCAATAGCGACCACCCAGCTTCCCACCTTGAGGTCATCAGAATTCCCCATTGCAACAGGGTGCAGCCCAGAAGCCCCATCGATTTTAATAAGTGCGAGGTCGGTCTTGGGGTCCCTCCCTGCTACTTTGGCGTCAAACTCCTTACCGTCAGCAAGTTTGACCTTAATCTCATCAGCATTCTCGACCACATGGTTGTTTGTCATAATGTAGCCCTCACGGTCGATGATGAAACCAGACCCCAAACTGTTCTGTTCAAAGCCATCTGAAGAATAGCTCTGAGGCCTGAGACCAAAGAAGTCGCCAAAGGGGTCCATGTCCTGGAAAGGATTTCCAAAGAAATGGCGAAATACCGGCCCGCCGCCTTTTATTGTCTTGACTGTCTGGATATTCACTATCCCGGAGCGAACCTTTTCCGCTAGATCACTGAAATTAGCGGGAATCATGGCCATACCGGAAGATCCTGAGACCCCGGCACCTGCTGTATGAGACAACCTCACTGCGCTAGATAGTCCGTACCCTAATCCCAGCATTGATATCGCCAAGACCAGAGCGATAAGAATTCTGCTGAATTTCCTTTGTTCCATAGTGTGCCTCCTTAGTTTGGCGGGCTTGAGATGAAGCCCTCGCTTATTGACTCTATTTTAGACCTCAATTCTTAACCAAAAGCTGATCGGAAGATTACAAAAAGGTAATGTTGGAGGCTAGAGAGTTTGTGTGAGAGGTAGTTCCCGAGACTGGCAGCTGTTGCTTCTTAGTAAGATGTGGACCAGGAATCCTGAAGTGTATCGATCAATGCGAGGCAGATTTCGGAAGTATGATGGTAAAGGTGCTCCCTTGGTTCAGCCTGCTTACAACGCTGATATCTCCTCCGTGGGCTCTCGCAATGGACCTGGCAAGACTAAGGCCAAGTCCTGTCCCCGGTTGTGACCTGCTTTGATCGCAGCGATAAAATCGATCGAAAATATGCAGAAGATCAGACTGAGGGATGCCAATTCCCGTATCTTTCACCGAAACAACAACCTCTTCTTTGCCATTTCCTGTAACAGAGACCTCTACGGACCCTCCTGATTGCGTATACTTGACTGCATTGTCCAAAACATTGGAAAGCATCCTCTGGAGCATCCGTATATCACCATGGACAAAGCCCTTTTCACCCACGTGGCAGCTCAGGCTTACCCCTTTGTCTTCAGCCATGGGTTCAAACAATTCGCATGCGCTACGGACAAGACCTGAGATATCAATTACCTCATGGGAGAGACTGCGTATTCCGGATTCCGTCTTGGAGATCATAAGCATGGTGTTAATCATGTCGAGAAGCCGGTCGCATTCCTCAATGGTGCTGGCTGCCATATTCTCATAGTCATCCAGGGATTTGCCCGTACTGAGGGTCACCTCCGCGCCTCCCCTGATTCTGGTGATGGGGCTTCTCAAGTCATGGGCAATGTTATCGCTCATCTCTTTTATCTCCGCAAGCAAGACTTGAATACGGTCAAGCATTTGGTTGAATGTGACTGCAAGCTGGTCGATTTCATCGCCACTGCCCTTAACGGGAACCCGCTCCTGAAGGATGCCGCCCGATATCTTACGGGCTGTACGAGTGACTGCATCAACGCCGGACACAGCGCGTCTCGCCATAAACCACCCAACTCCGGCGGCAATGACAATCAGAAAACTCATGGTGATGATAAAGATCCCCTTAAATGCGTCGAGAACGTGGGAATAACTCTCCATGGCCTGTCCAACCTGCAAAATCATGGTAGGGCTGAGCATCGCATAAAGGACTCGAACTTTGTCTTTGCGGTTTGAAATCACAATCGTCTTAAAGACGGAGGCATTACCCTGAAGCAGACCTTGTATGGCATCTTTTTCAATGCCAATATCCTGCCAGTAAGAGACGTTGGTAGACGAGTAAACCTGTCCATCCAATTGGAGAAGACGAAAGAATACTTTCTTAACTCCCGCAGCCTGGGCCTCTATTATCGTGGCGTTTTCCACTGCAAAGACACCTTCAGTCCTGAGGAGCACGGAAAACCTTTGTACCTGACTCAGGAGTTCCTGATCTGTACGCTCGCGGATAACTTTAGTGATGAAGGTATAGAACAAAAGAAAAGCAACAATAGATGACAGAGTAAAGACCCCTGCATACCAGAGAGTCAGTCGGAACGCAAGGGTATTTCTGATGCTAAGCAGTTTCCTTAAGAACATATCCCACTCCACGAATGGTGTGGATCAACTTCCTTGCGAAATCTCTATCGATTTTATCCCTCAGTCTGCAGATCCTTGCTTCTACCACATTGGTTTGGGGATCGAAATTGTAATCCCACACATGCTCCATAATCATGGTCTTTGAAACCACTTTTCCCGAATTCCGCATAAGATACTCAAGAAGAGAAAATTCCATGGGCTGCAATTCAATATTTCTGCCTTCTCGAGTCACTGCACGAGTAATGAGGTTCATCGAGAGATCCCCGATAATCAAACGCGTTGGTTCTGCCTGGCCGCCCGCTCGTCGCATTAAAGCCTGAAGCCGGGCAAGGAGTTCTGAAAAGGCGAAGGGCTTCGCAAGGTAGTCGTCGCTTCCGGTCTGAAGCCCTTTGACGCGGTCATCCACTGACCCCCTGGCGCTCAGGATAATGACCGGCGTATGGATACGCTCTAAACGCATCTGTTTTATGAGAGACAAACCGTCGAGTTTTGGCAGCATGATATCAATTATGGCTGCATCGTAGGATTCTGTTAGCGCCATATGAAGGCCGTTTTCACCATCCGGGACATGATCTATTGCATACCCGACAGACTTCAGTCCTTTCATAATGAAAGATGCTATCTTGGCATCATCTTCGACCAGCAGGATTCGCATAACTACGTCAAATAAAAAATCTTTAAACGTGATGCTAACCCGTTGCCTGATTGCCTTGGCATAAACTATTATAACTGCGTTTCCTCCTATATTGTCCAGGTGGCGCCCGGCATGGCGACGGTCTTGATGCCACCTTCAGCAATCTGCCGTGGTTGCTCTGTCATGAAATACACGGGTTGCAGGCTGCGAGCCTAAACAGAATGGTAGAAAACATGCATGCCGCGGATTCCTTACGTAAAGCCGAATCAGTTTCGGTTTGTGATATTTTTCGCTTAGCCGGTGCAGTCGAGATCGTAAGGCTGCCGTATGCGTGAACCAGAGGCGTGCATACGTTAGGGTGAAACCCTACTTTCAGCAAAGTTGTTCCGATATCCAATGATCACTGCAAGAAATAAACACTGCCGACTGTCTCGCCGGGGACTCAGGCTGAAAATTGGTAAGTATTTCCTGTTCAGTTGTGAGGAGCATGTTTTGGGGCGAAGTCTTTGACAGGTTCTATTATCAATACCGATTGACTGGCAGGTGAAAATGACGTTGCCGGGTCGATCTACGCGAATTAATTTCACATTGTCGTCTTGGGGAAGTTGTGACTTCTTGACCGTGTCATTACGTTGGTGGTTGCGGGTCCGCGAAATATGGCGAAGCTTGACTTCACCTATTCGTTACGGCTTTAATACCAGCATGAAAACCGTGAAAATAATAGGACTTTTCATTCTAGTTGTCTTGGCCGCTTCGCTTTTTTCCTGTTCAGGAAAATCTACGGTGAAGCAGGCCTCACCGGAAGACTTCAATCCTGAGCTTTCATTTGAGAAGGCGAACAAGCTTATCGAAAGCAAGGATTACGATCAGGCCAGGACCCTACTTCTTGAGATAAAGAACCGGGATCTTACGAAGAAATATGCGCCCCTTGCCCAGTTGAGAATTGCCGACTCATATGTAAAGGAAGAAGAGCCGGAGCTTGCGGTCGCCGAATACCGCAGGTTCCTTGAGATCTATCCCGACCATCAGCATGCATCCTATGCCCAGTATCAGATCGCGATGGTCTATTTTAATCAGATCGAAAGCCCTGAGCGCGGTTACGGAGGAGCCGCGAAGGCGCTGGTCGAGTTTGAAAAGCTGAAGAAGGACTATCCGCGGAATCCCTACAAGGAACTTGTCGATATACACATCGAAAAGTGCAGGGATACGATGGCTGACTATGAATATCTTGTTGGCGAATTCTATCTTAAAAAGGGGGCCTATGAGGCAACCATCGCCCGGCTTGAAGGCCTGCTCAAGCAGTACCCTGATTACAAAAAAGAGGACAGGGTTCTGCTCAGCCTCGGCATAGCATATAAGAACTCTGGTCAGAGGGAAAAGTCAGAGATGATGCTGAACCGCCTTCTTGAGAAATATCCGAACAGCAGGCTGACGAAAGAGGCGAATAAGGAGCTGTCAGCATGGTCAAAAAAGGAAGAGAAGAAGAAATAGCCTCGCTTGGCGTCCTGTGAACTACTATCCTGCATTCCTTGATATTTCCGGCAAAAAGGTCGTTGTTGTCGGCGGGGGTGCTATTGCCGAGAGAAAGGTCCTTGCGCTGATGAAGGCTGGGGCTGTTGTGACCGTTGTCAGTCCGGTGCTTACGCCACGGCTTTCCCGGGAGAAAGAGAAGAAGACAGTACGACATATCGGGAGGGGGTACCGGAAGGGAGACCTCAAAGGAAGCTTTCTGGTGATCGCAGCTACGGACACGCCTGCCGTAAACAGCAGGGTTGCGCGAGACGCTCCGTCACCTGTCAATGTAGTCGATGTCCCGAAGGAGTGCACGTTCATCGCCCCCTCAGTGGTCCGAAGGGGTCCGCTCACGATTGCAATATCGACCGGAGGGAAAAGTCCGGCCTTCGCCGGAACCCTGCGTAGAGAGCTTGAAAGAATATATGGTCCCGAAGTGGGAGGATATCTGACCTTCATGGGGACGGTCAGAAAAAAGGCGCTTGCTGTTGTTTGCGACGGAAAAAGGAGAGAGCGGTTACTGAAGGACCTCGCCTCGGAACAGGTTCTGCATCTCCTGCGCACAAAAGGGCTTGCGTATGTCGTAACGATGGCAGAAGAGCGGCTTCGTAAATTTACGGCATCATGTCGTTCCTGACAGTTCTCTGACCTTCTCCTGCAGGACGGATGCGAAATACTGGTAGTCATCCATGGCTGCGGGTTTTTTTGTATAATCCAGGCCTGTGGCAGAAAGCGGGGCGCCGAACGTTATGGTGATCTTTGCAGGCCGGGGCCAGGAAGCACTTCGCGGCAGCGCCTCAAATGCTCCCGCAATATATGCAGGCACTACGGGCACTCCCATCTCGACCGCCAGGATGCCTACCCCTTTTTTGAACTCGAGAAGTTTCCCGTCAGGAGAGCGCCCTCCTTCAGGGAAGACGCAGATGGAGCGGCCGTGCCTTAGAACATAGGCGGATGTCTGGAGCGCCCGGTTCAGATAAGAAGCTGAGTCAATGGGGATCACGTGCGCAATTTTCGCGAACATGCTTTTCAGGAAACCCGTGAAGAAATCGCTGATTCCGAGGAGATAGAGGTTCTTGAAATGAGAAAAAGGCAGGGAAAGCACAACCACGAACCCGTCGAGATAGCTGATATGGTTCGGCGCTATAATAAAGCTTCCCGCAGGAGAGATATGTTCCAACCCTTGTGCCTCAAGGCGGAAGAAGAGCTTCATGAAGGTTTTCAGCAGTGCATGGGCGATCCGCGAAGGAAGCATCAACGATCCGGGCTTCTCCAGCCGTATCTGTTCTTCAGGCTCTGCTGCGATGATCTCTTTCCATCCGGCCTTCTCAGCTCTCTCTGCCTGAAGGCCTGTAGATGAGAGGCGGACTTTTTCGATAAGCTCGCTGACGGTATGAATGTCCGTGATGAAGTTCTCCGGGAGCTTCAGAGAAAAGATCCTTTCAAGGGTTACCACCAGTTCGATTTTCGAGAGAGAGTCAAGCCCGAGGTCGAGCTCAAGATTGTCTTCCGGCAGGATTTCCTGATCACCCTTTGCAAGCTCCCTGACTGCGCTGACAACATTCTTTTCTATGGCATCGCTGGGGGACTCGGGCTGCTGAACAACCATGCTTTCCTTTTTTCTGACTGTTTGGGCTTGATCCGGCTTGATCAAAAAACGTCGCAGTTTGCCGAGCGGAGTTCTCGGCAGGGGTTCTTTTTGAAGCGAGAAGCCGGCTATCCTCATATAGGAAGGGAGTCTGCCGGAGATATCATTGATTTCCCATTTGATCGCTTCCTGCAAGTTCGAGATGCCTGCCTGTTTCGCATACGCAAAGTCAGGGACGATCACGGCGTGCAGTGCCTCTGTTATGCCCTGATGTTCAATGCCGGTGATGCAGAGTTCTTTGATCAGTTTTGAGCCGAGGTACATCTTTTCTGCATCTTCAGGATAGATGTTCTTGCCGGAACTTAAGACAATCACCTCCTTGGATCGTCCGGTGATGAAGAGGTAGCCGTCCCGATCTATCCTGCCGATGTCGCCTGTCCTGAACCAACTGTCATGCAGCACCGCATTCGTTGCAGACGGGTTGTTGTAGTATCCTTTCATGACCATGGGGCCGTTTATCTCGATCTCACCTTCGCCTTCCGGAGAGGGATTTACGATACGTATTCTGACCGACGGCAAGGGTTTTCCCGCAGATCCCGGCTTCCGTTTTTCTACCGGATTGAAGGTAACGATAGGGGCTGTCTCCGTGAGGCCGTAGCCTTCAAGCACCGTGAAGCCGAGTGCCTCAAGATCCAGCATTATGGAAGGGTCCAGACGGGCACCACCGCTGGTAAAGAAGCGAAAACGCGGACCAAAGGCACGATGGACCGAGCCAAAGACGAGCTTCCCGACCGATATGCCAAACCGTTTCCACAGCAAGCCGGAAAGACGCAGCAGAAGGCCTGCAAGGGAGGCCAGCGGTCCCGGCCGTGCCTGAATCCGGGTGATGATGCCGTTTCTCAGCAGGCCGAGGAGCTGTGGCACGCCGACTAGGACGCTCACTCCTGTTTCCTGTATTGCCGCGAGCATATCAGGCCCTTTCATGCTCTGCGGATAGGTCACCGTACCCCCGAGAAGAAGAGGGACCAGGAACGTACACATGAAGGCGTAGGTATGATGAAGGGGCAGGACTGCAAGAACCGTATCCTCATGGGATACGATACGGGCAGCGATGGCCGCATCGGCATCGGAACAAAAATTTCCCTGTGAAAGCATGACGCCTTTAGGTTTTCCCGTTGTGCCCGATGTATAGATGAGCGAAGCAATGTCTTCAGTTCCGATTGCCGGAAAAGTGCTTTTCGGGGATGAATGCTTCGCGGCAGTGAAATCCGCTGAGTCGAAATTGAGAAGCATCATGGGGGGGGACTGAACCTGGCCGGCATGCTCTTTCCATGCAGAGAGCTGACCCGCCGTCTTGCTGCTGTGAAAGACGAACTTGGCCTCGGCGTCGGAAAGAAGGTTCAGCACTTCTTCTGCGCCCAGTTGGGCATCAAGGGGAACGGCTGCGCCCCCTGCCAGAAGTATTGCAAGGTAGGCTGAACACCATTCGGGCCTGTTCTCCGACAGGATAGCGATTCGGTCTGCCTTTCTGACGCCTGCACGCATGAGAAAGGAGGCAATACCGGTTATATCGGCAGCGAGATCGCGGTATGCAAGGGTTTTCCAGCTGTCCGCAAAGTAAAAAAAGGCCGTTTTTTCCGGAAAGGTCAGGGCAGCAGAAAGAATACGTTCTGCGATGTTATGTTCCATGCAACCCGTGCGTCATTGAAGGTTTATCGGACATCTGGTATACTTTTTCACGCATTGCTGCCTTGCTACATCATACCATGTTTACCGGCAGCCGGCTGAGGGGAGGGTCGTCATGGCTTTTACCGAAGAAGAACTCAAAAGATACAACCGCCAGATGATGATGGAAGGCTGGGGAGAGGAGACCCAGCGCAAGATAAAGAAGGCAACGGTCTTCATCGCGGGAGCAGGCGGTCTCGGCTCGCCGGTCTCGATCTATCTTGCGGTTGCAGGTGTCGGCAACATCCGCATCTGCGATTTTGATTCTCCTGACTGGTCGAACCTCAATCGTCAGATTCTGCATAACCACAATAGGATCGGGACGAACAAGGCGGTCTCTGCCAAGCAGACACTCGAAGAGATGAACCCGCACATCACCATAACTGCCTTCCCAGAAAAAATCGTTGCAGAAAACGTCGATGACCTCGTGGGGAGTGCGGACCTCATTCTTGATTGCATGGATAATTTCCCGACCCGTTACCTCCTCAATGAAAGCGCACTGCGGAAAAAGATCCCCATGGTGCATGGCAGCATCTGGGGTCTGGATGGCCGCCTCACCTTTATACAGTCTCCTGCAACACCCTGTCTGCAGTGTTACTTCCCTGAATCACCACCCAAGGAGGTTTTTCCGGTATTGGGAGCAACACCGGGCGTTATCGGTACGCTTCAGGCAATGGAGGCCCTCAAGTATCTTTCCGGCATCGGCACACCACTGCGGGGAAAGCTCCTCGTCTGGTCAGGGCAGGATATGAGCTTCAGAACGTTCAAAGGCTTCAGAGACCCGCACTGTCCTGCCTGCGGAGCAACACAGTGACCGGCAAAGGTTGCAGGCTCCCCTCACCGGCGAAAGTCAGGGATGCGGCAACATCCCATTGGTATGGCGATGGAAGGGAAACGATTGTGCTGACCGGAGCGATTTATCGCCGTACAGTGAGCATGCTGCGGGTGGACAGCCCAGATACGACCGTGCAGTGCGGAAAAATATAAACAGGACAGAGCCATGAATTTTACCTTGCGGCAGAAGATATTTCTGGGCTACATCGTCATGATATCTTTCACGCTTCTTGTGGGGTTCTATGCCATCTTCAGCCTCAAGGAACTGAATACCATCACGCAGAACACGGTATTCAATTCCATTGCGACCAGCGGGCGGCTGGCAAAGCTCAATGACAGCATTTTGGCCCAGGACCTGCATGAAAAGCGTTTTCTCATACTCCAGCAGCAGGATGCGGAGAATCTTTTCTGGTCCCGCAGCAAAGAGTTCAGGGATATACTTTCGGAAATCAACAAGACCGAGACGTATCTCTCCACAAACATTCAGTCCATCCTCTCCCTGCATGACAGTTACAGTGCCCTTTTTACCCGGGAGACACAGCTGATAAGGGAAAACAGGACGAAGGAAGCTGAAGATGTCTCTGTCCGGGAAACAAAGGCTGTCTTTAACAAAATATTACTCGGCTTGAAGGATATCGACCGCAAGATCAACTCTCAGCAGAACGTATTCATCAACAAGTCAAACACCCTGAGCGAGCGGGCGCTTCTCATTACGATTGTTCTGAGCGCCACATCTTTTGCCTTCGGCCTGCTCTTTGCTTCCCTGCTCACAAACCATCTCAATGCCGCGATAGAACAGCTCAAAGAGGCAACGAATATGATACGGAGCGGAGATTTTGACAGCATGCCCGATATCAAGGGTGCTGACGAGCTCGCCGATCTTGCCATATCCTTCCGGGAGATGTCCTCACGCCTTAAGGAACTGGAAGAGATCAACCTCGATGCAAATCCGCTGACAAAGCTGCCCGGTAATCTCGCGATCGAGAAAGAACTCCTGGTTCGCCTGAATGAGACCCAGCGATTTTCCTTCTGTCTCATCGACCTGGATAATTTCAAGGCCTATAACGACCGGTACAGCTACGCCAGAGGGAGCGATCTTATCAAGTGGCTCTCCGAGATGTTGGTGGGCATTAAAAGTGAATACGGAGAACCTGAGGACTTTCTCGGGCATATCGGAGGCGATGATTTTGTTCTGATCTGCTCACCTGACAGGGTCCAGCCTATCTGCAACAAGATCATAGAGGAGTTCGACAAGGGCATCATCGAGCATTATGACCCCGAAGACGCAAAAAAAGGATTTATTATCTCCATTGACAGGAATGATAAACCGGCAATCTTCGGCATTATGACCGTATCCATTGCCGTGGTAAATACGGACAGGACGCTTGTACGGGATCCCAAGGAAGTCTCCCAGAAAGTGGCAGAGCTGAAACAGTATGCGAAGTCATTTGCCAAGAGCATCTACATCATGGACCGCAGACGGGCCCGCTAGCCCGATGGCATGGACATGCAGACAAGCGGGAAAGCCTTCCGGAGCGCTGAGCGCTCATAACCGCTACTTTGCGAGCCCGGTCTTTTTTGCGGCATCAGCAACAGCATGGGCAACGGATGATGCTACTTTCCGGTCGAAGATGCTCGGGATGATATAGTCTTCGTGCAGTTCATCCTGCGCAATTATATGGGCAATCGCCTGTGCAGCAGCGAACTTGACCGCCTCGTTCACTCCTTTTGCCTTTACGTCAAGAAGGCCCCTGAAAATGCCGGGAAAGCCCAGCACATTATTGATCTGGTTCGGATAGTCCGACCTTCCCGTAGCAAGTACCTTTGCAAGAGGCAGGGCGTCTTCCGGTGACACCTCCGGGTCAGGATTGGCGAGGGCAAAGACAATCGGGTCCTTGGCCATTTTTTTAATGTCAGATGCCGGGATGACATTCGGGCCTGAGAGACCGATAAATACATTGGCGTCCCGTAAAACCTCTGAGATGGTTCCCTTGATTTTTCTCGGGTTCGAAGTTTTGGCGAGAAGTTTTTTATAGGGGTTCATATACTGTCTCCTGCCTTTGTAGATGGCCCCTGTCCTGTCGCAGACAATAATATCTTTGATGCCATATGCTGTGAGCATGTTGGCATTTGCGATCCCGGCAGCGCCCGCGCCGGCGATTACGACGCGGAATTTTCTGATGTCCTTCCTGAGCAGCCTTCCGACGTTAATCAGCGCGGCAAGGACAACAACTGCAGTGCCGTGCTGATCGTCGTGGAAGACCGGGATGTCGAGCATCTGCTGGAGCCGTCGCTCTATCTCGAAGCAGCGGGGGCCCGAGATGTCTTCGAGATTGATACCTCCGAAGGGAACAGCGATGTTTTTCACGGTGGCTATGATCTCTTCCGTGTCCCTGGTGTTCAGTGCGATAGGGAATGCGTTAATGCCGCCGAATTCCTTAAAGAGCATTGCCTTGCCCTCCATCACCGGCATGGCGGCCTCCGGACCGATATCTCCGAGGCCGAGCACGGCAGTTCCGTCGGTCACAACAGCTACCGAATTCCCCTTGATCGTATAGCGGTAGGCATGCTCCCTATGTTCATGGATGTCCATACAGATGCGGGCAACCCCCGGTGTATAGACCTTTGAGAGATCAGCCCTGTCTTTAACGGCGATCTTGTTGTGGATCTCGATCTTGCCGCCCTCGTGTGCAGAGAAGGTCCTGTCCATGACCCTGAGCACGCGAATGCCTCTCATATCCTTTATGGCATGGGTAATTGTTTTTTCGTGCTCTGCGTCACGGGCATTTATGGTCACATCCCTGACGATCTTGCCCTTTTCGACACGCACGATATCGACAGATCCGAGATCCCCTCCTGCCAGGCTGAGCACGGTAGCAAGCTGGGCAAACATGCCGATGCGGTTATCTATCTCAAGGCGAAGCGTTATACTGTAACTCGGGCTCGGTTGCTGGGTCATGATTTTCCTCCAGAGTTCAATAGTATTTTCATTATCCCACAGTTCGTCGTATAATACATACGATTTTTCCGGCATTGACTGATCGGACCACCCTGGAGAAGCTGTACGCGGGGGCAATAAGGACAAAGACGTGACGCTTATCAAAAACATGGTCGGCAGAAAAATCGTAATGTCTATCACCGGGCTTGCACTGGTCTCTTTTGTCTGCATACACCTGCTCGGCAACATATCGCTTTTCAGCGGTCCTGATGGTATCAATGCCTATGCAAAGATGCTCCATAGCCTCGGCCCTTTTCTCTGGGTTGTCCGTTTGATAATGGCTGCTGCTCTCGGTCTGCATATGGTTTTCGGCATATTGCTCACGCTTGAGAACCGGACTTCCCGGGCCCAAAAATATGCGGTCAACAAGCATCTCAGCGCAACTGTTGCGGGCAAAAACATGATATGGACAGGACTGCTCATAGCCCTGTACCTTGGCTATCACCTTCTGCATTTTACCGGTCAGATGATCATGCCGGAGTTTTCTTCAAGCCGGAACCTTGATGCCCTGGGGCGGCCTGATGTCTTCAGCATGGTCGTGCACAGTTTCCAGCATACGGTTGTCTCGGTCGTATATGTCACGGCAATGGCCGCGGTCGGTCTTCACCTCTCCCACGGCCTGCAGAGCATGGTCCAGACACTGGGTCTGAACAATGAACGCACGTTGCCGGTTATGGTAAAGGTTGGCGCAGCAGCGGCCCTTGTCCTGTTCCTTGGCTACGCGGCAATTCCCGCAGGTATTGTGAGCAGGCTGGTAGGGAGATAATCGGTTATGATCCTTGACGGCAAATCCCCGTCTGGTCCGCTTGCAGAGAAATGGGACCGACGCAGGCAGGAGCTGAAGCTGGTGAACCCGGCAAACAAGAGGAGATACAAGATCCTCGTGGTGGGGACCGGCCTTGCCGGGGCTTCTGCGGCAGCTACTCTCGGAGAACTCGGCTATACGGTCGAGGCGTTCTGTTTTCAGGACAGTCCGCGCAGAGGCCACAGTATTGCTGCGCAGGGAGGGATAAACGCTGCAAAAAATTATCCGAATGACGGCGACAGCATCTATCGACTGTTCTACGACACGGTCAAGGGCGGAGACTTCAGGGCCCGGGAGGCAAATGTCTACCGTCTTGCCATGCTCAGCAATAATATCATCGATCAATGCGTTGCCCAGGGAGTCCCTTTTGCCCGGGACTATGCAGGGTATCTTGACAACCGATCCTTTGGCGGGGCGCAGGTCTCAAGGACCTTTTATGCACGGGGCCAGACCGGTCAGCAGCTCCTGTTAGGCGCGTACGGCGCCCTCTCTCGCCAGATTCATGCCGGCACGGTCAGGCTTTATCCCCGGACCGAGATGCTTGATTTGGTTGTCATCAATGGTCATGCAAAAGGGATAACAATAAGGGATCTCACAACCGGCGCAATTCGGAGCCACACAGGTGATGCGGTCTGCCTCTGTACCGGCGGATATGGGAATGTCTTCTATCTCTCGACCAACGCCATGGGTTCGAATGTTACGGCAACATACCGTGCATATAAAAAGGGCGCCTTCTTTGCCAACCCCTGCTTTACGCAGATCCATCCGACCTGCATCCCGGTTACCGGAGACCATCAGTCAAAGCTTACGCTCATGTCCGAGTCCCTGAGAAATGACGGCAGAGTATGGGTACCGAAGAAAAAAGCTGACGAGCGGAAGCCGCATGAGATATCAGAAGACGAGCGCGATTATTTCCTCGAAAGGAAATACCCGAGTTTCGGCAACCTTGCGCCAAGGGATATTGCCTCCCGTGCTGCGAAGGAGGTATGCGATGAAGGCCGCGGTGTAGGCCCGGGAGGCCGCGGTGTTTATCTGGACTTCGCAGATGCGATCCAACGCCTTGGAAAGGATAAGATATCGGAACGGTACGGCAACCTCTTCGAGATGTATGAGAAGATCACGGCAGAAAATGCCTACGATCGGCCCATGCGCATCTATCCAGCACCGCATTACACTATGGGAGGGCTCTGGGTCGACTACAACCTGCAGAGCAACATCCCCGGCCTCTACGTGTTAGGCGAAGCGAACTTTTCAGACCACGGCGCAAATCGGCTTGGCGCGAGTGCTCTTATGCAGGGGCTTGCGGACGGGTATTTTATCATCTCGTATACCATTGCGGATTATCTGGCGCGAACAGGACCGGGTAGTGCATCTGCGGACCATGCCGAATTTCTGCGGTCCATCGGGGAGGTTGATGCGGCATCGAAGAAGCTGCTTTCGATCAACGGCAGAAGGACGGTGAATGATTTTCATAGAGAGCTCGGCAGGATCATGTGGGAGCATGTCGGCATGGCGCGGCGCAGGGAGAGCCTTGAGCTGGCACTGAAGCGCATACCAGAACTCAGGGCTGAATTCTGGAGCAATGTGAGGGTCCCGGGAAGCGGAGCTGACCTGAACCAGGAACTCGAAAAGGCCGGCCGCGTTGCGGACTTTCTCGAATTCGGCGAACTCATGGCTCTCGATGCGCTTTTGCGCGAAGAGTCCTGCGGGGGACACTTCAGGGTTGAACATCAGATGCCCGACGGAGAAGCGAAGCGGGATGACGACAATTTCTGTTATGTGGCTGCATGGGAATTCAGGGGGGTCGGCAAGAAGCCCGAGCTTCATAAAGAGCCGTTGACTTTTGAGCATATACCGCTTGCAACGAGGAGCTATAAATAATGGACCTTACCCTGTTTGTATGGAGGCAGAGGGGGCAGCTGGACAAGGGGAGGCTCGAACAGTACGCGGCGAGAAATATAAGCCCTGACATGTCGTTTCTGGAGATGCTCGATACCGTAAATGAAGGCCTGATCGCGGAAGGCAGAGAAGCGATTGCCTTTGACCATGACTGCAGGGAAGGCATTTGCGGCATGTGCTCTCAGGTTATCAACGGCATTCCTCATGGCCCGCAGGAAAAGACAACGGTCTGTCAGCTCCATATGCGCCACTTCAAGGATGGCGACACGATCTATATCGAACCCTGGAGAGCGAAGGCCTTTCCGGTGATCAGGGACCTGATCGTAGACCGGTCAAGTCTCGACCGTATTATTCAGTCCGGAGGATATGCATCTGTGCATACCGGAGGTGTCCCCGATGCAAATGCCGTGCTGGTGCCGAAGCAGGATGTTGATATTGCCATGGATGCAGCCGAGTGCATCGGCTGCGGGGCCTGTGTCGCTGCATGTCCTAACGGCGCTGCCATGCTCTTCACTGCTGCCAAGGTGACCCACCTTGCGATGCTGCCGCAGGGTCGGGTTGAGGCTGCCCGGCGCGTATGTGTCATGACAGAGACCATGCTCAGGGAAGGATTCGGAAGCTGCAGCAACCACTACGAATGCCAGGCAGTCTGCCCGAAGGGGATTAAGGTTTCGTTCATAGCGAAACTGAACAGGGAGTACCTGAAATCGTTCATGGGAAATCCCGGCTGTTCAACAGGCGAATAGCCGGAAGGGCGCTCGTTCTTTGGTTATTTTTCTTGCAATTTGGGAGGCGAATCTATAAAATTTCTTTATTAGTCTATTAAGTCTATTCCGCCGCACAAGGAACTTTTTTGAAAATGTAAAAAAACTTTCGTGAGGAGGAAACATGAAACGTCTGACCCTGATCATCCTTATTGCCTTTGCACTGAGCCTTTCCGCATCAACCCTCTTCGCTGCAGAGACCTTTGACCTCGTGATCCCGCTGCCGCTGACCGGCAAGCAGGCAAAGTTCGGCGAGATGATGAAAAGGTCCTATGAGATCGCCGCAGAAGAGATCAATGCAAAGGGCGGCATCAAGAAAAAGAAGCTTAACCTTTCTTTTGAGGACTCCGGCGCGAAACCGGAGACTGCCCGTGCGATTGTCGAAAAGCTGATCGACACAAAAAAACAGCCGCTGATCGTCGGAGAATACACCTCGTCATGCGCTAAGGCCGTTGCAGCGGTCGCCGAGGAGCGCAAGACGCCGTATCTTGTAGTTGCCAGTGCGGATGACGACATAACCAGGCAGGACTACAAGTACGTATTTCGTCAGAATGCCGTGAATGCCCATTATGCAGACGGGTTAGTCAGTTTTATAAAGAATGTAGCGAAGCCGAAGACGATGGCTATCCTCTACGAAAGCTCTGCATTCGGCAACTCGGGTGCTGACGCCATGGAAAAAGATGCCCAGAAGATTGGCGTGAAGGTGGTCCTGAAAGAAAAGTACGAGGCCGGGTCCGTTGATTTCAAGCCGCTGCTTTCCAAGGTCAAGGCTGCCCGGCCTGACGTCATCTATATGGTCTCCTATGTCATGGATGCGTCGCTGCTCATGAAGCAGATCAAGGAGCTCCGGGTCGACGCAAAGCTGTTTGCCGGAGGGGCTGCAGGGTTCGCAATCCCCGAGTTCATTGACAATGCGAAGGATGCCGCGGAATACGTTGTAACGGCTTCGCTTTGGTGTTTCAAGATGAAGCTGCCCGGCGCGAAGGAGTATGCCGAAAAGTACAAGAAGCTTTACGGCGATTATCCATCCTACCACGGAGCCTCGGCTTACTCTGCTCTGTATGTGGTGAAAGATGCCCTCGAACGGGCGAAGTCCTGGACACCTGACGGTATTCGTGACGCTCTCAAGGCAACAAATATTTCCACTGCCTTCGCGGCGATCAAGTTTGAGAACAAGGAGGGATACCAGAACCAGAATTTCATGGACACGATTGTCATGCAGGTTGTCAACGGCGAGCATGAGTGCGTATATCCCGATAACGTTGCCAATCAAAAGTATGTCTTTCCGATCCCGACCTGGAGAGAGAGACGGTAGCAGGGCCGGACAGGGCTTAAGGAAGAGAGCTGGCAAGGTGAAGCGTGACATCAGTTCAGCTTGAAGTACTGCTGCAGACACTGATATCAGGCCTCCTTCTGGGGGGCCTGTATGCCCTGATCGGCATCGGCATGACCCTGATCATGGGTGTCATGAAGATCATCAACCTCGCCCACGGCGAACTGATGATGGTCGCCATGTATATTGCGTATGTCCTCTTCTCATCATTCCATATCGATCCGTATCTTTCTATTCTTATAGCAGCTCCGGCATTATTTGGCCTCGGCGTCCTGCTTCAGAAGTATCTCATAAATCCGGTGCTGAAGGTCGAGGCTATCATTCCGGAAAACCAGGTCATCCTTACCGTCGGCATCGGTATGGTGCTTGCCAACATCGCCACGATCATATTCTCATCGGACTACAAGACTACGCCGGTCGAATATGCAACCAAGGCATGGTACCTGTCGGATTACTGGAGGGAATCTCCGATCGAACTCTCGCTTTCCATGCCTTGGTCAGTCTCGTTCTGCGTTGCCCTTGTTATCACAGCTAGCCTCTGGTTCTTCCTTACCAAGACAGATATGGGCAAGTCCATCCGGGCGACTGCCCAGGACAAGGACGCAGCCCTTCTCATGGGCGTCAATGTCGAAAGGATGCGGGTGTTTACCTTCGGTCTCGGCTCTGCCCTTGTGGGCTCTGCAGGGTGCCTTTTCATCCCGATCTACTACCTCTATCCAGACTTGGGGGGCCAGTTTACGCTCATCGCCTTTGTTATCACGATCCTCGGAGGCCTTGGCTCAACAGTCGGGGCAATCGTCGGGGGTCTCATCCTGGGAGTATTCGAATCCCTGACTGCAACCTACGCAGGCATGGGATGGGCGCCGGTGGGCAGATTCATGATCTTCGTGGCTGCGCTTATCTTTGTGCCGGGGGGCATTATGTCGCTCTTCAAGAAGCGGAGGCTCGGAAAATGAGGAAGGCACTTCCTCTCATTATCGCCGGACTGCTCGCTGTGCTTCCCCTGCTCGGCCTGAGCTCTTACTGGATGCATATCCTGATCCTCGTGATCATGTGGTCGGTGATCGGCATGGCATGGAACCTCCTTGGCGGATACTGCGGTCAGGTCTCCTTCGGGCATGCCGCCTTCTTCGGCGTGGGAGCCTATACTGCAGGCATTCTTTATAACAAGGCGCACCTGTCTGCATGGTGGGGCATGCCGCTCAGCATAGTATTTGTGACCATCGTTGCCCTGATTATCGGCTACATCTGTCTGAGACTTCGCGGACCGTTTTTTGCGCTTGGCACGCTGGCCATCGGCGTCATCCTGCGAGTTACTGCCGAAAACCTTACGGGCATCACTGAGGGCGATCTCGGCATCATGCTCCAGGAACGGACCTGGATCGATAAGACATGGTATTTCTACATAGTTCTCGCGCTGGCTGTTGTAACATTTATTGCGGTCAAGATGATCATTGAATCGAAGCTCGGCTACTATTTTGTCGCGATCCGCGAGGATCAGGATGCAGCCGAGTCCCTCGGCATCAACACGACGCTCTACAAGACTGTTGCGCTCAGCCTGAGCGCTGTCTTCACCGGCCTTGCAGGAGCATTTTATATGAACTATATGGGATACATTGACCCCAAGATCGTTTTTGCCCTGCACGACATCTCGATCGTCACGATCATGGTCGTTATGGTAGGCGGTGTTGCAACCTACTGGGGGCCTTTTGTGGGAGCTATCATCATGGTCTTTCTTGCGGAGATCATTCGGACTATCCCCAAGCTCGGTGCTGCGCACCATACCTTTTTCGGCATCCTGCTGATTGTCATCATCATATTCCTGCCGAACGGTATTGTTGGCGATCTGCCGAAGCTGAAGAAACTCTTAAGGATAGGGAAGGCAGCATAATGGCAATGCTTGAAGTTAAAGGCGTTTCGCGTTTCTTCGGCGGTCTCGCAGCGCTGACCGATATATCTTTTGGCGTTGAGAAAGGGGACATCCTCGGCCTGATCGGGCCGAACGGGGCAGGAAAGACCACCATGTTCAATGTTGTGAACGGGTTCTATCCCCCTTCCAAGGGTGAAGTCTATTTCAAACAGAAGAAGATATCCGGACTCAAACCTCATCAGATCTGCAAGATGGGGATCGCCAGAACCTTTCAGGTAGTAAAGCCCCTCCAGAGGATGAGCGTCCTTGACAATGTCATCGCCTCTGCTTTCCTGAGAGTAAAAACAAGGACCCGGGCTGAAGAAATAGCTTTGGATACGATAAAGTTTACCGGCCTGCTTGATGACCGGGATGTGATTTCGAAGGGCCTCCCCTTGGGAAAACGAAAAAAGCTCGAGATAGCACGGGCTCTTGCCACACAGCCTGAGATGCTTCTGCTTGACGAATCCTTTGCAGGACTAAACCCCGCAGAACTCGACGAGTCCATCGGGATCATAAGGAGGATAAAGGAAAGAGGCATAACCATCATGATCATAGAGCATCATATGAAGGTCATTATGGCAATTTCCGACAAGATCGTTGTTTTAAGCTATGGACAGAAACTGGCTGAAGGGACGCCAAAAGAGATAGGGAACAATCCCCTTGTGGTAGAGGCGTATCTTGGAGAGGCAGAGAGTGCTTGAGATAAGAAATATAGACGTTTTCTATGGTGATGTCCAGGTGATATGGGATGTTGCCTTTGAGGTCAAAAAAGGGGAGATCGTTGCGCTCATAGGAGCAAACGGAGCAGGGAAGTCGACTACCCTGAAGACCATTTCGGGAATAGTGAGGCCCAGGAAGGGTGAGGTGATCTTTGACGGCGCCCCGATTCATACCATTGAACCCTACAAACTCATAGAGAAGGGATTGGCCCTCTGTCCTGAGGCGAGAAGACTTTTTGTGGAGATGACCGTGGAAGAGAACCTGGACATGGGGTCGTTGAAGGGTGAGGCGAAAAAGCAGCGACAGAAGACGAAGGAGATGGTATTTGAGCTCTTTCCGAGACTCGGGGAGCGGAGGAGACAGCTTGCCGGGACGCTAAGCGGCGGAGAGCAGCAGATGGTCGCCATAGGACGAGGCCTGATGTCGCTGCCGAAATTGCTGATGTTTGATGAACCTTCCCTCGGACTTGCCCCCATCCTGGTCCGCGAGGTATTCAATGTCATAAAGCGGATACGGGAAGCAGGGACCACGGTCCTTATCGTTGAGCAGAACACCAAGCAGACCCTTGCGGTTGCTGACAGGGCCTATGTGCTCGAGACCGGCAAGATAACACTTCAGGGGACGGGGCAGGGGCTACTCAATGACGAGCATGTGAAGAAAGCGTATCTGGGAGTCTAGGTCCTAACCAAGGAGGTTGCATATGTTTGTTGCCGATTGGATGACAAAAAAAGTTATTACTATTTCTCCTGACGACAGCGTTTCCGATGCCGTCAAGCTGATGAAGGAGAAGAAGATAAAGCACATCCCCGTGGTCAGGGATGAGAAGCTGAAGGGCATCATCTCGGACAGGGACATCAGGGAGTTCAGCCCTTCCAAGGCAACATCACTTGATGTATATGAGCTTCATTACCTCCTTGCAACTACCAAAGTAAAAGAGATGATGAAGAGCAAGGTTATTACCACTTCTCCCGAAACGCCGGTAGAAGAGGCTGCGATGGTTATGCATGACCAGAATATAGGGAGCTTGCCTGTGCTGGAAAAAGGAAAACTTGCCGGCATCATCTCGGACAGGGATATTTTCCGGGTGCTGGTTGATATAACCGGTGTGCGGCACGGCGGCCATCGGGTAAGCGTTACGGTCGAGGATCGGCCCGGTTCGGTGAGAGAGGTTGCCGATATCATTCGGAAGCATAGCTTCAGTCTCCAGAGCGTGCTGACATCGTATGAAAAGGCACCGAAAGGTTTTCGTTATGTTGTCATCCGCTGTTACGGAGAGGGAAAGTTTGGCGCGCTCAAGGCTGAGCTCATGGGAACCTTCAGGGGAGTGAAGATAGACAAAGGCTGAGATCAGGCAGACATGCTAGGTGAATGGGAGACTGGATCGGCGATTGACGATTCGGCCCGCCACTTCAGTTTCTTCAGGTAGCGTCGAGCTGAACCTGTGCCGAAGAAATTCATTATCCTGATCTTCACGGAGCCGGGGAAAAGCATGCCTGCCTGTTCGATCAGGATTGTCTGGGTGAAGACGCATCCGTCTTTCTGATCGGCAATCTCATAAATCTCCTGGATATATCCTCTTCCTGGAAGCGTACCGCCCTTCAGATGCAGCACGCAGCGCACCGGTGCTTCGTACTCCATGAGCTCTGCGGTATAGTTGTTCTCGCCTCCGATAAGATGATATCTGATGCGATACTGTGCCCCGGCCTGAGGTTCACCAACCTTGACGGGAATTACCTTCTTTATTTTCGGGTTCCATGCCATGCAATGAACCGGGTTTGCGACAAGGCCCCAGAGCTTTTCCGGCCGCACCGCGATATGTATGTGGTTCTTTAGTACCATGATGAAGAGGGTTCTGATGATGGAATTATACCAGATGACAAAACTCGGCATGAGATGGGAATTCTGGGAATATTTTCGTTGTAAATGAGGAGCCCTTTTTATATAATCAACCGTATAAAAAGCAAGGAGGATGATATGTTCAAAAAGTTCGGAATTCTGATATTGGCAGTGCTGTTTGTAGGTTCCATGGCCTGGGTGCCTGTTATTGACTCTGTCGGCGCAGCAGTGAAATGTGACTGCAAGGCCGGAGAAAAGGGTTGTACCTGCGGCAAGGGCTGCGGCTGCGAGCACTGCAAGACGGGCAAGGGCGAGTGCAGATGCCATGCAGGCGGAAAGGGCTGTGCCTGTGGCAAGGACTGTAAATGTGAGCATTGCATGACCGGCAAAGGCGAATGCCACTGCAAGGCCGGAGAAAAGGGTTGTACCTGCGGCAAGGGCTGCGGCTGCGAGCACTGCAAGACGGGCAAGGGCGAGTGCAAGTGTCATGCAGGCGGAAAGGGATGCCAGTGTGGAAAAGACTGTAAATGTGCTCATTGCATGGCAAGTGGCACGGATGCATCGGTACAGAAACCGACCGCGGATGCCGAATATGCAAAGACCATGAAATCCAAAGGCGGTGATTTCACGGTAACCTATACCAGCGATCCGGATGCAATACCGGTCAATAAGATCATAAGCTGGAAACTGAAGGTCGAGACAGCGGATGGGCAGGCAGTTAAAGATGCGGAGATTGCAGTGAATGGCGATATGCCTGAGCATGGACATGGTCTTCCGACCCAGCCGCAGGTTACCAAGAATTTTGGTGACGGGACCTACCTTGTCGAAGGAATAAAGTTCAGCATGCCCGGCTGGTGGACCATGACCTTTGCTGTCAAGGCCGCCGGGAAATCCGACGCAGTGACGTTTAACCTGCAGGTGAAATAGCTTCTGCGTAGTGGCCCATGCGAAGAAATAACAGGGTCTTTTCTGTTTGGCGCTGCGTAATTGCAGCCATACTGATTGCCCTCTCCATGCCGGGTCTCCTCCCGGCATGGGAGGCTGCAGCAGAAACAGGGGACCATCAGGAGATACCGCTATGGACCGAAGAAGAGAAAAAGGAACTGAGCGCTCTTTCACTTTCTTCCCTGCCTCCCCTGCCCAAGGACCCTTCCAATAAGTACGCAGACGATCCTAAAGCCATAGCGCTAGGCAAGAAGATTTTTTTTGACAAGCGGTTCAGTGCGAATGGCAAGGTCTCCTGCGCAACCTGCCATGACCCTGAGACGACCTTTACGGACAAGCTGCCGCTTGCAAAGGGCATGGGGACCACAACACGCAGGACCATGCCGCTCATTGGCACTGCATACCTTTCCTGGTTTTTTTGGGATGGAAGAAAGGACAGCCTCTGGTCTCAGGCAATTGGCCCGATCGAAAGCTCTGTTGAGCATGGATTTACCCGCTCCATGTGCGCGCATCTCATCACGGACTTGTACAAGAAAGAATACGAAGAACTCTTCGGCAGGCTGCCAAAGTTAGATCATAAAAGCTGCCCGCCCAAGGCGAGTCCGGGAACAGGGAACCCGGCAGCACTGAGGGCCTGGAAGTCGATGAAGCCTGAGGATCGTGTGGCGGTCAACAGAATATATGCAAACATCGGCAAGGCGATTGCGGCGTTTGTGCGACAGATCCTACCTGCGCCCGCTCCCTTTGACCGGTATGTTGACGCCGTAGTACAGAATGATGCAGAGAAGGCGCGCGAACTCATGGGTAATGACGCTGTTGATGGCTTGAAGCTCTTCATCGGCAAGGCAAAATGCACCAACTGCCATATAGGGCCGCTTTTTACGAACAGCAGCTTTCATGATATCGGACTGAACAACCCTAAAGACAATGGAAGGGCTGACGGCATAGATAAAGTGTTGTCTGACGAGTTCAACTGTCTCGGCAAATATAGCGATGCAAGACCGGAAGAATGCTTGGAGCTGAGATTCATTGACACGAACAAGGCGAAATACCGCGGCGCATTCAAGACACCCACCCTGCGCAATGTTGCAGAAAGGCCTCCCTATATGCATGCAGGACAGCTTAAGACCCTTTCCGAAGTTCTGAGCTTTTATCGCAGGAATGCAAGTGACGAGCTTGAACACCGGGACTTTTCTGATCAGGAGCTTGCGAAGATCGAGGCTTTTCTCAAGACCCTGAGCGCTCCGCTGAACTATCCGAAGTAAGAGTGTGATGCCGGAGAAAAAGAGAAAGGACTCCTGCTGCAGACGCACTGTTGTAACAAATGCCCGCGCCTATGCAGCTTCGAGATGTCTTTCCAGATGGTGCATGATGAAACACTCGCCGTTGTGTGTCCAGATATACCCTTCCGTAAAAGATTCGCATTCCGCGTTCCTGCACTGATAGGTGTTCTGGACCGTCGTTACGGCACCATCGGCTGTATCAATGCTCTCAACCAGGGTGCTACCTGCCGGTATCATCCGGCAATCACAAATTGGACAGAACATCTTTCTTCCCCCCTTAAAGTCAGAAAGATTCTGCTTCTTATGTCCATTATATCTTGAATACCGGTTTAGTCAACGAAATTCCGCTCAGGCGGCAGTCAAGGGTTAGGCGGATCTCGTGCGCCGCATCTTCTCCAGGGCCACCATGATGATCGAAAGCGCTGCGGGCGTCATACCCTGGATCCTGGCGGCCTGACCAAGGCTCACCGGTCTCACCTCCTCAAGCTTCACGAAGATCTCACGCGAGATGCCGGGCAGACAACGATAGTCAAAATCAGGCGGGATCTTTTTGTCCTCAAGACGTGAGAGCTTGCCGGCTGTTTCCATCTGCTGCCTGATGTACCCCTGGTACTTTATCTGTATCTCGACCTGCCGCTCCACATCCTCTCCCAGCGGTCTTTCCGGCGGAGCAACCTGCTTGATGACGGCGTATGTGACCTCCGGACGCTTCAAAAGCTGTTCGAGTCCGATATCCTCCGTGATCTCTGCTGTGTCCAGGCTTTTCAGGAGCGGATTGATCACTGACGGTTTGACCCTGACCTTCCCCAGCCTTCCGGTCTCTTCTGCTATAGCAGATCTCTTATGAACAAAACGTTTGTAGGTGCCATCGTCAAGCAGTCCGATGGCGTGGCCTTTTTCCATGAGCCTGAGGTCGGCATTATCATGGCGCAGGAGAAGCCGGTATTCAGCGCGGGAAGTGAACATCCGGTATGGCTCCTTTGTACCCTTTGTCACCAGATCATCGATGAGGACCCCGATATACGCCTCATGGCGGGCCAGGACAAGCGGCTCCCTGTTCAGGACCAGATGCGCCGCGTTGATCCCTGCCATAAGCCCCTGTGCAGCAGCCTCTTCATATCCGGATGTCCCGTTAATCTGCCCTGCGAGGAAGAGGCCATCTATGACCTTGGTCTCGAGCGAGTGCCTCATCTGTGTAGGAAATGCAAAATCGTATTCGATCGCATAAGCAGGACGCATGATCTCGACCTGTTCAAGCCCCGGGATAGTTCTCAGGAACCGGACCTGTATATCATAGGGGAGACTGGTAGAGACGCCGTTGGCGTAGTACTCCGTTGTCTCAAGTCCTTCCGGCTCGAGGAACACCTGGTGCCGTTCCTTGTCAGCAAATTTTACGATCTTGTCCTCGATCGACGGGCAGTAACGGGGTCCGATGCCGGTGATTTTCCCGCTGTACATGGCAGATCGGCCGAGGTTCTCCCTGATGATCCGGTGCGTTTCAGCATTCGTATGCGTGATATAGCAGGGAAGCTGAGGATTGACGATCCGGTCGGTGCTGTGCGAGAACGGCACAGGTGGATCGTCTCCAAACTGCGCCTCCATTCCTGAGAAATCAATGCTTTTGGCATCCAGACGCGCCGGCGTGCCGGTCTTGAGCCTGCCCAGGTTCAGACCGAGCCGTGCCAGGTTGCCGGAAAGGTTTTTGGCGGGAAATTCTCCTGCCCTTCCAGCGTCAAAGCTTTCGTGACCGATATGCATGAGGCCCCGCAGAAATGTCCCGGTTGTGACAATGATAGCCCTGGCATGGTAGAATGTTCCCCACGATGTCAGAACACCCCTGACCTTACCGTCTTCTGCGATAATATCATCGATCATGGCTTGCTTAATATCAAGGTGCTTCTGCTGTTCCAGTGCCGACCGCATCCTGATCCGGTAGAGCACCCTGTCTGCTTGTGTGCGCAATGACCAGACTGCGGGCCCCTTGGACTTGTTCAGCATCCTGAACTGTATGCCAGCACGGTCAATTACCTTTGCCATTTCTCCACCGAGAGCATCGATCTCACGGACCAGATGTCCTTTAGCAAGGCCCCCGATGGCAGGGTTGCAGGACATCTGCGCAATGGTATCAAGGTTCATGGTGAAGAGGCCGGTGGAAAGGCCCATACGCGCTGAGGCAAGGGCAGCTTCGCAGCCCGCATGGCCCGCCCCGATGACGATCACATCATATGTTTTGGTTGTTTCCATGAAAATACTATTATAAGATAATTTACGGTACTGGCGCACAGGAGGGACAGCATATGAAAACGGGATTTATAGGGCTGGGACATCTCGGCAAGGCAATGGCCAGAAGACTCGTGGCTGAAGGCATCGAACTGGCGGTCTGGAACAGGACAGCGGAAAAGGCGGCTGATCTGGGAGCGGCAGTCGCCGCCAGTCCCGCTGATCTTGCGGCGAGAACGGACGTTATATTTATGAATCTCTTCGACAGCGAGGCTGTCCGCTCCGTGGTCAGCGGCGCGGAAGGCATCTTGGACGCTGACTGCAGCGGAAGGATTATCATCGATACCAGCACGAACCACTTCGAAGACGTCACGCACTTTCACGAGATGCTGAAGGAGAAGGGGGCATACTACCTTGAGGCTCCGGTGCTCGGCAGCGTTGTTCCGGCTTTACAGGGCAGCCTCACCGTTCTGGTCAGCGGCGAAAGGCACGCCTATGAAAGAGCATTACCACTGATCGAAAAGATCGGCAGGAACATCTTCTATCTTGAAAAGCCGGCGCTCGCGACCAGGATGAAGCTCATCAACAACCTCGTGCTCGGCTCGTTTATGGCGACCCTTGCAGAAGCTATCGCCTTAGCCGAAGCCGTGGACATAGACAAGGCAAGGGCGATTGACATGCTCCTTGCCGGTGCAGGCAACGCGGGCGTACTGCATGCGAAGAAGGAGAATATCCTCAAAGAAGACTTCTCGACCCAGTTCTCGTCTGCGCTCATCTACAAGGACCTGCATTATCTGCAGGATCTTGCCTTTACCCTGAAACGTCCGCTCTTCACCGGAGCTGTGGCCAAGGAGCTCTTCGGCATGACCTTCAACAGGGGGATCGCTGACCAGGATTTCTCCGCGGTCTATGAGGTGATCCGGGGGCTCTGATATGTCATCCAAAATACGGATCATGGCAGGAGATATCACGGTGGACGCAAAGCTGTTCGATACTGATTGCGCGGCTGCGATTGCCGCCATACTGCCGATAGAGGCTGTTCCCAACGAATGGGGAGACGAGTTCTATTGCGAGATACCGCTTATCATGTCACATGACCATACCGCAACGGTCAAGGTGAACATCGGCGACATCGGCTACTGGCCTCCGGGAAGGGCCCTCGCCATTTTCTTCGGCCCGACACCGCTGAGCACCGGAACGAAACCTGTCCCTGCAAGCGAGGTGAATATCGTGGGCAGGATCATGGGAGATGCGCTTGTCCTGAGAAAAGCAAAGGGGATACAAAAGCTGACCATAGTCGAAGTCAAGCCGTTATAGCGAAAACTGAAACTATCCATGATCTCCAGGCTTCTTGCTGACCTGACCGTAGTTATTCATTTCCTCTGGATCGTTTTTTTGATCTTCGGGGCGTTTGCGGGCAGGATACACAGGATCATCAAATATATCCATATCGGCGGGTTGGCCTTTGCGCTTATGCTCCAAGTCTTTGGCTGGTACTGTCCCCTGACCCATCTCGAGGTTTGGCTGAGGGCGCACCATGATCCGGCACAGGCATATGCCGGTTCCTATATCATCCACTATCTCGAAAAGGTGATTTATGTGGAAGTGGACAGATGGACCATCCTTGTCCTTACGATAGTGCTCTGCCTGTTCAATGTCTGGATTTATAGGAGGGGAAGAAAGGGCTGCAGTATCCGGCCGAACAAATGAAAATAGATATTGTTTCCTGCAGAAAACCGAATAGTATATCGGCTCTCTGGAAAAGTTACGATACATAGGCGACGTTAAGGGATAAATGGATCATTATGCGCGATGTCAGGTCTGCTATACTATGGGAAATTTACCCTATGACAAGGAGGATTACTACTATGGCAAAGGCAATGACGAAGTCGCAGATTGTGGAGCATCTGGCAAAGAAGGCGGACCTTAAGAAGACACAGGCTGCCT
>QKDO01000101.1 GCA_003252075.1 Nitrospirota bacterium
GTGGAGATGGTGATGCCGGGAGACAATATCAGCATGAAGGTGGAGCTGATATCGCCGATCGCGATGGAGAAGGAACTGAGGTTTGCAATCAGAGAAGGTGGCCGCACGGTTGGTGCCGGCGTCGTCACCGAAGTGTTGGAGTAGGACGATGCGTGAGATATTCCTGTTCCAGTGCACAGAGTGCAAGAATAAAAACTATTCGACCATGAAGAACAAGAAAAATACGACGGACAAGCTTCAGCGGAAAAAATATTGCAGAAGCTGCATGAAGCATACACCGCATAAGGAGACAAAGGCATAACCGTGAACAGTGCCCGTTCTCAGTATCCGTGTCAGATGCTGACGCAGTACACGGATGACGAATGCAGGCCAGTAGCTCTAACGGCTAGAGCATCGGACTCCAAATCCGAGGGATGGGGGTTCAAATCCCTCCTGGCCTGCCAAACTAACCTAAGGAAGAGCGCATGATTGAGAAGATAAAACAGTTCTTTAAGGAAGTGAAGGTAGAGACAAAAAAGGTCGTGTACCCTAACAGGGAGGAGCTTATCGGATCTACGTGGGTCGTGATCATTACGGTCATGGTTATATCCGTATTTCTCGGGATTGTCGATCTCACCCTCACAAAGCTTGTAGGCCTGGCACTCAGGTAAATGACCATGGCAAAAAACTGGTATGTCGTACACACATATTCCGGGTTCGAGGAGAAGGTGAAGGTTTCCATAGAGGAGAAGGTCGCGACTCTGGATTTACAGGATAAGATAGCGAAGATCCTTATCCCGACCGAGCGGGTGGTTGAACTCAGGGGAGGTAAAAAACGGGAGAGTGACAAGAAGTTCTATCCCGGCTATATCCTCGTCGAGATGGACCTCGATGACGAGACCTGGCATCTGGTCAAGAACATTCCGCGGGTGACGGGATTTGTGGGTGGTCAGAACCCCATACCCATTCCGATCGAAGAGGTTGATCTTATTATCCAGCAGGTAGAACGCGGCCCCGTAGCCCAGATGAAGACCCAGTATCAGAAGGGCGAGAACGTCAGGATCACGGACGGCCCGTTCAGCAATTTTAACGGCTTTGTAGAGAATGTCGATATGGACCACGGAAGACTTACTGTTATGGTAAGCATCTTTGGCAGGCAGACACCGGTTGAACTCAATTTCTTCCAGGTCGAGAAGAATCAGTAAGCACTATGTTTTGCATAAACGCAGGAGGATAGAACATGGCTAAGAAAGAGGTTACAGCACAGGTGAAACTTCAAATAGCAGCAGGGAAGGCAACTCCTGCTCCTCCAGTTGGACCGGCACTCGGCCCGCACGGTGTCAACATCATGGAGTTCTGCAAGGCCTTTAATGCGCAGACGGCGCCTATGGGAGATACCATCATACCTGTGGTGCTGACCATATACAAGGACAGGACATTTACCTTTATTACCAAGACTCCTCCGGCATCAGAACTCATCAAGAAGGCAGCCGGAGTCATCAAAGGGTCGAGCACACCGAACAAGGACAAGGTCGGAAAGCTCACAGCAGCACAAGTAAAGGAAATAGCGCAAACCAAGCTCCCTGACCTGAACGCCTATTCGCTGGATGCAGCAATGAGAATCATAGCGGGAACCGCGCGGAGCATGGGCGTTGAGGTTGTGGAATAGACCGGAGGGATATATGGGCAAGAAGATGCATGCAGCAAGCGAAAAGGTCGAGAAGGGGAAGGAATATCCTCTTGAAGAGGCCATTCAAAAAGTAAAGGAACTGGCCTATGCCAAGTTCGACGAGACCGTCGACCTTGCGTTTAATCTCGGTGTAGACCCGAGGAAGTCGGATCAAATGGTCAGGGGTACGGTCGTCCTTCCTCACGGAACAGGCAAACAGCTCAAGGTCCTCGTCTTTGCGAAGGGAGAGAAAGAGCTGGAGGCCAAGCAGGCGGGAGCCGATTATGTCGGTGCAGACGATCTCGTCGAGAAGATCAGCAAAGGATGGCTCGATTTTGACAAGGTGGTCGCAACGCCTGATATCATGGGGGTTGTCGGAAAGCTCGGCAAGATCCTCGGACCGCGCGGCCTGATGCCGAACCCGAAGCTCGGCACCGTGACTTTTGACGTTGCCAAAGCCGTGAGGGACATCAAGGCAGGAAAGGTTGAGTACAAGACCGAAAAGGCCGGCGTTGTCCATGTCCCGATTGGTAAGGTCTCCTTTGATGCAGAGAAACTGCTTGAGAATGCAAAAGCGATCATCGATTCCGTGACCAAGGCAAAGCCGTCGACGAGCAAAGGCAAGTACCTGAAGGGAATATCGGTTTCTTCCACGATGGGGCCAGGCATGAAGGTTGACGTTGCCACGGTTTCAACCAAGTAGTCAGCAAACGGACATAGTCCAAAACATCATTAGTCAGAGACAGCAGGCGTTGCGACTTAATTCGTATGTCCTGGACTATTGCGGGACAGAGAAAACGAGCCTGCCGAGGCTAAGAAGGATGCGAATATCTGTGCTCTCATTTGCATCCAGGGTTCATGTGCCTGCCAGGGTCTCTGGGAAAGGAGGTCTCATCTGAACAAGCTAGAAAAAGGACAGGTCATCACTGACCTGAGAGAAAAGTTTTCCAAGGCAAGGTCGGTAGTGTTTACTGATTACAAGGGCATGACAGTCGCCGAGATGACCGACCTGAGAAGAATGCTGAACAGTTCTTCCATTGACTATAGCGTTGTAAAAAACACGCTCGCAAAAATCGCTTCTCAGGATACGGGCTTTTCGGTTGCTCAGGATGCCTTTACGGGGCCGGTCGGTATAGCCATCGGCTATGACGATCCCGTGCTTGCGGTAAAAAAGGTACTCGACTTCGTCAAGAAGAACGAGAAGCTTCAGGTCAAGGGAGCCGTGGTCGAAGGGCAGCTTTACGGGCCCAAAGATCTTAAGGCCATCGCAGAACTGCCGTCCAGGGAAGTGCTGCTTTCGATGCTGGCCGGGGCATTTCAGGCGCCGCTGTCGAAGCTTGCTGGAGCGCTTTCAGCCACGGTCACCGGTTTTGCCTATGCAGTGGAATCACTGAAATCTAAAAAGAATAATTAACGTAACCTAAAGGAGGCTTGCATAATGTCCATTACGAAGGAACAGGTTTTTGAGTTTATCGACAACATGACGATCCTAGACATGTCAAAATTCATCAAGGAGTTCGAAGAACGATACGGCGTTACCGCTGCGGCCCCTGTCGCAGTGGCTGCGGCACCCGGTGCAGCAGCAGCAGCACCGGAAGCTGAGGAGAAGACCAGCTTTGATGTCATCCTGACATCTGCCGGGGACAAGAAGATTCAGGTGATCAAGGTTGTGCGTGAGCTGACCGGTCTCGGTCTGAAAGAGGCAAAGGATCTTGTTGACGGAGCTCCGAAGCCCCTCAAGACCGGCATATCAAAGGAAGAAGCCGACTCCATGAAGGCAAAGCTCGAAGAGCAAGGTGCTGGCGTAGAAATAAAATAATAATTAGGATAAAGGTTCTGAAACCGGGTAGAGGCGGGCAGAGACCCTGCCTCTACCTTTGCCTTTACACGCAGAAGGAGACATATGGCCAAGGTACTCAGAAAACGATTGGATTTTGGCAAGGTTCCCCAATTCCTTGAAGTCCCGAACCTTATAGAGATACAGAAGCG
>QKDO01000009.1 GCA_003252075.1 Nitrospirota bacterium
GGTGTGGGGACAGAGGCCGGCTCACTCAGGGACCGCTATTTCGGTATTGGCAGTATCTTTATCAGGGAGCTTCAGATGGTAGATTCCTTTGTCGCGACAACAGCCGAGATCAGAGAAGGACTCCTGCAAGATGGCTTTCCGGAAGAAAGAATCCACCGGATCACGAATTTCGTCGATGTGTCGGTTTTTCGGCCTGTTCCGGCTAGTGAAAAGATTAAACTGAGGAATGCACTGGGAATGGGCGATCATCCGACCTTGGTTTTCAGTGGAAGGTTTATCGAACGCAAGGGCGTGACGTTTCTCCTTGATGCCTGGCGTGATATCGCCAACACATTCCCCGATGCCCGCCTCATCCTCTTCGGAAGTGGTCCTCTTCTGGATGAGATGAAAAGAAAGGCGATTCGTCTTAAAATTACGGATGCAGTTCAGTTTCGAGGGCATGTACATGCGGTTGCCAGGTTTCTTCAAGCAGCAGACTGCTTTGTTCTGCCTTCGCTTCAGGAAGGGATGCCGAACTCCCTGCTCGAAGCCATGGCCTGTGGGCTCCCGCCGGTTGCGACAAGGATCGGCGGCGTCGAGGACATTATCCAGGACGGGGAGAACGGGGTGCTTGTCAATGCGGGAGACAGCAAGGCGCTCGCTGAAGGGCTCAGCAGGCTTCTTGCCGTCAGAAATCGCAGAGACACCATTGCGGGCAATGCCCTACGGACAATACAAGATACGTTCAGCCTCGATTCCATTATCCCAAAATACCTTGAACTCTACGAGAAGGTACTCTCATGAAAAAAACGGCCTCCGTCATTATCGTAAATTATAATGGAGCGCATCTGCTCAAAGAGTGCCTTGAATCCCTTCAGGGCCAGACGTTCAAGGATTTCGAAATAGTCCTTGTCGACAATGCTTCAACGGATGGCTCTGTCTCCCTTGTAAAGGATACCTATCCTGAAGTAACGGTCATCGAGAACCGGGAAAACCTCGGATATGGAGGCGGCAACAATGCCGGAATCAGGCAATCCCATGGTAAGTATGTCGTGCTTCTCAATAATGATACAAAGGTAGACCCGCAATGGCTTGAGAAGCTCGTTGTGCCTGTGGGGAAAGATAACGGGGTAGGCATGTGCGCGTCAAAGATAATGGACTATTACCATCCCGAGATCATCGACAATGCCGGGCTGCTTCTATACCGGGACGGCGTGGCGCGGGGACGGGGGAGGCTCGAAAAGGATACCGGGCAATACTCACGTGAAGAGGAGGTCCTTTTCCCGAGCGGCTGCGCCGGTCTGTACCGGAAGGACATGCTTGAGGAGATAGGACTTTTTGATGAAGATTTCTTCCTCTATGTCGATGATGTGGATATCGGTTTCCGGGCGAGACTGGCCGGCTGGACGTGCATCTATGTCCCTGACGCGATTGTCTATCACAAGTATTCTGCTACCACGGAACCCTATTCTGCCCTGAAGGCGTATCTGGTCGAGCGAAACAGGATATGGGTTGTCATGAAGTGTTTTCCCGCAGGGCTGGCGTTTGCCAGCATATTCTCTACGCTGCTTCGCTACCTCATGCAGGGCTATGGTATAGTGACAGGAAAAGGGGCCGGCAGCCGGCTGGTCCGTTCGGGTCCAGGTGCAGGGAGCGCAGGTATTCTTGTCAGGGCGTATGTATCTGCTTTCGGAAATGCTGGTAAAATGCTCGGGAAACGGAAGCGTATCAGCAAGACGCGAAGGGTCAGCATAGGGGAAGTTGTATCATGGTTTACGAAGTTTGGCATAGGCGTAAAGGAACTCGCGCTGAAGGACTGATGTGAAGACGCTCTTCATCATACCCGCATTCAATGAAGAACTGAATATCAGGGGTGTCATAGAGGACATCCGGGGACATGTCCAGGGAGCGGATATCCTCGTCATAAATGACGGCTCAGCGGATGCAACAGGAAATATTGCAAAAAACCTTGGTGTGACCGTCATAACCCTTCCTTACAACCTCGGCATTGGTGCGGCGATGCAGACCGGATACCACTATGCACATATGCAGGGATATGACATTGCAGTTCAATTTGATGGTGACGGACAGCACAGGGCAGATCAGTTGGACCAGCTGTTGGATCCGCTAGAACGCGGAGAGGCAGATATCGTCATAGGGTCACGGTTTTTGACCAAGGGCATGTACAAGGCTGGGGTTGCGCGGTTAATCGCCATCAGGATGCTCTCCCGCATCATATCGTCACTTATCGGGCAGAAGATAACTGATCCTACATCAGGCCTAAGGGCCGTGAACCGAAAGTCAATGCTTTTATTCTGCAGATGCTATCCGGATGATTATCCTGAGCCGGAGTCGCTGGTACTCCTTCACAAGGCCGGGTTCAGGATAGCCGAATCGCCGGTTCTTATGGAAAGACGCCTGCTGGGGAACTCATCTATAACGTTGTTTAGGGGGGTCTATTATATGGTCAAGGTTGTCCTGGCCGTACTGGTCGATATGATCAAAGAAGTGCCGCGGAGGTGAAGGTAATGGACATGATACCGATATTGGCAACGCTTGTGAGCATGGTGATCTTTCTTTCCGTTCTTGAGCTGATCAGGAGAAACAGGCTCAAGGAGAAGTATTCACTGTTATGGCTTTTTTCCTCTCTGGTGCTTCTCTGGTTTTCTGTTTCGCGAAAATCCCTCCATCTTGTGGCCGGCTACATAGGGATACAGTATCCCCCTTCCGTGATCTTTCTGCTCGGTTTTCTCTTCCTTATTGTAATTAATATACACTTTTCTACGGTGATATCCCGGCTCTCAGATCGTAATAAGACCCTGGCTCAGGAGATGGCCTTGTTGAAAGAGATGCTGGAGAGGAAGAAGCGCGCTGAAGAGTAGGAGTTTTTTCGTTGATCTGTGCTGATCTCTCTTTCTATCCACTGTCACGACAGGGGCCAGTATGCTTGTTGAAGTGTACTGTAGTGCCTTTGTATGTGCTCTAGTTCTTTTTCTTCCGTAGTACGGTGATAAGCAGGCTATCTTTTCTTGCTGCCAGTTCACCCGCCGTGGCTGAAAAAGCATTTCTTTTTTGATGTCCGTGCAGCAGAGCCTATGAAATTGTCAGAATTGACAGAGAAACGCCCGGGAGATGAGGACTTTTTTTATTGAAGAATCAATATGATTATATTATCATAAGCCGCATGCACAAGGTTGGAGCGCTATCATTATTGCATGTCCTGGCCTTTCGTCTGATAACTGTCGCAGCAGTGCTTATCCTCGGCAGCACCGTGGCATATGCAGAGGACGTGGACTGCAGCATGTGCCACCCTGACCTGGCAAAGAAGAAGACGGTCCACGCAGCGGTCAGCATGGGTTGCACCGGCTGCCATACCAGCCTGAACGTGGCGGAAGTGCCCCATAAGGTGACCGGGAAGTTCCCGAAGGGCCTGTCCGCTGAACAGCCTGACCTCTGCTACGGGTGCCATGACAAAGGCATCTTCACGAAAAAGAACGTGCATGCTGCCCTGGCCATGGGCTGTACCAGCTGCCACAACCCGCACTCCACTGACACGCCGAAGCTGCTGGTTGCGGACATGCCCGGGCTCTGTTTTACCTGCCAC
>QKDO01000073.1 GCA_003252075.1 Nitrospirota bacterium
GAGACCAAGAAAGGAAGCGGAGCAGCCGCTGTCCTCAGCGTAAAGCATCACCCATTCCCGTAATGAGAAAATGCCGTTATCTTACCCGGAAGAGGTTGGACGATCCTAGCCCCAAAATTTACTGCAGATGAGACAGCGTTACCTGTCTCAACAGCTCCCGAATGAAATTCCCGTTCTGGATGGGACAGCAAAACAGGGAAATGTGAACGCAATTCTGCTAAAGTAAGGATACTGGAGAGGATTCATGGGTTTTGTACCTGCCTATCGTCTGTTGCAGACAGCCACGCTTAAAGAAAGGGTTGAGTGTCTCGAGAGGATACTACAGGACTGCACTCTCTGTCCCCGTCAGTGCCATGTGGACAGGAGTGTCGGGGAAAAAGGTTACTGCAGGACAGGTTCGCCGCCGTTTGTTTCGAGCTGGGGACCTCATATGGGGGAGGAACGCCCTCTTGTGGGCAGGGGAGGGTCCGGCACGATCTTTTTCAGCTGCTGCAACCTCGGTTGCCTATTCTGCCAGAACTACAGGATCAGTCATCTTGACGAAGGCGCTGAGATCTCTCATGTGCGGCTGGCTGATATCATGCTCTCCCTGCAGGAAGAAGGGTGCCACAATATCAATCTTGTAACCCCGACACATCAGGTGCCGGCCATTGTCCGTTCTGTCCGGATTGCTGTCGGTAGAGGATTGTCGCTTCCCCTGGTCTATAATTGCGGCGGATACGAATCTCCTGCTACCCTCGCGCTGCTTGATGGCATAATCGATATCTATATGCCGGACTTCAAATATGCCGACCCTGCTGCGGCTGAACGCTATTCAGATGCGACAGATTATCCCGACATGGTGAGGACGGCCATCCGGGAGATGCACCGGCAGGTGGGTGATCTGGTCATAGACGACCGAGGCATTGCCGTGAGGGGACTTTTGGTGAGGCATCTGGTGCTTCCGGAAGGCCTGGCAGGGACTGAAAGGGTTGTTGAGTTCCTGGCGACTGAAATCTCCATGGACACGTATCTCAACATCATGGACCAGTATCATCCCTGCTATAGGGCACGTGAGCATCCTCCCCTTAACAGGAGGATTAGCGTCAGGGAATTTGAGGATGCCCTGGCCTGCGCACGCAGGGCAGGAATAAGAAGGATCGACGGGGTGACGATATGAAATTGCATTTTCTTGGAGGTGTACGGACGGTAACGGGTTCATGCTATTACCTGGAGGGGAGGAATTTCAGAGTGCTGGTGGAGTGCGGCATGTTCCAGGGTCCCGATGCAGAGGCAATCAACAGGAGGCCGTTTGCCTTTGATCCTGCTGCTCTCGACTGCCTTTTCCTGACCCATTCACATCTCGACCATGTCGGTCTTGTGCCCAGACTGGTGAAGGAAGGATTCAGAGGGAAGATCATCGCTACTTCCGGGACTGCTGACATTGCTGAACTGATCCTCTATGACTCCGCCCATATCCAGGAGGCAGACACTGAGTGGCTGAACAGGAAAGCCCTGCGTTCCGGCCTTGACATGAAGGAGCCGCTCTATCTCCCCCCTGATGTCGACCGGGTCCTTCCCCTATTTGAGAGGAAGCAGTATGGAAAGATAGAGGAGCTCTGCAAAGGAGTGCGCTACCGCTTTGTGAATGCCGGCCACATACTCGGCTCCTCGACCCTCGAACTCTGGTATCAGGAAGGAGACGGTGAAAGGAAGATCGCTTTTTCCGGTGATATCGGCAAGAAGGACAGTCCCATTGTCAATGATCCTGTCTATGTCGAGGAGACCGATTATCTCACCATAGAGTCTACCTACGGCAACCGGAAGCATAAAGGGATGCAGGAGTCCATCGAAGAACTCGTTACCATCATTAAGACGACGTTCCGGAAGGGCGGAAACGTCATCATACCGTCCTTTGCCCTCGGCAGGACCCAGGACCTGCTCTTCATTCTGAACAAGCTGGTAAAGGAGGGCAGGCTTTTCAAGATCAATGTCTTCATCGACAGCCCTCTGGGTGAGCGCATAACCAGAGTATATGCAGCACATCCCGAATATTTTGACGAGGAGGCCCGTGAGCTGTTCAATATCGAGAGCAGGGAGGCTCTCAGGATCCATTTCACGCGAAAGACTGAGGAGTCAATGGCGCTCAACAGGATAAAGAAGGAGGCGATCATCATCTCGAGTTCCGGTATGTGCGAAGGGGGCAGGGTACGGCATCACCTCAAACACAATCTTTGGAGAAAGGAATGCAGCATCGTCTTTGTGGGATATCAGGCAGAGGGAACCCTTGGACGCCGGATCGTGGACGGGGCAAAGACCGTTGAACTGCTCGGTGAGAATATTGTTGTCCGGGCCGGCATTCATACCCTTGGCGGCTTTTCCGCCCATGCGGACCAGGATGAGCTTCTCGGGTGGCTCTGCTGCTTCAGGAAATCACCGGAGATATTTATTGTCCACGGCGAAGAGCAGGCCGCCATGGGTTTCCAGGAGGCCCTGAAGAAGCGCTTCACCTATGTCAGTCACGTGCCAAGCGTTGGCGATACCTTTGAGATATGAAAGGGCCCCAAAAACCTGAAATTGGCATGTAACTTCCTGATGGCAAAACAAAGCTGATAATGCGTAACTGAAGTTAGCTATACATCTTCTTCAGCCTCTTGGTGACCTTCTTCCGAAAAACTAGGCAAGCGAAAAGTGGGGATTTCCGGCAAAATTGACTACCCGAAGGAGGAGATTTTGCCATGAAGAAGACGAAGTTTACGGAGGAGCAGATTGCCTTTGCCCTGAAGCAGGCAGAGACGGGGACATCGGTGCAGGAGGTCATCCGGGAGCTGGGGATCTCGGAGCAGACCTTCTACAACTGGAAGAAGAAGTACGGTGGTCTTGGTCCATCTGAGCTCAGAAAGCTGAAGCAGCTGGAAGAGGAGAACTTTCGCCTCAAGAAGATAGTCGCGGACCTCAGCCTGGACAAGCAGATGCTTCAGGATGTGCTGTCAAAAAAGCTCTAAGGCCTGCCCGAAAGCACTCCCCGGAGGAAAGTCTGCAACTGCGGTATCGAGTGAGTCAGCGTCGCGCATGCAGTGTTATCCAGATTTACCGTAACAGTCAACAGAGTGCATCGGCTGTATTGCGAAGAAGGGCTTAATCTACGGGTAAAATACAGAAGGAAGCGTCCTGGGGCGGCACTGAGAATACCCAGGCAACAGGCCAAGGGATTGAATGACACCTGGAGCATGGATTTTGCCGCAGATTCGCTGTTCAATGGCAGCAGATTTAGTGTCTTATCTGTAGTGGATAATTATAGCCGGGAATGCCTTGCAATCGAGGTTGGTCAGGGGTTCAAAGGAGAGCAGGTAGTGGAAGTACTGAAACGTCTGAAATTCATCCGGGGAGTACCCGGAAGCATACGGGTTGATAACGGTAGCGAGTTCGTCTCGAAAGCCGTGGACAAGTGGGCATATGAGAACAAGGTTGTTCTGGACTTTTCACGTCCTGGGAAACCCATAGACAATGCATTTGCAGAATCTTTTATCGGCAGCCTCAGAGATGAGTGCCTGAACG
>QKDO01000018.1 GCA_003252075.1 Nitrospirota bacterium
ATTTGCCTTGTAGTACAGGGTCTCATCGTTTCCCGGAAGAATGCCCTCGGCCTCCATCGTCACCCGGTCGCCTGTTGAAAAGTTCCAGTAGCTGCCCTTTCCTGCCCTGTCTCCGCCTATGTGCCTGATCTGTAACATGGTCTTGTCCTCCTTTTCGTTCTTTTCTTGATTCTAGGATATCAAAGGACAGGGGTAAGGGTAATTGGAGGAACTACCTATTTAGGCGGGAAATGTATCTTAGGTTCACGGAAATGTTCTGCTAACGGCTTCATGTAAGGGAGCCAGGCCGTTATCAGGGATATCACATTGGCCCAGGGCAGGGCCAGATGGGCATGCAAAATGACCAGGCCTGCAAGGTCGTAACCAGTTGTTTTGTGCCATATGTTTTTTCCATTTTTCGCCAGGGTCATGTTATATCCTGTACCCGCGAAAATGCTGTCTTGACGGGAAGAAGAAGGCTGATTAAGATATCGGCAAAGTTGATTCACCTTAAATTGCCTGGTTTTGATAATGAGGATACTATGGTGAAATATTTGTCTGTTAACGCACTTTGGTTATTGCTTTATATAGTTCTTCTTTACGGATGTGCATCTCACATATCCCTTGAAGATCTCAGCAGGGACTGGATAGCCAAACCTTTGTCCGAGCTTAAACAGGAAATGAAAAGTCCTGATTCGTATGCTTCAAAGGTTGGATGGAAAGAGACTACCTATCCGCTTCCCAATGGCAATTTTGTCTATATTGAGCCAGTTAGCGCCGATTGTTTTGTGCATTGGGAAGTAAATCAAGGCGGTACCATTATCGGCTATCAGGCCAAAGGAAATGGTTGTAAGCAGGGGAAATCTGATAACATCACCAATATTCAAATCCGCTCGGAATAGTAAACCAGATATCCATGCAAAAGAGAAAATCTCTCCGGTCCCAAGAAGTACAACGTTAAGATTATCTCGCAGCCACCGCACATTTTCCGATTCCTCGACTCCCCCTCTTTTCTTCCGTTTCTTACCTTTACGGATATACAGGGAGAGAGCGCGTTGAGTTCAGCAAATAAGCGAGACTTTTTATGTGGATGGTTGCCGTGTCGACTTCAAGGGAATAGCCCTCAGCTGTCATCAATAGCAACAGCTGTTGGTAGTGAGGAAGAAGTTTGGCCTCGGCTTTTATGTATTACGTGAATTCATTTTGTTGAGGCAATTTTGCAAAGCATTGAGCATTTCGTTCGATAATCTCTGAATGCCATCCATCCTTTGCATTGCCTTCAGTAAAAGGTCGTGCAGGTCATCCTCTGTAACGGAAGCATCCATGAGTTCTAACGTTCCCTTTACCGCTAATATGTTTTCGTTGAGCTGATGTGATATTTCCTCGAGTTTATTATTTCTCTCTGTCATCGTTTCCTCCTCCTTGTATCAGGCGTAATCTGCATTATCGATACGAACCTTCCCTTCCGTGCCGTCGTCGTGCTCTGATCTTCTTAAAATCTATAAACCCCCGGTCAACGTCAGTGTGGACAAGCTGAACACGTATCTTGTCGCCGACATCAATTCCCCTGAACCCCTGCAAAAGTTTGCCTTCAACCGGAGGATGGAATATGCGGACCCAGGTGCCCTTGGCAGCAGCGCCGGTGACGATGGCATCGAACTTTTCCCCGATTCTCGATTCAAGCAGAAGCGCCGCAGCTGACTTGCCGACCTGCCGCTCCACCTTGGCAGCAGCATCCTCCTCGTCAGTGCAGTGCCGTGCCAGCCCTTCCAGTTCATCGTCCTGATAGGGAACGGTATCGCCTGAAAGTGCCGCCTTCAGAAGCCGGTGGGTTATAAGGTCGGGATACCGCCGGTTGGGCGCTGTTGAATGGGAATAGTCCTTTACCGCAAGGCCGAAATGGCCCGGTACCGTCTCACCGGGAAATTCCGCAACATATTCCCCTGCACCCATCAGTTTGATGATGGTGAGCGAAAGGTCCGGGAACCTGACCGGATCATCGGCTTTTTCTTTTACGAGGAACTGTTCAAGCGCCTTTGAATCCGGCTGCCGAGGGAGCGCGTATCCGAGCACGTCAGCTACCTCGACGATCCGTTCCCAGCGTTTCGGCGTACGGACAACGCGTCTGAGCGAGGGGAATTTTCGCAAGGCAAGATAGCGTGCAGTTACGCCATTTGCCGCAACCATGAAGTCCTCAATGATATCCTTTGCCCTGTTGCGCTTGTGCTCCTCAAGGTCTCTGATCTCATCACCGTCGAACAAAGCTCTTGTCTGGATGGTCTCAAGGTTCAGTGCACCATGTTCGTGCCTGAACGCCTTCATCTTCTGTGCCGCCAGGTCCTGCAGCTTGAGGGTTTCATCAAGACCCTGTACTGCGCCTATGTCCTTGGGCAAAGAACCCGTATCCTCCAGCCATGCTGCAACGCTGTTATATGCGAGTTTCGCTTTATTGCGGACAACAGCTCGGTAGACGTCCGAGCCCCCGAGCATGCCATCCGACGAGATCACCATATCGATGATGATGGCCATCCGGTCTTCCTGGTAGTTAAGGGATGTAAGGTTAGTAGACAGCTTTTCAGGGAGCATCGGAAATATCCGGGCATCGGTATAGACAGATGTCGTATTATGTTTCGCATGGGCATCAAGGGCAGAACCGTTCCTGACAACTGCGTCAACGTCAGCTACTGCTACCAATATCTTTGTTGAGCCATCCGGCATTTTCGCGGCGGTCGTAAGCTGATCGAGATCTTTCGAGTCGTCGTTGTCAATGGAGCACCAGAGAAGACTTCTCAGGTCACGGACCTGCGCAGAATCAGCGATTGCAGGTGAATGGATGGCATCAAGCTCGGAAAGAGCTTCTTTCGAGAACTCAGGCAGCAGGCCACGCTCGATCATTACTCTGCTGGCGATCCTCTGCAGGATAAGGCGGTGATGTTTGTCTGTTACTACCATATGCTCTACCCTTCTCTCCGTGCACCCCCGCCATTGTGACAGGAAGGATGCCTGAAATGTTCCTTTGTGTAATATGCCAGCAGTTTCCTGACAAGCCGGCCTGGCTCATTATCATAGAGTATTTTTGAACCGGTCGTCTTTCTGATCACTTTCACGATATGTTTTATCTCTTTGGTAATGCCGTCCGTACCCATAAGCACGCCGATAAGTTTTCCTTCGTCATAGGCAATCGAGAACTCCCCAAGGGTGCCTGAACGCCCGCCCAGGATAATGACGATATCGGACGACCGGATATTGACCACCTCCCTGCCCATGAGGCCGCTACCGGTAAATATCAGGACGTCATGATATTCCGTAGGTGACCCGTATTTGTTCGTATGCTCCCACAGACTGAGACCTGGTGAAATACCGACAACGTATCCCCCCGATTCCTTGGCGCCCCGCGCAGCTTCAAACGGGAATCCCGGACATGCCCCGGTGATGGTTATGCAATCTGCCTCAGCGATAGCCTGACCAAGGGCATATGCCATCATTTTATGGTGTCCCGTCAGCCTGCTGCTTGCACTTCCCATAACACCCACTTTGAGCTTCATCCCTTCCATCTTCTCTCCCTTCTGTTCACTGTGCCGTATCAGGGCTGCTTTCTTTATCATCACACACCCCCGCATGCCCTTCCCCGCAGGCTGAAGAAGAACTTGAGCGTTTTTTTCACCTTGTCCGAGAAAATCTTTCCTGAAAAATAGTTGCCGACAACACGCTTGTTGATCTCGGCGAGCGTGGGATAGGGATGCACCGCGCCGGCAAGCGCAGAGAGATTTACCTTGCCGTTCAGGGCAGCCACCCATTCGCTGATCAGTTCTCCGGCATGCAGGCCAAGGATCTGCACGCCAAGCGGTTTTTCCTTTGCATCGAGCACCAGTTTGATCCTTCCCAGCCCTTCACCCTCGGCAAGACCGCGGTCATTCATCTTGAATTCCTCTGCCCAGACAGTATACTGAAGGCCTGCCCGCTTCGCTGCCATCTCATTCATCCCGATACTCGCAAGCTCCGGGTCTGTGTAGGTACACCACGGGAAATATGTATAGTCTGCCTTGCGCGGCAAATGCAGTATCGCATTTGTCAGCACCACGCCTCCTTCATAGCCTGCTGCATGCGTGAACTGGTAAGCCCCGGTAACGTCACCGGCCCCAAAGATATGCTTCTGTGTTGTCCTGAGTCTGCTGTCGAGGTTGAGCCCTTTTCCATCATAGGCAACACCGGCATTCCCGAGCCCGAGCGTTCCGAGATTAGGTTCCCTGCCCAGGGCCACGAGTATGGTTTCTGCCGTAATAATCGCAGTCCTTCCGTCCTTCATCCGGACCGTAACTTCCCGCTCGCTGCCCAAGTCTTTAACCGCCTCGATCATTGCATTAAGATGGAATCTCACCCCTTCTGCCGAGAGGTTCTGCATCACTGCCTCTGCCATGTCGGGGTCTTCCCTGCCGAGTATCTGCCCGCTCCGCTGGATAACCGAGACGTTTGTGCCGAGCCGGGAGAAGGCCTGTGCCATCTCGGTCGAGATCGGCCCACCGCCCAGTATGATCATGGACTTCGGCAAGGTATCCAGGTAGAAGATATCCCTGTTCGTGATGTGGGGTATGCTGTTGAGCCCTGCGATCTTCGGAATGGAGGGAGATGAACCTGTCGCTATGACCCAGGTCTTGGCTGTTATCTTTCGGCCCTCCAGACTAACCGTATGCTCATCCATAAAGGTCGCATTCCCTGATTCGACTTTTGCACCAAGACTGCAGAACCGCTCCGCCGAATCATGCTTCTGGATGACCGAGATCACCGATTTTATCCTGTTCGATACTTCCTTGAAGTCTACCGCTCGCACTTCCGATTCGGGAAGCCCGAAACGCGCGGCATGTTTCATGAGGTGATAGACATGGGCCGTCTTGATAAGTGTCTTGCTCGGCACACAGCCGAAATGCAGACAGTCTCCGCCGAGCACGTTCTCCTTTTCTATAAGCAGGGTCTTTGCACCGAACTGGGCAGCTCCTGCAGCAACGGTGAGACCCGCAGAGCCTCCTCCCAGGATCCCGATATCATAGTCAAATTTTGCCATGCAACCTCCTGTTATGGTGAAGCGGATTTCTGCTTCTTCGCCCGATACGCCGCCAACAACTTCTTCGTTATAAGCGGGAATATGCCGAGCAGGATGAACGATATAATCAGCCCCGGAGAGAGAATACCGCTCAATGATTCGATCTTTCCAAGCTCCTTCCCTGCATTGACATAGACTATGGTGCCGGCGAGCATGCCGAGCTGCGATACCCAATAGAACGTGCGCAACGGCATTTTTGTCAGTCCCATTACCAGATTGATGACGAAAAAAGGAAGAACCGGGATCAGCCTGAGCGTAAAGAGATAGAAAGCCCCCTCCTGTGAGATGCCCTCGTTGATGACCGTAAGCTTATCGCCGAATTTTCCCTCTACCCAGTCCCGCAAAATGAAGCGGGACACAAAACAGGCAATCGTCGCCCCTATGGTGCTGGCAAAGGAGACAATAAGCGTGCCGGCCCCGAGGCCGAACAGCGCTCCTCCTGCCAGGGTCATGACCGCTGCTCCGGGCAGGGAAAGCCCGGTCACCCCAATGTAGATGATCATATAACCACTGATCACTGCCACAGGATGATCTCCATACCATGCTCCAAAAAGCTGCTGCGACCCCTTGAGATAGGAAAGGGTCAGATAATCCTCCAGGTGGAATATCCGGAATACGGCAATAACAGCGATGATAACGACGACGATGATCAGTTTCTTGATCGCCATCTTATGCATCTGTCGCCTCCCGTAATGTCTGCCGGGCAAGGACAGCTGCGCCCCAGAGGCCACTGTTTTCATCGGTGATCAGGGATACCGGAACCTGCTCAAGAAGGTGGGCCAGCGTATCGGAACTGCGGAACTCTTTTCCGAACTCCGAATGCTCAAGCATTTCCGGTGCCCTTGCCGCCAGACCACCGGCCACGAAAAGCCCGCCACGGGCGAGGGTTTCAAGCACATAATTCCGGCATGCCCGGCCATAGAATTTTGCAGCCCACGCAAGGGTCTCGGGATAGAGAGAAAATTCCTGAGCAACCTCTTCCGGGTCCTTTTTTCTTCCCGTCAGAAAATGGTGAAGGTAGCTCAGTCCTTTTCCTGAGACAACCGTATTGCCGGTGACATACTGCCCGTGATGCTCCCGCAGAAGAAATTCCTGATATGCATGTTCCCGTTTCGTTACAAAGGAAAAGTTGCTATGGCCGCCCTCAGAAGGGATAGCCCGATAACGGCCATGTCCAGCCTGAATGAGCAGGGCCTTTCCCAGGCCCGTACCGGCGCCGATGACAGCGACCGGAGCGCCTGCAACGGTTCTCCCGGTCAGAATGACCTTTGCCCGCTCGCCCGCCTCCGAAGAACAGGCAAAAGCCTGCGCGACGAAGTCGTTGATCAACAGGCACTTTTTGAGACCGACCTTCCCCTGCACAGAACTGAGGTCGATATCCCATGCTATGAACGGCGGCCTGCTTCTTACCCCGTCCTCGACCGGCCCGGCCACGGCAAAAACGACAATATCAGCAGCCTCGGGGAAGAGGGGAAACCCGTTCCCGCCGAGATTATCGAGGAGATGACGGAACGAGTCTGCATCAGTCGTCTTCAGCCAGACCACCTCAGCAAGGAGCAGACAGTCGTTCTCCGTGACTGTGAAATGGCCGAACCTGCTGTTCGTTCCACCGATATCGGCAGCAAAAATATGTTTCATCCGTCCCGCACCATTATGCGGCAGATCTCCGGCAGCGGACGCTCATCTATATACCTCGATATAATCGACAAAAGAAACCGACTGTTCACCGGTGTTGTCGGAATCGTTCATGATGGCGATACTTGCTTCCGCCGGCGGCTCTGCACCAAAGGCCCTGCGATAATCTTCAATGACATCAACGTCTTCCTCGACCCACTGCCCGGCCTTCTCGGTGCCTGCCTCGAGGAGGATCATCTTTGCTTTTTCGGTATACGGATTGGATATGATCCTCTGCTCATGCTTCCGGTTGGCCCAGATATAGTTCAGGCTGCTGTGCGGCGGATATTCCCCGTAGATCGTCTTTGCGATCCCGTATTTCAGCCGTTGCCCGAATGACGCCGTCCCCGGATTATACTTGAAAATGATGTAAATGCGGATCGGATAATCGTCTCCTGACTTCTCCTCGGCATTGCCTTTTTGGTAAACATTCTCGACCTTCCATCGCCAGCGTACCTTCGGATAGTCAAAAACACGATATTCCTTGCGGTAAAGAAGACCCGATGCCGAGGCATGGCTCTCGGCCCGGAGAAAGGAACGGTCCCCATCCTGGACAACGGTATAACCTGAGTGCTGCGGTATCTTCGGAAAATAAAGCGGCTTCCATTGTGAGAGGTCATGGAAGTCCTCTCTGAACAGGACCACTCCTGCCTGACACCAGCCTGTTGCCGGGAAGAGGAGCACGAACGCTATGAGGCAGACCGCTGCAGTTATCCTTTCCATTCTCCCCTCGTTCTTCCCAGCAGGCACCCTGCCCGCTACTGGATCGAACCAATTCACGTGGAGCCCTGTCCTGCCGTGCAACCGAAACAGTGGTCGTCGACGATGATCTTTCTCGACGCGAGCCGGTCGTGATCAAAATCCCTGATCATGGCAGGATACCCTTCGGCAATACCGAGTCCGGTCATCTGGTTGAAATCACAGTCATACAGCCTGCCGTCCCATGCCACATTCACCAGGCGCCTGCACATGAGACCGCACAGGGTCTCCGGATTGAAGGCCTGCATGAGCTTTTCCATGTATGTTTCAAAATTGCCGCTCCTGAGCAGGAATTGGCGAAACCTGCCGACCGGCATGTTTGCAAAGGTATAGAGACGGTTAAAGGTAATACCAAAGGCTGAGCCGAGTTCTTCCTTGTATGTCGCTTCGAGAGAAGACTGCACAGGAGGGAGAAAAGCTCCCGCAGGATTATAGACGAGGTTCAGCGTTCTTCCCCTATCAGAACCATAGCCAAGATTATTCAGTTTCCTGAGCGCAGCAATACTCTTGTCAAAAACTCCCTTTCCCCTCACCCTGTCGACATGCTCACCATTGCAGGAAGGGAGAGATGCTACGAGCTCGATATGCTTTCCGTCATAGAAGTCGAATAGATCTTCCATCCCTTTTTCATAGAATATCGAAAGGTTAGTACGCACCACGACATGGCAGCCCGCGCTTTCCGTCTCCTCAATAAGATAACGGAAATGCGGATTCAACTCCGGAGCGCCACCGGTTATGTCAACGGTCTTGATCCTGCCGTCATGTAAAACGGCAAGAACGGCATCAACCGTCTCCCTGCTCATGGCCTCCTGGCGGTCAGCTCCTCCCTGCACATGGCAGTGCTTGCACGCCAGGTTACAGCGATATCCTACATTTACCTGCAGCATGTCTATGCCGGAGGCGGTCAGGGGACCATCCTGACGTGCCCGGATCTTTTCACTGAAGCGAGCGCTGAACACGGGCACTCTCAGATGGAGATCTTTTCGGCTGCGTTATGCGCCTGGATGCCGTGAATGAGCGATGCCCCTCCCCTTACTGCAGAGGCAACATGTACGGCTTCGGTAATATGCTCCATGCCCATGCCTTCTTCCAGGCAGCTTTTCGTAAAGGCATCTATGCAGTAGGGGCACTGCAGGGCATGGGCCACACCCAGACCGATGAGCACTTTTTCCCGCCTGGTAAGCGCTCCGGGCTGGAGTGACGTGTTGTACCAGTCCATGAACTTCTTAAAGAGCTCCGATTTGAACTTCCCGATCTCGCCAAAACGGCCGAGGTCCTCTTCCTTGTAATAATCACCCATGGGAAAATCTCCTTCCCGTTAATTTTATGATTTTATTATATACTGATACATCCCGTGATAAAGAACAACTTCTTTTCGCTCTCCACGTGTTTTTCTGCTACAATTTCCTTACAGGTTCAAAGGAGGCGGACATGCAGATAGGCATGATAGGTCTGGGACGCATGGGCATGAACATGGCGATACGGCTGCTTCGGGACAGACATAGGGTCGTTGCATATAACCGGTCGCCGGACAAGGTAAAGGAGATTTCCCGGAAAGGTGCACAGGGAGCCTTTTCGATCGGAGAACTGATCAGTTCCCTCGAGCCTCCCCGTTACTTGTGGATAATGCTGCCGGCCGGAAATCCTGTTGATGATATGATACAGGAACTAAAGCCACTTCTTGGCAGGGGAGACACGATTATTGACGGCGGAAACAGCTACTACAAAGATGATGTTCGGCGCGAACAGGCTCTGAGAAAGACCGGCCTGCATTATATTGATGCCGGTGTCAGCGGAGGCATATGGGGGCTGAAGCTCGGCTACTGTATCATGGCGGGCGGTGAAAAAAAGGTCTGCAGGAAACTTGAACCGGTGTTCAGGACGCTTGCGCCGAAAGATGGCTATCTCTATTGCGGACCTGCGGGTGCAGGCCACTTCGTGAAAATGGTGCACAACGGCATTGAATACGGCATGATGTCTGCCTATGGTGAAGGCTTCGGGATACTGGACTCGTCACCCTACTCCCGACATCTGGACTTCGGCGACGTGGCGCACCTCTGGAACCAGGGCAGCGTTGTGCGGTCATGGCTCCTGGAGCTGGCAGAAGAAGCCTTCAAAAAAGATAAGAAGCTCACGCAGCTTGCCGCATATGTAGAGGACTCCGGTGAAGGACGGTGGACCGTGCAACAAGCCATAGAGACCGCCGTCTCTGCACCAGTGATCACGGCTGCTCTCTTTCAGCGCTTCCGGTCACGTGATTCTCATGCATTTTCCGACCGTATGCTCGCAGCATTGCGCAATGAATTCGGCGGCCATGCGGTCAAAAAGAGCGCGATGAGAAAACGGACATGATTGAACCTGCCTATGCAACCTACGACAGCTGCAGCATCGAGATCCCGAAGCCCTTCCTGCTTGTGATCTTCGGTGCATCCGGGGACCTCAGCAGGAAAAAGCTTTTCCCCGCGCTGTACCGGCTGAACCGCGATGGCCTGCTTCCCCGCAATTTCTGCATCCTCGGTGCTGCCAGGACCGCCATGGACCGGAGCGCATTCCACGATCTGATGCGTAAGGCCGTTGAAGAGACCTTTGGAAAAGATTTTGACCGAAAGGCGTGGGAGTCATTCGCGAGACGGCTGCACTATCACGCAGGAGAGTATGACCATCCTGCATCCTACAACGATATGAAAAAAAGCATCGAAGACCTTGAGCGGACACATGATACTCTCGGCAACCGCATCTTCTACCTCGCTGTGCCGCCGACCGTGTACGAGGCTGTCGTCTCACATCTCGGTGCATCCGGCCTCTCCCAGGAAAAAACGGGATTCACGCATATTGCCATAGAGAAACCCGTAGGTTCTGATCTTGCCTCTGCACGGAAGCTGAATAATGTACTCAGGTCATCATTTCTCGAACGGCAGGTCTACCGCATGGACCATTATCTTGCGAAGGAGACTGTTCAAAACATCCTCATGTTCCGGTTCGCGAATGCGATCTTTGAGCCGCTCTGGAACAGGCGGTACATCGACCATGTGCAGATCACGGTTTCTGAAAGCATCGGCATCGAGAACAGGGCAGGATATTATGAAAAGGCCGGGGTCATCCGCGACATGTTTCAGAACCATATCTTTCAACTCCTCGCTCTGACTGCCATGGAACCCCCGTCGGTATTCGAATCAGAACGTGTCAGGGACGAAAAGGTTAAGGTCTTCCGCTCCATCAGGCCTTTTGCCGTCGACAGCCTCGATGACGCACTGGTGGTCGCTCAGTATGGAGAAGGCATGGTCAACGGGAAAAAGGCGGCTGCTTATCGGAATGAAGCAGGCGTTTCTCCCGACTCCATGACACCGACCTATGCCGCGCTCAAAGTCCATATCGACAATTGGCGATGGAACGGTGTCCCCTTCTATCTCCGTTCAGGCAAACGGCTTGTCAAAAAGAAAGCAGAGATATCGGTTCATTACCGTGCAGTGCCGCATCTCATGTTCTCGAAGGCGATGCACGAAGAGATCGAGCCGAACGCGCTCGTCATACGCATTCAGCCGGATGAGGGTATCGATATCACTTTCCAGGCAAAAAATCCCGGCACAAAGATCTGCCTCAGTCCCGTATTGATGGACTTCTCCTACAAAAAAGTCTTTTCCCTGAGCGATTACGAACGTATCCTCCTTGACTGCATGCAGGGAGATCAGATGCTCTTCGTCAGGGACGATGGCGTTGAGCAGACCTGGTCACTCCTTACGCCGGCAGTCGAAAAGATTGAGTCACCCGACTCTGCGCGCGACATCACCATCTATGCGGCAGGGACCGAGGGGCCGAGAGAGGCGGCTACCCTCTTGAAGAAAGACAGACGGTCATGGAGACCGCTCTGAGCAGTAACGTCCGTATTCTCCCCGATGCCGAGGCTGTTGCCCGCACTGCTGCTCGCATATTCCAGAGTTCTGCAGCTGTTGCCATTGCATCACGTGGCAGGTTTTCGGTAGCCCTTTCCGGGGGCTCGTCACCGCAACTGCTCTACCGCATGCTCGGTACGGCATACCGCGAAAATATCCGGTGGGACCTGACCCACATCTTCTGGTCTGACGAACGGTGCGTCCCCGCTGATCATGAGCTGAGCAACTTCAGGATGGCCAACGAAGCGTTGACCTCTCGGATCAGCATGCCCGCCGGGAACATCCACAGAATGAGAGGTGAACTTCCGCCTGAAGAGGCTGCCAAAGATTATGAGCGAGACCTGCAGACCCATTTCAGGGCAGACGGCTTCCCGAGGTTCGATCTCGTCCTGCTCGGCATGGGAAGCGACGGACACACTGCCTCGCTTTTCCCGGGAGCAGAGGCAGTGTCTGACATGAAGCGTCTTGCGGTGCCGGCATATTCTGCGTCTGCGGGGAACTGGCGTATAACGCTGACAATTCCCGTTCTGAACGCCGCTTCGTTAGTAGTCTTTCTTGTCACCGGAAAGGCGAAGGCGGGGATTGTCGTTGAAATTCTTGCGAAAGGGAAGCGGGAGCCCTATCCTGCCGGAGCAATCATCCCGCAGCATGGGCGTATTGTCTGGCTGCTCGACAGCGACGCAGCATCAGGACTGCAGCAAAAGTCGTTATGATTTGCCCGTTGCTTCCGGAGGAGTTTTTCATGGAACTTGATGCACTTCAGACTGCGCTGACCGTAGCACGAGTCCGATGATATCCGTCGTCATTCCGGCCCTGAACGAAGAAGAAAACATCTCCAGATGCATTGAAGCGATCAGGACAGAAGGACCCATATGCGAGGTCATCGTTGCAGACGGGGGCAGCAGGGACCGGACACGGGAAATCGCGCAATCATACCCCGGGGTAACCTGTATTCAGGCGGAGAAAGGCCGCGGCAATCAGATGAATGCAGGGGCGTCTCGCGCACGGGGAGAGGTGCTGCTTTTTCTCCATGCCGATACGATCCTCGCCTCGGGATGGGATAGGGGAATTGAAGAAGCGCTCAGGGACCATAGGGTCGTCGGAGGTGCCTTCACCTTTTCTCTCGATAACCCTTTGCAAAAATACCGTCTCATCGAAGCATGGGTATCCCTGCGGTGCCGCGTGTTCAGGCTACCTTACGGTGACCAGGCAATCTTTGTCAGAACAGGTGTCTTCAACAAACTGGCAGGGTATAAGAACATACCGCTCATGGAGGATGTTGATCTCATGGGAAGGGTCAAAAAACTGGGAAAGATCACGATTCTTGAACACCGGGCCCTTACATCAGGACGACGGTGGGTCGCTAAAGGCCTGATCAGGACAGCTGCGATCAACCAGACCATGATGCTGCTGTACCGTCTCGGCGTCAGTCCGCAGCGTCTCTCAAAGTTCTATTACCGATGATCAAGAATCTCTTCGGCATATTCATCAAATTCCCTGAGCCCGGCAAGGTGAAGACCCGCCTTGCAAAGGACTTAGGCAATAAAAAGGCTGCGGATATCTACCGGCAGGTCGTTGAACTGATCCTGAAAAACACCTCGCCTTTCGATCATGCATATGACCGGATTGTTTTCTACGATCCTGTCGCCCGGCAAAAAGACTTTTCTGAATGGCTGCCGGAAGAGCAGTTAATCCTTCAGCAGGGGAGCGACGTCGGCGCAAGGATGCACAACGCGATAAGGGTATTGCTCGACAGGGGAGGGGAAAAGGTTGTTTTGACCGGGGCTGACATCCCTGATCTCTCCGGCAGGATCATCGAATCGGCTTTTCAGGAGCTGACCCGTGCTGACATTGTCATCGGTCCGGCTAGAGACGGGGGTTATTATCTCATCGGTATGAAATCCCCGCACGCTGAGATATTCCGGAACATCCCCTGGAGCACGGGAAGGGTATTTGAAGAGACAATGAGGAGGATCGCAAAACTGCAGCTTGGCTGCGCAGGCGTTACCGCGCTTTCAGACCTCGACACTGCAGATGACTACCACAGGCTGTTACGCTGAACAAGGTCATTTTACGACGAGGGCAAGTCACTGCAACCCGTCGATACAGGAGGGCAAGGACTAAACCCTTCACACGTCAAACGCTTTGAGAGCACGAACATTCTCGTTCTCTGCATCAGGCTGTTAATCAGCTCAGCCTCCGGCCGCTTGCTCGTAATGGCAACGGTTATCCAATGCTGAAATGCGCCGTAGTTCTTATCACCGACATACAAGGACTGACCCCATCACTTTCCGCATGGAGCACCTTTCGGATATTGACACCGGGAAAGACCTGCTTCATCTTCTTAAGGTATCGCCAGAAGCACTATTTGCGCATGCCGACCTATGTCAGCATAAGGAGCTAATCATCTCTCTATGATTTTCTCTTCCTGCCCCTCAAGGATATCACCAGCAATAATCGTTTCCAGATGGTTTTTCAGTCGCAATGCTTCAGCTGCCGTCATTTCCTTGAATTGCACAGCCATACCGGGAGGCAGTGTAAAAAAATCGCCCAGAAGCTCTTTTATATAAATGATTGTCCCCTTCAGCTGCAGCGCGTTTCCCTGTGTCAGAGGAATGGTGAGATCAAGACTATCTCCGAGAGGAAAAGGATTTTCTTTTCTCAGGTAGACCCCGCCCTCGGAAAGCGTTTCCGAAAAAAGTTCATACCGCATCCCGCGATAGATAGCCGATACCTTTCGGTAGAATGGCACCCTGAGATGTTTCCGGTTTGTCCCCCTGGAGAAAAAAAAACACTCCTGCAACGTAGCATGGAGAAGGTCAACTCTTAGCGGTTTTGTCAGGTAAGCGTAACAGCCCAACTTCCGGCACTGCTCTATACTTTCATTATCCGCGCCAGTGGAGAGCATGATCACCGGAAGGTGTGCGGTCATCTTATCCTCCTTGATATAACGCAGAGTCGCAAAGCCGTCCATCTGGTCCATATGCACATCAAGCATGACAACGTCAGCCCCGGCAAGTTTGATAAGCCTCAGTGCTTCACGCCCGCTATCGGCAGGCATAACCTTGAACCCGAATCTTTTCACGAGCAGACTGACGTACATGAGAGAAGTTTTGCTGTCGTCCGCATAGACTACTGTTTTCATTTCTCTCCTTCAAAAAAAAGCCGCATATCGTATAAGAAATACAATACAAAGTGCAGAGGAAAACACCAAAAATCAGCGATTACAGTTGTTTGCCGATGGCCTTTCCATATTCCTGACAGGCATGCAGTCCCTCGCTGGTCTCCACCTTGGCTTCTTTCAGCGCAAAGGGTCCCAGATTCGACATGTCCATCTTGAAGACATATTCCATGGTATCGAATATCAGCTGTGGCGCCTCACCGCTATGGGTATGGGACCCGAAAGCACCCGCTACTTTTCCCTCAAGGTTCGCCTTCTGGGCCAGGAACAGAAAGGTCTTCATGTTTTCGGTCATATCCTTGTGATAGGTAGGGCAGCCAAAGATGTAGCCGTCAAACCCGGCAAGATCTTTTTCACTCTTGATTTCTGATATCTTTTTCTGTTCGACCTCGTTCCCGGAAAACCGGACACCCTCGGCAATATACTCCGCCATTTTCCCGGTCTTACCGGTCCTGCTGTAAAAGGCAATCAAGACTTTTTTCATACGCTATCCTCCTCGCGTAACCTGCTTACGCAAAGTTCATTTCATGCAGCCTGCATCGCGCCGGCTCAGTGCGTCCGGCCAGACCCCTACTTGCCTCCTGCAACCTGTTTCAGGGTGTTCTCAATTGCTCCCGGAGCGCCCGAGATCTTCATGAACGTGCCCATGGTAAGATCCGGGAAGCTTTGCGCAATACGGAACTTTCCATGCAGCATGTAGACATTCCCTTCGGATACGATCAGTTCATAGGGTAGATGGGGGGTCTGCTTCAATTCCCCGAAGTCCACCACCTTCATGACCGCTTCGTCTGCACCTTCACCTTCTTTGATCCCCACACCAAAAACGGACTCCTGTTTGCCGGGAATATCAACACGGTAGATCTTGACGGTACCGCCTTTGCCCTTGGCCAGACCTGCCTCGACCGCCTTGATCGCCTCATCATACGACCCATGAGATGCAAGTTTCACCTGGTCGGTAAAATAGGGCATAAAAATCATATAATGATAGTCGCGGAGTGACGAGGCTTTCAACCCTTTTTTCGAGCCGAACTCCTCAGCCTTGCCGAGCGCCGTCTGCAGTTTCGTCGCGACATCGGCAAGATCTCCTTTCATCTGGTAGATCTGCGCCATATAGAGTGGATTGGTTGAGGCGACCTGGAGTTCCTTGCCCGTCTCGGTAAGAGATATGCGCTGAATAGCCCCATAGGCACCAAAGGGCGACTTCGCCGCATTGCTCTTGAGTGCATCGCTCGTAATGACAAGAATGTGTGCGCCCGCGTAGGGCTCGTACTCCCCAACTATCTGAAAGCCTTCTTTTTCCATCGCGTTTCTTACCTCGGCAATACGGTCCTTGATCGTACCGGAACCGCGATAGAGCAGCAGATCGGGTTTGAGCATGGTATCTGCAGCAGAAACTGATGCGCTGATGAAGAACAGCAGCATAAAAAGCGCATAGGATATCCTCCACACCGCTCTGTTCATAAGACCACCTCCATAATGAATTTTTTGCACTACCGCATGCGAGTAAGCCAAATTACCGAGGGCTCTCATCTCACTTCCCGCAATTCATCCAGGGCAAACTGAAGGCCTTCCGCCATCCCCTGCCAGTAAGCGATCTGGTCCCTCGTCATCCAGATATCGCGGAAGTTTTTAGGTTCGGCCTCTTCAAGCTGCTTAAGCTTTTCATTAAGATCATGTTTTTTGGTAACCGCCCTTTCCTGCTCTTCTCGGATCCTCACCACCGGGTTCATCCCGTCACCGCCGTATCAGGTCAACAGCGATATTCGTTCCCATGCCGAGACCATATCCGAGGGTTATCATGAGCATGGCGAGCGGCTCAAGATATCGGGCCGAAGTCAACAGCCCGCAGTCCACTGCTTCAAAGCCGACATCGTTGATCAGCTTTGCTGTTACGATCTTGGATTCAGCGTCATCTCCGCAATAGAACATGGTTGCCCTTCGGGAACCAAAGAGACGATTACCCTCCTGATAGACCTGCGCAAAGGCGGTATTGAAGGCCTTGATGACCCTCGCACCCGGAGCCATCCGAGCAATCTCTTCAGCAGCAGATGTTGTATGGCCGAGAGCAAGTCCGCTCATATCGGGGGTCAGGGGGTTGGTACAATCTATGACGATCTTGTCCTTCAGGGTGCCTGCCTGTCTGACCGCATCAGGGACATCACTCCACCGGACCGCAAGAAGAATTACATCACTGCCAGCTGCTGCCTCTTCCGGTGTGCCGGAGCGTGCATTCGGCACTGAGGAGGCGACGGCGGCAAGCTTTTCCCTGCTGCGGGAATAGCTGAACGTGACCGCATGTCCCTTCTCCGCCCAGATCCTGCCAAGACCGCCCCCCATATTCCCGCAACCGATAATTCCAATATGCATGCGTTTCCTCCGGCCAATTATTGTATACACTATAGCAAACAAAACCTGTTCTGTCGACAGAACGCAAAAAAGGCGCAGGGAATATATCCGTGCACCTTTCTTTGCGTGTATGCTCAGGTATGTTCAGTTCTCAGGGTTTCCATTTTTCAACGAATTTGCCGTCCTCTGTCACCCAAACGACGTAAGGGGCCACCGTGACATCGCCCTTGTCATCGAATTTTATACTGCCCATGGTACCGTTGAATTCCATGCTGTGAAGCTTGTCGACAATTTTTTCACCTTCTGTCGTCTTTGCCGCTGCAATGGCTGTGAGCATGATATTTGCTGCATCATAGGCATAGATCGAGTAGGGGCCGATCTCCCCGTACTTTGTGGTATATTTGCTGATGAAGTCTTTGGCAGATGCGATATTCTTCGGGTCAGGGCTGAACGTGAGATACGTACCCTCCGCTGCCTGAGCCCCCGCGATCTCAACGAACTTGGGATCGATAGAACCGTCGCCACTCATGAACGGTGCTTTTATTCCGAGTTCGCGTGCCTGCCGGACAAGAAGCCCCATCTCCGGATAAATGCCGCCGAAAAACAGGAGTTCGGGCTTCTTCTCCCTGATGGATGTGAGCACGCCCTTGAAGTCCTTATCTCCCTGGACGATCCCTCCGTAGAAAATGACATCGGCATTCTCGCCCAGCGCCTTTCTGAACTCGTCCGCAAGTCCCTGTCCGTATGTTGTCTTATCATGGATAACGGCTATTTTCTTCACTTTGAGCTGGCCATTGACAAAATCGGCCGCAACTTTACCCTGCTGGTCGTCCCTGCCGCATACCCTGAACACGTTCCGGTAGCCTTTCTCTGTCAACTGAGGATTGGTAGAACCGGGCGATATCATAGGGATATTACCCCTGACGTAGATATCCGATGCCGGTATGGAACAGCTGGAGTTAAAATGGCCGATGATACCCACCGCACCTTCATTTACGATCTTGTTCGCAACAGAAACGGCCTGTTTCGGATCGTGCTGATCATCGCCGATAATGATCTCCACCTTCTTCCCGAGCACTCCTCCCCGTCCATTCCATTCCTCGACAGCCAGGGAAACACCGTTTTTGAAGTCCGTTCCCATTTTAGACTGATCTCCGGTCATCGGGCCGGCAACGCCGATCTTCACGTTTTCAGACTTTTTCTGGCATCCCGCTGCCAGGATCATCGCAACGCCGAGACAGAGAAAGATCGCAGCAACTTTTCTCATATTACCTCCCTTTGATGGTTTGCAGCATTCGTATGAACGTACGTGCATTTTCCGTGATATCGCCCTTGCAGATCGCTGTGGCAACTGCGATGCAGTCAGCGCCTGCATTCATGACATCTATAACCGACGCGAACCCAATTCCCCCGATGGCCACAACAGGAATGTTGACATTCTGTTTGATTATTTTCAGAATGTCAACCCCTTGGGGAATGCCGGCATCCTTTGTCGCTGTGCGAAAAATGGGGCCGAAACCGATATAATCCGCCCCTCCTGCCTCCGCCTCCCTAGCCTGCTCAAGACTGTGCGTGGAAATACCTATGATACGGCTGCCCATGATCCTTCTTGCCTCCTCCAGCGGAAGGTCATCCTGGCCAAGATGCACACCGTCGGCATCAACGGCAAGCGCAATGTCAGCATGGTCATTGACAATGAAAACGGCGTCGGACGCGCGGGTGAGTTTCCTGAGACTTGCCGCCTCTGCGTAGAGCTCCCGCCGCGTCTTTTCCTTGTCTCGGTACTGAACAAAGGTAACGCCCGCCTCAAGCACACGCCTGACCATGTCATGCTGCGGCAGTGTCGAATAGGTCCTGTCCGTGATAAAGCAGATGCCGTTGCCGTACATTACTGACCTGCAGAAATTGTTATTTTTGCGTTGGCTGCGGAGAATTGTTCATCTTTTCGACAAAACCGGTATTGAACTCCCCCCTGATAAAGTCCGGGTCGTTCAGGACCTTTTTGTGAAACGGTATGGTCGTCTTGATGCCTTCAACGATGAATTCGTCAAGGGCCCGCTTCATGCGGGCTATCGCCTCTTCCCGGTTCCTTCCGTGGACAATGAGCTTGGCAACAAGAGAGTCGTAATGGGAGGGGATAACACAGCCGTTGTATGCGGCGGTATCCACCCGGACACCCGGCCCGCCGGGAAGTGCAAGAAACGTGATTTTGCCGGGATAAGGGATGAAACGTTCCGGATCCTCTGCATTGATCCTGCATTCGATGGCATGCCCGAAGAACTTTACCTGCGGTTGTTTGATCTCAAACAGTAGCCCGGCCGCTACCCTGATCTGTTCTTTTACGATATCTATGCCGGTGACGTACTCCGTAACAGGATGTTCCACCTGCAGCCGGGTATTGATTTCCATGAAATAGATATTACCATCCGGCCCAACAATAAATTCCACCGTACCGGCGTTCCGGTATTTTAATGCCCGCGCAGCCTTCACCGCATACTCGCCGATCTTCTTCCTGAACTTTTCCGAGGCAATGGGTGAAGGCGACTCTTCGATCAGTTTCTGGTGCCTCCGCTGTATGGAACAGTCCCTCTCGCCGAGGTGCAGGATATTACCCTTCGTATCCGCAATGATCTGCACCTCAATATGCCGCATCTCGGTGATGTATTTTTCCATATAGAGTTCGCCGTTGCCGAACGCGGTCAGCGCCTCTCTCTGAGCCATGAAAAAAAGCTTTTCAAGCTCTGCCTCCTCCCTGATAATTCTCATGCCTCGTCCGCCGCCGCCTGCCGAAGCCTTGATAATGACAGGGAAACCGATCTTCTTGGCGGTCTTGAGCGCCGCCTCCTCGGTCACCACGGGGCCGTCGCTGCCCGGCACAACAGGGACGCCCCTGCGTTTCATGGTCTGCCGCGCCTTTGCCTTGTCGCCACCCAGCCGTATCGTCTCTGAAGACGGCCCTATAAAGGTTATTCCCGAAGTGAGGCATGCCTCGGCAAACTGGGGGTTCTCGGATAAGAAGCCGTAGCCGGGATGGATCGCTTCAGAATCGGTTATCTCTGCTGCCGAAAGGATACTGGGTATATTGTTGTAGCTCTGCGCCGCACTGGCAGGGCCAACACAGACCGACTCGTCGGCAAGCTTCACATGCAGCGAGTCCCGGTCAGCGTCCGAATAGACCGCTACGGTCCTGATACCGAGCTCCTTGCAGGCACGGATCACCCTCACCGCTATCTCGCCACGGTTGGCAATAAGGATCTTCTTAAAGGTCTTCATGCGGGATCGATAAGAAAGAGCGGTTCACCGTACTCGACAGGTTGTCCGTTTTCCACCAGTGCCTTCACAACGACACCGTCAGCCTCGCTTTCGATCTCGTTCATCAGCTTCATGGCTTCAATGATACAGAGCGCCTGCCCTTTCTTCACCCTCTGGCCGATCTCGATAAATGAAGGGGCCTCGGGAGACGGTGCGCGGTAAAATGTCCCGACGATCGGGGACGTTATCGTGATGAGGCGCTGCTCAGAATCTTCCGCAACGATCTCCTTGACGATCGTCTCCTGAACAGGGACAACGGAAGGTTTCTGTGCAGCTATCTCGAATGGCTGAAGGAATTTTTCTCTCTTGATCTTTACCTTGGTACCGTCTTTCTCAACCTGCAGCTCGGTAATATCGGTTTCCTTGAGTAGTTCTATGATCTCTTTAAGGTCCTCAAGTTCCATTATTTTACCCTTTCTATGTATTCGGACGTCCGCGTATCGACCTTAATGGTATCACCCTCATTAAGATGGAACGGCACCCGCACAACGGCTCCGGTCTCCAGCGTGGCAGGCTTTCCGCCGCCCGACGTGGTGTCACCTTTGAAGCCGGGAGGATCGGTCTTTGCGATGACCAGTTCGATGAAGGTCGGCAGCTCCACATTGAGAGGCTCCCCTTTATAGTACAGTATCTTTACCTCGACGTTCTCCTTGAGAAAGAGTTTTGCTCCGCCGAGCTGTGCGCCGCTCAGCGGGAGTTGTTCATAGTTTTCCTGGTCCATGAAGATATAGTCATCCCCCTGGGCATAAAGGTACTGCATCTTCTTTTCCTCAAGCCCAGCGGGAGGAAACTTTTCCCCGGACCTGATTGTCTCTTCCACAACGCTTCCGCTCCTGAGGTTCCTCATCTTCGTTTTGACGTTTGCGCCGCCCCTCCCCATCTTTACGTGCTGGAAATCTATGATCTCGTAGGGGTCTCCCTTGAATTCGATCTTTAAGCCTTTCCTGAAATCACTTGTTGCGAACAATAGCCTTTTCCTCCTGGAATTACCTTATAGAATCTCAAGTTTCTTGGGAAGCGATGTCAATATTCTGCAGCCCTGCTTTTCCACAAGAAGCATGTCCTCAATCCTGACACCACCAAGTCCGGGCAGGTAGATCCCCGGTTCCACCGTGAAGACCATCCCTGATCTGATCATCTCTCTCCCGAATCGTGATATGCGGGGCAGTTCATGCACGTCAAGTCCTACGCCGTGGCCGGTGCCATGACCGAAGTAGTCGCCGTACCCTGCCTTTTTTATAACATCTCTTGCGGTCTTGTCAACCATGCGGGCGGCAGTCTCCTGGCGAACAGACCTGATGGCACTCATGTTGGCATTCAGAACCGCTGCGTAGACTTCTATCTTCCTCGAAAGATCACTGCCGCCCTTCATCAGAAAGGTCCTCGTCATATCGGAAAAATACCCTCCGGCCTCTCCTGCCCAGTCGAACATCACGAAATCTCCCGGCCGGATCCTGTTGTCAGAGGGCTTTGCGTGCGGCAGGGCAGTATTCTTCCCCGCTGCCACAATGAGATCGAAGGGAATCACGGTACAACCCTGTTTCTTCAGAGCTGTCTCAAGCAGCAGGGCAAGATGCCGTTCCGATACGCCTGCCCTGATATGCGGCTTCACCTCAAGGAATGCCTTCTCTGCACGCTCAACAGCCTTACGGATCATCTTGATCTCAAGACTGGATTTCACCCTTCGCATCTCTTCGACCAGGTTCGTAACACCCTTCACCCTGACCCCTTTTCTGAGAAGTAACCTATAGAAGGCGTACGATACGGTTGACTCAAAACCGAGCGTTCTGATACCGACCGCCTTTGCCTTCTCCAGGACCTCTTTGGGCCGCTCATACTGTTCGATGATGATATCAAAGCCTCTGACCTCACGCTTTGACAGCTCTTCATAACGCGAATCGGTAAAAAAGATCCGTTCCCTCCCGGCAATGAGGAGACAGGCTGATGAGCCGGTAAATCCGGTAAGATATCGCACATTACGGATTTGGGATATAAGCATGCCGTCGATCCCTTTTGCTGCAAGGGACCTGGTCAGTGCAGGGATGTGCTTCATGTATTCAGGATCTTCGGGCTTGCCTGAACTGCAAGGAGATACCCTTCAGCTCCAAGACCGCTGATCTGGCCCGTCACGACCCCTGAGATATAGGACCTCTTCCTGAATTCCTCTCTTTTATGGATATTGGAAATATGCACCTCGATAGCAGGCCTGCCGACAGCTGCAATGGCATCGCGGATGGCAATACTGGTATGCGTATAGGCTGCAGGGTTGATGATCAGTACATCGTAGGTCTCTTGCTGTATGGCATCAACGATCTCCCCTTCGCTGTTCGATTGGAATACCGCTGCTTCGATTTCCAGTTCCTTTGCAAGAGCTCTAATCCGACTGTTGATGTCGTCGAGCGTCATGCTGCCGTAGACATCAGGTTCTCTTTGGCCGAGCAGATTAAGGTTGGGACCGTGAATGACAAGGATCTTCATGGTGTGAGCTCTCCTGGTTTGGAACGTTCAGTGCCCTGCACCGGCAGCGGTCAAAATTCGTTCTCTATTTTGGGAACGGTCGTTTTAAGAATATAGCGTCCTTTTCCATAGTTGCCTTCCGGCTTTATGACAAGGGCAAGGTAATATCCCTCATTGATCTTACGCATGATGATCCCGCAGGTGTCAGAGATGATCGAGAACTCTCTCGCCTCCCCGAGCCGGAGATTTTCCGCTGCATACCCGATATCCCTGATCATTGCCGAGGCCTCAGCGCCAAGTCCTGTGAGGTCTATAAGCTTCTCCTGAACATATTCCTCCACCAGAATACCGTCTGAGGCAATGATCATCGCAGAGACCGCGCCGTCAACCTTTTCAACCGTTTCTTTAAGAACGTCCGAAAAATTCATCGCGTCTCTTCTGTATCCCTTCCAGGAAAGCGTCCAATTTAGCTATGAGGACTTCTTTGTCCTTTCCCAGCAGCTTCAGAAGCGCCCTCAGTTCATTAACCCGTTGAAGAACGACCCGATTGTCCGGATCAACAGAGAGGCATTTTCTGTATATTCCCATTGCCGCGGAATATTTATCTTCCGCAATAAAGCGGTCTGCGTCATCGAGGTCTTCGCCGGCAGATTCCCGCGCTGGCATATCCCCATCCGTGTCCGGAAGATCTTCCACGGGTTCCCCAAACTCTTCAGCCTGTTCGATCTCTGCTCCAGATAAGCCCGTAACAGGACTCTCTTCTTCTTCGCCTTCCGCAGCCACATCCTCGAAGGCAAGGCCCTGTTCTGACTCATCAATCGTTTCTTCCGCAATGGTGATCTCATCCGTAAACTGTTCTTCCTCTGAAGCATCCGGCTCGGCCGCATCATGCAGCGTGACTTTACCACCGAAGAGCGAGTCCTTAAAGGCGTTCAACTCTTCTTCAGAATGCTCCGTCTGCGCCTCTTCAGGTTCTCTCGTGACCTTTTCTACGCCAAGTTCAGGAGGAGCAGCCTCCGGCAAGGTTTCTTCAGGCATCTTCAGTACACCAGGCATAACGGCTGCCGCTGCCTGATCCTGCTCGCTGCTTCCCGAAACATCACCCGACTCCAGGGCCTTGAGGTTGTTTAGCGTCTCCTCATCCATAGGGTTGAGCCTGAGAATCGCCTTCGAAGCTGTTATCGCGCGCGCTGTTTCGCCGGTATCACGGTATACCTCGGCAAGTTTCTTATGCGCAAAGAGATTGTCCGGCACGGAAGCGATGACATTTTCGAACTCCTTCGTTGCCTCAGGAAGCATGCCTTTTTCGAGATAGATCTTGCCGAGTAGAACACGGGCGCTGGTGTATGCCTGATGCTTTTCAAGACCTGCCTGAAGCGCGTCGATCGCTTCATCCAGCATGCCTTCTTTTCTGTATTCCTCGGCTAGAGGAAGAAAAAGCTTTGAATTAGGGTCTTTTTCAAACTTTTCTTTAAGTTTTTCTATATCTTTGGATGCCATAAGGTATCAATTTTTTAGCAAAACAGGGCAATAAAGTCAAGTTTTGATTTTAAGATAGCGGTCGAGAATTGCGTCCGCAATCTCGTCTTTGCTCAGCAAACCTGTCTTTGCTGAACCCTTTCTGTCTAAAATCACAACATTGTTCGTGTCCGTCTCAAATCCCGCCCCTATTTCGGTAACATCATTGAACACGATCATGTCCGCTTTTTTCCGCTGCATCTTTTGCTTTGCACGCTCCAGTTTCCCGCCCGTCTCTGCAGCAAATCCGATGATAAAAGGCTTCTTTTTCTGTGCTGCCACATGGGCGATAATGTCCTGCGTCCGGTCAAGTGCAAGGGAGTCCATGTTGCGCTTATCCACCTTGGTCCTAGCCTGCAGATGTGGTCTGAAATCGGCAACTGCTGCAGCCATGATGAGGATTGAGGCATCTTTTTCCGTTTCTTCTGTCACTGCCCGTAACATCTGGGCGGCGGTGTCTACCCGTCTCAAGATGACACCGGACGGACTCTTCAGCGCAGTCGGTCCGCTTATAAGCACAACCGTGGCACCGCGTATCCATGCAGCCCGGGCAATGCTGAACCCCATCTTTCCCGAGGACCTGTTGGATAGAAAACGAACCGGGTCAAGGTGCTCCCGTGTCGGCCCTGCCGTAACAACAATCTTCCGGCCCTGAAGATCCTGGGGCGTCACTGCTGCGACAACGGCTTCGACTATGTCCGGCACATCTGCAAGTCTTCCCTTGCCTTCCTCACCGCAGGCAAGGGGGCCGCTTTCCGGCCCTACCTGCCGAATCCCAAACGACAGCAACCGCTTCAGATTTTCCTGGAATATGGGATGTTCGAACATCTTTTCATTCATCGAAGGTGCAATCACAACGGGCCCCTGATACGCGAGGAATGCCGTGGAAAGTATGTCGTCCGCAATGCCGTTCGCGAGCTTTGCAATGATATTGGCTGTCGCTGGTGCTATGACCATGACATCTGCATGAGCCGGCAGGGATATATGAGTCAGGGGATCCTGAAACACCGAAGTGTAGACCGTATTCTGGGATGCAACCTGGAGTGAAAGCGGAGTGATGAACTGCTTGGCAGCCTCGGTCATCACGACCGTGACCGAGGCGCCGACATCTTTCAGTCTCCTGATGAGATCTGCAGCCTTATATGCCGCAACACCTCCCGTAACGCCAAGGAGTACTGATTTATTCTTCAGTCTCTTCAGCTTCTGTTTCCTTCTTGCCGCCGAAGAGCTCCTCAAAGGCTTTCTTGTCGAGATTCTCCTTCTCGTGGAGGTAGACCTTCAGATCCTTTTCGAGCTCGCTCAGATCCTCAGGTGCCCCGATCTTCTTGCTCTCCTCGAGGAGCCTGCGGTAGTCGTATTTGCTTGCTTTTTCATTCGCTATCCTGGCTTCTTCACCGGTGATGTATTCAAGCTTGTCCTGAAGCGCCTCTTCAAGCGCAAGGGTCGTTACCTTTTTCGACTTGGTCGTCACCCTCGGCTTTGCGCCGAGCGAGAGCTCCTTTGCCCTCTGGGAAGCTATGATTACGAGCCTGAACTTGCCGTCGATCTTCTGATGGTCAATCTCTGCCGGCAGGGAAATGAGATCCATATGCGACTACCTCCTGATGATATTTTTCTCGATCCATGCTGCATCCCTTCTGGCGCTCCGTTGCCGTTCTGCGAGGACAATGCACCCGAACTTCCTGAGGGAACTGTTCAGCAGGTCGTTTACTATAACATAATCATATATTTTATACTCCCGGATTTCCTCGACAGCGCGCTTCAGCCGCCTTTCCCTGTCCTCCCGGGTATTGCTCATCCTTCTTTCCAGTCTGTTCCTGAGCTCTGTCATGGAAGGAGGCAGGATAAAGATGAAGACGCCATTTCCGTAGGTCTCCTTTATCTGCCGTGCACCCTGGGTGTCGATATCGAGGATAACGTCATACCCGGAAGCAATTATCTTCTCGAGACGACTTCTTGACGTACCATAGAGATTGCCATGCACTTCCGCCCATTCCACGAACTCACCTTTCGCGATCATGTTCCGGAACCTTTTCTCCGTGATAAATATATAATCCTCACCGTCAACCTCTCCCTGCCTGGCCTTTCTCGTGGTGAATGAAACAGAGGTCTTCAGGTTGTCGAGCAAGACCGCGATCTTTTTGCAGATCGTTGTCTTGCCTGCTCCGGAAGGAGCAGATACGATAAAAAGGGTTCCTCTTTCTCTATGCTTCCTCTTCGTCACTGCCGCCTTTTCCTTCCAGAAACCGTTGGGTGATCGTTTCGGCCTGGAGCGCCGAGAGGATAATATGGTTACTGTCGGTTATAATGATCGACCGCGTACGCCTTCCCTGCGTCGCATCGACAAGTCTGCCGACGTTCTTTGCCTCCTCGCGCATGCGCTTCATAGGAGCTGATCCGGGCGTGACAATGGCCACGACCTTGGAGGAGGCGACGACATTGCCGAATCCTATATTGACAAGCACTGAACTGACGTCACTTTTTTTCATGACAACCTCTCAAAAGGCAGGTAAAGGTGCCGACAAAAAAGTCTTTTCCCCGTCTTCACCTCAGCCTGCGTGTTCTTACTGTAAATTCTGCACCTGTTCCCTGATCTTTTCTATCTCCGTCTTCATGTCCACGGCGAGCTTCGAAACATTGAAATCAGCTGACTTGGAGGACATGGTGTTCACTTCACGGTTCATCTCCTGCACCAGAAAATCCAGTTTTCTCCCCATAATACTATCGCTGCCGAGGACTTCCCTCAGCTGCTGGACATGGCAGTCGAATCTCGCGATCTCTTCGGTAATGTCAGCCTTGCCAGCAAGGACAGCAATCTCCTGATGCATCCTCGCAGGATCGATCTCCTGGTTCCCCAAAAGGATCATCAGCTTTTCCTTCAGCCTTGCTGCTGCCTCCGGGGCCGCCTGCGCGCTCTGCGTCTTCATCTCACGGTTCATCGCGCCGAGAGCGTCGACAATCCTGCTGATCTCCCGGACCAGCAGTTGCCCTTCCCTGCTTCTCATATGGTAAAGGTTTTCAACTGCCCCCTCAAAAACCTTTTTAATCGTTTCTATGTCAAAAGACACATCAGCCTCCATAAACATGTCATGAAACTTGGCGATGCTGTTGATATCCACCTGCCCCGGAATAGCGAATTCCTCCTGCAGGGACCTGAGTGCACTGAATATCCTGCCCGCAACTTCCTTATTGAGCTTGAGATCGGCAGTGGCGTCTCCTGACACAGAGATGCTTACATCGAACTTGCCCCTGCTGAAACGTTCCCGGAGAATGTTCCTGAAGGTCATCTCATGCTGGTTCAGAAATGACGGGGACTTGATATAGATATCGAGGAATCTCTGGTTCAGGGAGCGGATCTCCACCCTGCACCCCAATTCCTCAGCACTTCCAAAGCCTGTCATGCTCTGTGCCATAGCGGTTTAACTATAAACCAGCTTGTCGCACAAGGTCAAACGGTCCTATAAGGTATTGTAATATCTAATAATATTGAAAATTCAGGATTAAATGCTATAGAATGTTAGTTCATCTCACTCCTGGAGGAAATTATGGCAGAAACAGTTGAAATCAGATGGCACGGAAGAGGTGGCCAAGGCACGGTCACCGCCGCAAAGGTGCTTGCAGACGCGTGTCTGAGTGGTGGAAGATACGTACAGGCCTTTCCCGAATATGGACCTGAAAGGGCCGGCGCTCCCCTGCGGGCGTATAACCGTGTTGCTTCCAAGGAACTCAGGATGCACTGTCCCGTTCTCGAACCTGACGTTGTGACGGTCGTTGACGCAACCCTCCTCGACAGCATCAATATTGCGGAAGGTGCCAAGGACAATACGGCATTTGTCATAAACACCACAAAGGATCCCAAGGAAATACGGGCAAAGCTGAAGGCAGGGCCAAAGCAGCGGGTAGTCACGGTCGACGCGACCAAGATAGCCCTCGACTGTTTTGGCAGGGCCATGCCGAACTCACCCATGCTCGGTGCGGTATGCAAGGTGACCGGTTTGATATCGATCGACCACCTTCTTGACGATGTCAGGAAAAGCTTCGGCAAGAAGTTCTCCCAGAAGATCATAGACGGTAACATCGAGGCAACAAAAAGAGGATATGAGGAGGTTAAAGAAGGATGAAACCAAAAGGATGGAAAGACCTGCCTCCAGGGTCTGTTGTGCTTGAGGGCGGCAGCGCGGCAAAGTTCAAGACGGGCTCCTGGCGGGCCTTCAGACCGATATGGAAAGATGAGAACTGCATCCAGTGCCTGTTCTGCTGGATCTACTGCCCTGACATGGCGGTGAAGGTCAAAGACGGCAAGCGGGGTGATTTCGACTATGACTATTGCAAGGGATGCGGCATCTGCGCCCTGGAATGTCCCGGCAAGAAAGGCCAGAAGGCCATTGTTATGACAGAGGAGGGCAAATAGATGGCTAAAGTGGTAGCAGTTACCGGAAATGAGGCGTGCGCAAATGCGCTGCGCCAGGTGAATCCCGATGTCTGCGGTATATATCCGATCACGCCCCAGACGGACATGATGCAGCGCTTTGCATCGTACATCGCCGATGGGAAGGTCGATACGGAATCGATCCTTGTTGAGAGCGAGCACAGCTCCATGTCTGCCTGCATCGGTGCGGCAGCAGCCGGCGGCAGAGTCGTGACAGCGACATCGTCACAGGGGCTTGCGCTGATGTGGGAAATGCTCCATATTGCCTCCGGCGACAGGCTTCCGATAATCATGCCGGTCGTCAACCGCGCACTTTCCGCGCCGCTGAACATCCATGGTGACCATTCGGATGCCATGGGCGCACGTGACACGGGCTGGATCCAGTTGTGGTCAGAGAACGGCCAGGAGGCTTACGATAATACCATTCAGGCGTTTAGAATCGGTGAACACATGGAAATTAGGCTGCCGGTCATGGTCTGTCTTGACGGATTCATCATCAGCCACTCGATCGAGAGGATGGAATACCTTGAAGACCAGGAGGTCAGGGACTTTGTCGGCCCCTTCAAGAACTTCCTGCCGCTCCTGGACCTTGACAAACCAAAGAGCTACGGTCCGCTCATTCTTACCGACCTGTACCATGAATACAAACGTGCACAGCATGAAGTCATGACCAAGGTGAAGGATGTGGTCCTCGATGTGGCGAAAGATTTCGAGAAACTGAGCGGCAGAAAATACGGTATTTTCGAGACCTACCGGCTCGAGGATGCCGACATTGCAATCGTCATTCTGAATTCTGCTGCAGGAACAACAAAGGATGTCATCGATGAGTTCAGGGATAAGGGTATCAAAGCCGGGCTTCTTAAGCCGAGACTCTTCCGTCCGTTTCCCTTTGAAGAGGTAGCTGAGGCATTGAAGCATGTCAAGGCTGTCTGTGTCATGGACAGGGCCGACTCGTTCGGCGGCTACGGTCCGCTCTTCATGGAAGTGGCCTCAGCACTCTACCCGCTTGAAAGGAAGCCGCTCCTCTTGAACAAAGTTTACGGCCTCGGCGGAAGGGATTATCTTCCTTCCCATGCAGCTCAGGTGCTCACCGAGCTTCACGATATCTCCAGGAGCGGCAAGGTCAACGTGCTCAAAGAATACATAGGAGTGAGGGAATAACATGGCGACAACACTTACGTTAAAAGAGCTCTCTAAGAAAGAAGACCGTTTCACGCATGGACACAGGATGTGCTCAGGCTGCGGAGCGCCGATCGTCGTCAAGATTGCGCTTATGGCGACTGACTACCCCGTCGTCATCTCGAATGCAACAGGATGTCTTGAGGTCTCATCCTGCATATCCGAATTCACCGCCTGGAATGTACCCTGGATACATACCGCCTTTGAGAATGCGGCGGCAACACTATCCGGAGTGGAGACCATGTACCGCTCTCTCAAGAAACAGGGCAAGATGGACCGAGAGGTAAAGTTCATCGCTTTTGGCGGCGACGGTGGCACCTATGATATCGGCTTTCAGAGTCTTTCCGGTGCCATGGAGCGCGGTCATGACATGATCTATATCTGCTATGACAACGGTGCGTACATGAACACCGGCATTCAGCGTTCAAGCGCGACGCCGCTCGGCGCTGATACGACCACCTGCCCTGCCGGCTCGGTCATACCGGGCAAGTTACGGTCGAGAAAGAATCTTACGAAGATCATGGCTGCCCATAATATCCCCTATGTTGCCCAGGCATCTCCTTCGCACTGGCAAGATTTTGCGAAGAAGGTCCAGAAGGCGCACGAGATCAAGGGTCCGAAGTTCATCAATGTGATCGCACCCTGCAACCGCGGTTGGAGATCAAAGACCAATGATGCCATACTGCTCAGCAGGCTCGCGGTCAATACCTGCTACTGGCCGCTGTATGAGATCGAGAATGGCACGACCAAAATTACGGTCACACCGAAGCAGAAGCTGCCGATCGTTGATTTCCTCAAGCCCCAGGGCAGGTTCAAGCATCTTTTCTCTCCGGAAAATGAGGGCCTTCTCACGCAGGTGCAGGATGAAATAGACAGGGAGTGGGAAAAATTGCTGAAAGAGGCAAAAACAGATTGATTAAAGCCACCCATTGTGATATTTTTTAAGGTGTTATGAGCTCAGATCTTGTCATGTACGAAGAGGAGTTCCGGATGATCGACGAGGAACTCCAGAGGCTCTTTCATCAGGCGAGTGCGAAGGTCGTCTTTCTTGTCGACAAGAACGGGCAGCTGATCGCATCCGCAGGTGAAACCCGCGACATAGACACCACATCGCTTGCCTCCCTTACCGCGGGAAACATCGCTGCAACAGGCGGCATAGCCCGCCTGCTCGGCGAAAAGGAATTCACGATCCTTTTTCACGAAGGGGAAAAAGATAATATTCACATATCGCTCATCGGTCAGCGGGTGATTCTTGTTGTCATATTTGACAAGCGGTCATCGCTCGGCCTTGTCAGACTGCGCGTCAAAAAGGCATCTGAGGCACTGGTGAGGATCTTTCATGAAATCACGAGCAAGGCTGATAAGGAAAAGAGCGAAGGCAAGCTCGATGAATCCCCCTTTGCTGAGATCAGCGATGAGGATATAGACAATCTCTTCAAGTAGGTGCGCTAACTAAGTGTCCTTTATTAACTATTCTTCCCGCGAGATAAACTGTAAGATCGTCTATTATGGCCCGGGTCTCTGCGGCAAGACGACCAATCTGCAGTATGTCTACAAAAAAACGAACCCTGAACAGAAGGGAAAACTCATTTCGCTTGCTACCGAGACGGAGCGGACGCTTTTCTTCGACTTCCTTCCCCTTGCCCTGGGAGATATCAAGGGTTTCAAAGTACGTTTTCACCTCTACACCGTACCCGGCCAGGTCTTCTATGCCGCGAGCAGAAAGCTCATTCTGAAAGGCGTTGACGGCGTTGTCTTTGTTGCTGACAGCCAGATCGAACGGATGGAGGCAAATATTGAGAGCCTTGATGACCTGAGGATAAACCTTGCTGAGCAGGGCTATGAACTCGACAAGCTCCCCTATACGATCCAGCACAACAAGCGCGATCTTTCGAATGTTGCACCTCTGGAAAACATGAACAAGCTTCTGAATTCCCGCAATGTGCCCTGGTTCGAGGGTTGCGCGGTTACCGGCGTGGGCGTCTTCGAAACACTTAAGAACGTCGCCAAGCAGGTCCTTATCGAACTGAAGAAGCATTACTAGACTTTCTCATCCACCCTGCAATCTCTTCTGCAACATCAGCCAGGGTATCGTCGCGGGCGCCGAAGACCACACAGACATCATATCCTTCCAGATGTGCAAATACGTCCTTCCGTCCGTGCAGGCAGACAGCCTTGCGGCCGGACGCCTTCACAGGTGCGGCGATATCATCACTGGAAATATCTTTCGCAGCGGTACCGCCGGCATAGTAGATCGGCAGAAGTACCAGCAGGTCACCTTCTCTCAGGCCCTCCGTGAATGCTGAAACATATTCTTCTTTCATAAGGCGTGTCGGTCCGAATCCGTGAGGCTGGAAAATATAGCAAATTCTGTCCCGTGTCGCCTGCATGGCCTGCATCAGGCTCCGGATCTTGTGCGGATTATGAGCGTAGTCGTCGACAACGAGACGCCTGCCATCTTGCAGATGAATATCGAACCTCCTCTCGATACCGATAAATTCGGGAAGTGCATCAGCAATCCTCTGCAGGGGCACGCCTTCCTCTGAAAGAAAGGCTATGCAGGCTACGGCATTGTACAGATTGTGTCTGCCGGGAAGGGAAAGCAGAAATTCCTGTCCGCAGACGCTGAAAGAAGTCTTCAGCGGATAATATCTGATCTCCGCCGCCTGATAGTCAGATGCCATATCGAGGGAGAACTGCACGGCATTCCTAATGTTGCAGGCAGCAAGATTCCCGTCATCTGCATTGAGATACACGGCGCCCACGGTCTTTGCGGAAAGCAGCTCAAACATCCTTGCCGTCTCTTCTATGGCATGGTGGTCAAGATCAAGATTCAGGAGAATCGTATGCTGCGGTTCATAATCAACGATCGTCCCGTCTGATTCGCAGGCCTCGATCACGAGATAATCAGAACTGCCTGTCAGATAGTTGCCAGGATTGTTTTCGCTCTTGAACTGCTTTACCCTTCCCCCTCCAATAAAGTTGGGAAGCATGTCGAGCCGCTGCATCAGAAAGGCGAGCATGCCTGAGGTCGTGGACTTGCCGCTCGTGCCGGCGACCGCGATAGTCCTGTACGCTGATACGATCTCGGCGAGAAATTCGGGTCGGGTCCTTACCGAAACACCAGCTGCTTCCGCTGATACTACATCCGGGTTTGACCCCTCGACTGCCGTACTGAAGACGGCAAGGTCAAAGGACCGGTCAATACCGCTGCCGTCCTGCGGCACGATATTGACGCCGTTCATCTGCAGACTCAGCCTCACCGGGTGCGCAGGACGTAAATCAAAGAGACGGTCTGATCCGAACACTGCATGACCTTTTTCTGCCATGAAGCCGGCGATTGCAGAAACGCCGCTGCCGCCTATGCCGGAAAAGAAGATTTTCACCCTGAATGTCTTCTACTGCCGCCGGACAATGGTCTTGAAGCCCTTCGTTCTGAGCGACTCCGACACTTCGAGCGCTTTGTCATAGCTCGCAGCAGTCCCTCCAGTGACCCTGTAGAAGTTCTTCCTGCCGGAGCTCTCCACCTTCTTTACGGTGGCTGCATATCCGGCCTTCCGTATTTTTGCGGCAAGTGCATCGGCATTAGCCTTGCTCTCGAAGACCCCCGCCTGAACAGCGTACGAACCTGCGGACATATTACCCTCAGCAATCTCCTTCTGTAGCGACTCCTTCTGTGCCCCGGCAGATCTTGCAGCATTTTTTCCCACCGCAGGCGTCGGTTTCTGACGCGGTGATTCTGCCTGTTCTGCAGTGCCGGGAACCGGTGGCTCCTGCGTTACCCGTATCTCCGGAATGACCTTCTGCTTTCCTGCAGGAGCATCGGGAGGTTCAGGTACAACCGTTGTAGGACCAGGAAGGACCTTCGTAACCTCGTTCAGGGCAGGCACCTGCTTATTCCCTGCCGAAAAGAAAAGATATCCCCCGACCCCCAGCACAATACCAACCATAACCGAGGCCCCGACAAGGAGTCCGCGCCTGACAGGGGTGGGAGAGACTTCCTCGGTCACGGGATCGTAAGCACCGGAAGAGTCATCCGCAATGGTATGTACTTTCGGTTCACCGTCATGGTCATCTCCTGATGATGCGGAAACATCGGAGAACAGGTCCCGTTCTTCCCGGGCATCATCTTCCCGTGCGTCCTGATGCGCCCTTGGCGAGAGATATTTCTCTTCTTCATCATGCGGCACCCTGACAGGTCTGGATGCCGAACTGTTCTCATGCTCCCTATCGGATCGGTAACTATCAAGCTCTTCTTCGGCTGCGGGGGTTAACAAGGTATCTTCCGCCTCTTCATAGGTATCGATTATGATGACCGGCTCGATATCCTCATCTTGAAGGTCAGGGCTTGTCAATGCCATCCCGCTGTGCTCATCTGCTGTCTCCCCCAGCACCGCTTTCGTCTTTGCAATGATCTCATGGGGATCCAGCGGTCTGACCAGGATATCCACAATACCGATCGCGGCGGTATATTTTGGATCGAGCTCTCCCAGCTGACCAACGATCATGATGACGGGCACGCTCTTCAGTGCCGGGACACTATGGATCGCCTTGCTGACCTTCAGTCCGTCAATGCCGGGAAGCAGAAGCTTGAGGAAGATCAGGCCGGGAAGCAGTCTTTGTGCTGTCTCAAACCCTCTCTGGGCATCCTGCTCCGTCGCAACTTCAAGACCCTGCTGTTCCAGGGTCTGTTCTATCAGTTCGCAGGCTGCGGCATCGTCATCAATGACAAGAACTTTTTTTCTCTGTGCCATAGGTATTGTCTACCCCCTGTTGTCCGGTTTCTTCAGCTGCAGATCTGCATCAGCTATCTTTCCCTGCGGATGGTAAAGGGTCATCGCAATAATACTACAGGCAGCGACAGGCATGATCCCGTGGTACCGCAGATATCTTGCAAACACGGATTCCTGCAGTGTCTCCATAAACTGACCCTGACAGCGTTTCAGAGCCACAAAAAATATGGCGAACACAAGAAAGATCAACTGCAGGAACTGCTTGATGCTCATCTCCTGTTTCGCACCGGACATCGTAACAGGTCCTTTTTGTTTTCTCCGAAATTCTGCTTGCGTTCCGGCTTTTGCATATGATCATGCCCTCCGTGTCGTAACAGGCTCTTCCGTCTTCGCAGACCTGAAGTTTTTCTGCCTCCGGATGATATCATACACCCGTGCCTCCTGCGGAACATTCATAACTATGATATCCTCATTCCTTGCCGAATGAAGATGGTTCCCTTCTCCGTCTTTCATGTTTTCGACCGTGAAGAGTCGCTCTTCAATGCCGGGGGAGAGGAACTCAATGGGATCATGGTCATCCAGCCTGTTCCGCAACGCCACGGTGGCGACTTCTCCCTGCTTTGCAAGGATGATCCCGACAAGCTCATGGCTCATCCGGTAGCTCTCACCGTCGAAGTTATAGTCTTGGTCAGGCTGTTTGCCGAAGAACATGCCGGTGGTGTATCCCCTGCTGCTGAACATGGCAAGCTCTCTGATCCATCGGGGGTCAACAGCATATTCCCGACCTTCAGCAATCGTATCACATGCCTCCCGGTAGACCTTCACGACGCCGGCGACGTAGTTAATCCCCTTCATCCGGCCCTCGATCTTGAAACTGTCGACACCGGCATGTGCAAGCTGGTCAAGGTGTTCTATCATGCAGAGGTCACGGGAGCTCAGGATATAGGTACCGCGCTCATCCTCGAAGACCGGAAGGTATTCACCCCGTCGCTTCTCTTCCATCAGCGTATAATTCCAGCGGCAGGAATTGGTGCATTCTCCGGTATTTGCACTCCGCGAAGCGAGATAACTGCTGATATAGCACCTGCCGGAATAGGACAAACAGAGAGAACCATGCACAAAGGTCTCAAGCTCAACAGATACCCGGCTGCGGACCTCGCGTATTTCATCGATCGACAGCTCACGGGCGAGTACAAGTCTACGTGCCCCCATGTCCTGCCAGAAACGCGCAGCTTCTGCATTCGTTATATTGGCCTGGGTACTGATATGGATATCCATGTCAGGGGCTCTCTTCCTGCAGATCAAGAAAACGCCCGGATCGGAGATGATGACGGCATCCGGCCTGACGTCATGCAGGAAGTCCATATGCTCCTCGATATGCCGCATGTCACGGTTGTGGGGAAAGATATTTGCCGTTACATAGGCTTTCCCGCCCTGTTCCTGCACGTAGCGCACGGCATCCCGCAGTTCTTCTCCCTGGAAATTGCCTGCCTTGCCTCTCAGGCTGAAGCGGGAGTCACCGAGATACACGGCGTCAGCCCCATAATGAATCGCGGTCCTGAGCTTTTCAAAATCCCCGGCAGGTGCAAGCAGTTCAGGCCGTTTCATGCACCAGACCTTTCCGCAGCATGCGCTTTCCTGTAACGTTTGATCTCATGACAGGCTATCCTGTCACACCGCTCATTCTCGGCATGTCCACTGTGCCCTCTGACCCAGTGCCACTCGATCTCATGCGGTTCAGCAGCCCTCAGAAGCCGTTCCCACAGGTCCCTGTTCATCACATCCTTCTTCTGCGAGTTCTTCCAGCCCTTTTTTATCCAGTCCGGTATCCATTCCGTCATCCCCTTGACAACATAACTGGAGTCAGTCGTGATTTTCACCCGACAGGGAATGATCAGCATCTCCAGGGCCCTGATTACGCTCATAAGCTCCATCCGGTTGTTGGTTGTCATGCCTTCCGCACCTGACACTTCTTTTTCTTTCTTTGCGGACCGAAGGATCGCCCCGAAACCTCCGACACCCGGATTTCCGCTGCACGCGCCGTCAGTGAATATTTCAACCACAGGGCGGTCTTTGCTCTTTTTCATGAACCTATATTACCTTTTTTTATTCCTACTTTTCCAAATATGGCGCGACTTTGACATATTGATCCTCTTGCTTTATCCTAAGTCATGGCTGAAGAATGGATCACCCTGCGTATTACCCATGATCAGCTCGAAGCAGAGATGATAAAGGACCTGCTCGAAAGTGGGGATATCCCTGTCGTGCTCCGCTCCGCAAAAGTAAGCCCCTATCCGGTCAATATTGGAAAGATGGGAGAGATCAAGGTTCTGATAAGGAATACGGATAAGGATTCCGCAGAAGAAGTCCTCACAAAGTTCCGTGAAGCATCGGGAGAGCCCGGGGAAAATGAGCACTAGTCATGGCCGGCAGCCTTGACGAGCTCAGGAAACAGGTCTTTTTCGATATGCTCAACCTCGCCGGCAGGGTATTTGTCGCTGTAGGGTATGGAGATGATGTTGTCATCGGCAAGAGAGGGTTCCTGCCCCAGGAAAAGGAAAAAGGCATTATCCTCGTTTTCAATCAAAAAATGAACTTCACCTGGGATGATGAAGGCATCACCGCAACCCTTGTCTTCGGCAGAACACCGGAGAAATGCTCTATCCCCCAGGACAGGATCATGACCATTTTCTCTCCGGAGCTCAATGCCCAATTTTCCACGTTCCCGCAGAATGGGGCGAGTGGTCCGCATGCAGGGAAAGAAGAAAGCGAAAAGCCGCAAGCTGATGAAAAAGTGATCAGGGTAGACTTCGGCAAAAAGAAACCGTAACGAAGCCTGTCCGTCTGTTGGTGCAGAGTGCGTATAGCACATCCCTAACCCGCACCGCGGCAGCAAACGAAATTCAAAGGATTATCAAAAGGAATCAGGATAGAACAATAAGTTGTAATAGTCATGAATTGCATTGACATCACTTGTAAACGTTTTTCTCGACTTCTTCCTGTACTCAACGCCAGTTTCAATTATCAATAACTGTTGACTTCATGTCGTATTTCACATATTAAGAGATCAGAAAAATTGACCGGCAATAATCAGAGCTCGTCTTCTATTTGCTTTTTTCGTTTGATAATTATTGAGACTGCCCTCTATCGGGGAATCCGTCCTCCCATTTCTGTCCTTTGTTAGTCTCTTCATAATGCCGTTTGATCTCCTTGTATAATGCATCGTTTGTTCGTTGCGCTAAAAGTTCAAAGTAAGTCCCTTTTTTGCCCAACGATACGGTTTGCAACAATGAGGTCAAATCCCGCACCACAACCAACATCAAGAATGGTTTCTCCTGATATGACTATCCCCAGCCTAAAGGGATTTCCCACTCCACAAAAGGATTCAATCAGTTCATCGGGCATACTCTGGATAATTGTGGGATCATAACCCCGCTGGATTGCACCCTCTCTCCCTGTGGGATAATTAAATTTTCCAGTAGCCGACCTTGATACCTGTGCATATTTCTCCCGAACAGCATCCTGTATCTTCTTTTCATCTATTTCATTACTCATTTTGCTCCTTCCCACTATTCTGGGGCACCATCCTGTGTATATTGAAACCCATAGCACATTGAGAGATATGCTTTTTCAAGTTCCCTTCCCAAATAAGCTGCATGGTCAAGCCGTGAAAGAAGCCCGCGTTCAATAGCTGTTGATCCTATTAGAACGGGGTCTTCACCATAGATTGTTTCATTGAGGGTGCCGTCTTTCAGATAGTGTTCAAGATATATTCTGCCCTCATTTTTTTTGGCGTAGATTATGAAAAACCCTGAAGGGTCAAGAATAAGTTTTTGTGGCTTTCGTGCTTCAACAAGGGGCATCCTTTTCATCGATAGGGTCTTGTCGAATCTTCCAGGATTTTTCTCCAAACAAGAATGTATCCCTCTTTCTATTTCAGCAATATCCTCATTCCCCATAAGGTCAACAATCTCCACCTGTGACCTGAAGTGTTCAATTTCTGTTAGCTCAAGGTTCTTCAAAATAGGTCTTTGCCCTTTAGATCCGATGATCCGCTTATCATAGCCAACTCCATTATTAAACACCGATATCATGCCTTGGCCTGCCATATGTCCTTTGGAATCTTTTCCACAAAGGATAATGAATCGTATGGAAGGATTAGAAACTGTGTTCCTTATAACCTTTTCTATGCCGATATTTTCCGTATGAGTCTTGCCGACTATCGCAAAGTTATCAGAACCCAGACGGCTTGTTAGCAGTTCGGGCAGATTATCGCTGCAAAGGGTGCTTACGGCAACTGAACACTTTTCATTGCCAATAATAAATTCCCCTTGTTCTGGATACAGTTGAGCTGTCTTTTTTATTGGCATAAAAGTAAGGGGTTTGCATACAGGGTTACAAGTCCTTAAAGAGGAAATTTCCATAATCCCGGAGAGAGCATTGGACACAGGCACAGGAAAGCAGGGTTCACATCCAAGGCAATCATGAGTTACCTCAGACTTTTCAATAATGCCTGAGAGCCTTTGCTTCATCTCCTCATTGTCCTTACCTCTGTTCAAGACTTCCTTGAATTCTAAGAGGGTGTCATGGAAACATTGGCATGTTCGGCATTTCTCAGTCGCAGATATTTTTTCTAACTCGGTTAAGAGTTCATCTAGGTTGCATGTCTCTTCCATGAAACGTGGCTACCTACAATTCTTGTCTGAACAGTAGCAAGTGGCTGTCTTGGCTTTTCTTTTCATCCAGAAATAGCCGATTACTATTGAAATCAGCGTAAGTACGAAAGTAAGTGGTTTGGTGAATCCCAGAAAAGAGGAGCCAAATAGATTAAGATAGATCGCAAGCATGGGAGACCCGCAACAGCCCAAAAGGAAGCATCCTCCAAAATAAAGAATCCCTGTCATTGTGAAACCACCTATCGCACCACCAATACCGCTTTTTCGGTTTTGCAGAAATTTTGTGGTAGCAAAAACCGTAAATGCAGACGCAAGTGCATAGGATAGTCCCATGAAGTAATCTTTCTGTTCCAAATAGTGCAATATAAATGGTGTGTCGTCAATCTGAAACCACTGTTTAGAAATCTGAAGGTTACTCCAATAAGAGTAGCTTACGTGGAGGGCAAGCACCAATACAAAGGCACCCGCTGAGTACACAATGGTTCTTTTCATCTTGTTTGTCCTAAAACTTTAGGTGCCTTAAAATCTCCACATTTGTGGCTTCAAAAAGCAGCCCACCTTTTTCAATGAAATGTCCCGTGGCGTTAATCTCATCCCATTCCTTCGGCATTGTCTTTTCGTATTTAATAGGTAGGGAAAATTTGGCGCAGCCCAGAGATTTACAATTTTTAGCTTCTGCTGTATCAATTATGGCAAAGAGTTTTGGGTCTTTCTTCGAAAACCTTGCTACAACCCCCGTAATAGTGATAGACCCCTTGTAAGCATTTGGGTTTGCCTGTACATCGCTGACAGATAATATTCCGTTTTTGACTGTTGTCTTAGGCTCACCACTACTGAAACCCTTAACAACTGTCCCAGCAATAAAGGCGATTATTGCAAAAATAAGTATAGTCTTCTTCGTAAAAGTCTCCTAATGTCTTTTATCAAATACTAGCCCGACAAGGAGACAACAGTCAATATAGTCCATGCCAGTACCCTGACGCTAACCGCAACGATAAGAACGTTTACAGTCCGTGCTGCAAACTTGCTTCAGTTTTATATTAACTATGAATTATGATAGAAGAATGGAATTAACTTTCATTCAGCCGACCCAAGACAGAACCCATTTTTACAGGTGGGCTTCTGCCTTGGCCTTGATAACAATTTCCTACAACATCCTTGAAGGCTGTGTCTCTGTTTTCTTTGGACTTCAGGATGAAACCATAGCATTGTTTGGGTTTGGGCTTGATTCTTTTGTTGAAGTAGTTTCAGGAGTCGGCATTTGGCACATGATTAAACGAATGAAACGAACTGATGCTGTCAATCACGATATCTTTGAAAAAAGGGCACTCCAGATAACGGGAACGGCATTTTATGTCCTTGCGATTGGTCTGATTGTGACCTCTGCCCTGAACATGTACAGGGGGAACAAGCCTGAAACTACCTTTTGGGGTATAGTTGTCTCTGTTATTTCCATACTGTCCATGTGGATGCTAATCCATTACAAGATGAAAATCGGTAAACAATATAACTCTCAGGCGTTGATAGCGGACGCAAACTGCACTAAGGCATGCATGTACCTGTCAATCATTCTATTTTTTTCAAGCATTGGGTATGCGGTCACAGGAATAGGTATGCTTGACTCGATCGGTGCAATAGGAATTGCAGTTTTTTCTTACAGGGAAGGCAAAGAGTCATTTGAAAAGTCGAAGGGCAAGCTTTGTGGTTGTCAAAGGGGCTGTAGTTAGAGAGATTTTTTATTATGCTGTTCATTAACCCTAAATGTTTGAAAAGCTACAAACACTGGGACAGAATGTAAAACATGAGGTCAAGGTCTACCTGGGAGTCCGCATTCAGGGGTTACTCCGGGATGACAGGATTAGGCGATATTTAAGCAAACAGGGAGACTTCCTTCCTGTAGGCTTGCGTCGGAAGACCTGACCGACTGGTGAAGATTTCTTTTGGTAATCGATATTATCTGCCAAATTCTGCGGATTATACGAAGTTCACCTTTAGACCTTATTATCAGATTATGCGAAATACCCTTCGTTACCGGAATGTCTAAGCTCAGGCACATAACTCACAGCGTGACACATGCTGTCCCTTGAATATCCCCGTTTTTGCTGATAGACTGGAATTAAACACCAGTGTTATCGAAGTTCTCGGACCAATAGAAAGGAGGATATCATGGGCGACTTATCCAAAGGGAAATTGAACGGGATTGATACGCAAGCGTTAAAGCAGGTCATGGGGCAGATTTCGAAAGACCCTTCACTTGGCAAGGTAAAGTTTCAGGTGACCACAACATGGAAGGGGACAACGAAGTCGGAAACGGTGATTGAAGGCTATAAAATCAGCGGGCAGAAGGTTAAGCGCATTCATACTTTTGTCATTGATGAACCGAAGGAACTTATGGGTGAAGATGCTTCAGCTAATCCCCAGGAATATCTCATGGGGGCGATGAATGCCTGCATCATGAATACCTATGTCATAGCCGCCGCAATGAAGGGTGTCAAGCTGGAGTCAGTGGTGATGGAAACAGAAGGTGAGTTGGACCTTCGCGGTTTCCTGGGTATCGACAAGAACATCATACCGGGATATAACGAGCTGAAATACCGGGTGCGACTGAAGGGAAACGGCACAAGGGAACAATATGAGGAAGTCCATAAGGCGGTAGTTGCCACTTCCCCCAATTATTACAACATAACCCATGCGATAAAGTTGAATACGGAGCTGATTATTGAATAACCTTGCAGCGCATTAACACCCTGACGCTGTTGTGTTTTATCTGCTCGTACGGCGTGAGTGAGTGGGCTTATTGGGCTTCACGGGCGTTTGTGAAGATATTAATAACCTTCTGTAATCTGGGAGGGGTTAAGGTGAGGAAGGAGATTTTCACATGAGCAAGCCTACTACATTTGTTGCCGTTACTTCTATGTACGTTCTCTCTATGACGATGATGTTTCTCTGCCCTAAGGTAATCGTGAGTGCAGGAGCAGCCGACAAAGCGGCGAAATTCGACGAAGTAGGTAAGCTCCTGTTGCCCTCAGACTATCGGACGTGGGTGTTCGTGGGCGCTACGGTCACTCCAAATGAGATGAATGGCGGGAAGGCGGCGTTTCCTGAGTTTCACACAATCTACATGGACCCGGCAAGCTATAAAATTTACAAGAATACTGGGGAGTTTCCTGAAGGGACAATGATGATTAAGGAAACTTTGATGATTGGGGGCAAGAAGGCACCGAGCGGAAATGGCTACTTCATGGGAGATTTCGTCTTGCTGGCCGCCGGAGTAAAAGACACGAAACGATTTGGCGGAGAGCGAGCAGGGTGGGGATTCTTCGTTTTCGGTAACCCTTCCGACCAGCAGCCCAAATCAGAGGTATTTCCTGCAGCCAAGTGTAACAGCTGCCACGCCGCAGCTGCTCAGGAGAGGGTTTTCATCCAGTACTATCCGGTGCTTCAAGATGCGAAACCGAAATGATGTGATGAAAGCCTCATAACTCAGGCGGTTGCAGTTCGAATTGCCCTCGCAAGCGAAGCGATAAACCCTGCTATGAACCGGCAGATATGTTGAGTACTACACGTAATCAATAACAGTTGCGCTTTCAAATATCTGCGGATTAGTAGTCAACTATATTGCATCACCCCTTTTCTGCATACG
>QKDO01000127.1 GCA_003252075.1 Nitrospirota bacterium
GCCGGAGGGAATCGAACTCTTCATGAAGGAATTTCCCAATGTCGTTACCGTTGATATCTGTATGACGGATTGCGAGGAAAGGATAAAGCAGCTTGGGCAGATGAAGCAGGCCAAGCCGGAAGTGTCCATTATTCTGCTGACTACGCATCATTACCATGATGACGTTGAAGTACCCTATGTCGATGCCCATGTAATAAAATCTTCTGACCTGTCAGAGCTGAAACACATGATAAGGGCGGCAACATTGTCGGGGAACAATGCATAAGCTCGTGTCATTGCATTAGAGAATTGTCATGAGCTTTTTCGCCGGGGTACGACGCTGTTCTCCTTGTATATTATGGTTGCGCTTTTTGTTGTTCATGAAGAGCGTGGGGGTCTTTTCTGTGATTACGGGGATGGTGAGTTTCTTGCCAGGATCACGGCGGCACGAAGCAAGTTCCCCTGCAGCAGATAGCTTCGGCTGAAGATCGACAGCTCTGCTGAAGGCCCCCTGAAGAAGTGATATGCCGTTATGAAGGAGAATGCCATGAGGATACCGAAAAAGGCTGTTAGTCATGCAGTATGTCTTTCCGTAATGCTGATCTGTCTTTCCTGCACCCCCGGGATCCGTCTCCGGACACAAGAAGTTCGTGATACGGAAGCGGCCGGAACATACACGACTATCTTCTATGGCTGTACCTATTTTGATGACCTTGAATCCGTAGCTTTCCTTGACCGAGACGGCGATCGCTATACCATGGCGCCGTATGCCCCGGATTTCAGATACTGGGTGGTAAAGGGAATGGCTGCTAAGGAAGCCTTCGCTAAAGCTGAAGAATTTCTTCATTGTAGCGCGGATTTTCAGGGATCTCAGTTACGCGAGATCATCACACCCGGCGGAGAGAGGGTCGGCTATGAAATACGACCCAGCTATTATTCGTTTGTTTATGGTGCCGGCGATCTGATCTCTGTTGATTATTGGCTGAAAGGTGATACGATAGTCGTCCAGATAAGCCTGACCCCGTGGGCGGAAAACTTGCTTTTCGGCGGAAGCAGCACGATCGAAGAGTAACGACAGCTTTTTCCCTATCCGCCGGGTGCTGCAGGAACGGCATGTATTACGTGGATGAGTCCTAGCCTGTTTCTTCACACGTACGATGAGAAGAGTTACCTGCGCAGCGCAGGGAGAATGATGTGTACCTTCTCGGAGAAAAAGCTACGTACGTTCTCTTCATAATCCGCTACGGTCGTTTGCTTCGCTCCGGTGAACTGAGTCACGGGTCTTACGTTCACAGCACAATGTCGGTTAATATTTATTAGGTAACGTTCGGCAGGAATCCCCACCCCGATAAAGAGAGCGAGTCCCAGGGATTCACCGCTCTTACTTAACTACGCTGCAAGCTGCCCGGGCTGGGAGCACTTCAGAACTGGCGAATTTAAACCAGGGGAACAGATAAGATACGAAATAGACTCAGAACGTATCGGAAGGTTTACTGGTCCGCGATGAGCGGAAGGGGTCCTCTTTTGGGAATGATCTCTGGGTGAGGCTTCGATCCTGATGGGAGTTTGGCGCAGTAATGACTGACGCCAAATCTTTTTGAATAAACGGTATTGCAAAGATCATCCGGTAGCTCATAAATAAAGTGAAGTCAAAAACTTCCGACACCAGATCTTTTTTCCTGACAGTGCCTTCTAAATGGGAGTCGGTGTATTCCATAGTTAAGACTTTACAAGGATGAGGCGATTTTTTAGCATCGTGTAGCGCTGCTGGGGTTTGTTGTTCCGGATGGCAATGGCGAGGGCTTTTTTTGTGCCGATGAGGATGACAAGCTTCTTTCCCCGCGTTATCGCCGTATAGAGGAGGTTCCGCTGGAGCAGCAGATAATGCTGTGTCAGGACCGGCATGATGACCACAGGATATTCACTTCCCTGTGACTTGTGCACCGAAACCGCATAGGCCAGCATGATCTCATCCAGATCGGTGAAATCATAGCCCACCATCTTGCCGTCAAAGTCAACATTGACTTCGTGCTCTTCCCGATTGATCAAAGCAATCCTGCCGATGTCCCCATTATAGACATCCTTGTCATAATTGTTCCGAATCTGCATCACCTTGTCACCGGTGCGGAAAACCTTTGTCCCTCTGATCAGCTCATCGCCGGAAGGGTTCAGGTGTTTCTGAAGTTCAGCGTTCAGATTAGATGCACCGACAATGCCCCGGTGCATCGGCGTGAGCACCTGGATATCGTTCAGCGGGTCTAAGCCGAATCTGTTGGGGACTTTTTCACTGCAGAGGTTCAGGATCGCATCGAGCACCTTCTCCGGTTCTTCCTGTTGGATGAAATAGAAGTCCTGCTGACCTCCCTTCCCTGCCTGCGTGATCGGTAGTTCACCGCTGTTTATCCTGTGGGCATTGACGATAATAAGGCTTTCCCGTGACTGCCGGAATATCTCGTTCAGCCGGACGCAGGGTACCTGCCCGGAATCGATGATGTCTCTGAGCACATTGCCCGCACCCACAGATGGGAGCTGGTCAACGTCGCCGACGAAGATAAGCGTAGCCTCCTTTGGTGCTGCCTGAAGCAGGTGGTACATGAGAATCACATCCACCATGGATGTCTCGTCGATCACGATCAGGTCTGCCTCAAGCAGGTTTTCCTCGTTTTTTCGAAATCCCCCGTTGTTCTTCGGACTGAATTCAAGAAGGCGGTGAATGGTCTTTGCTTCATGCCCGGTCGCTTCTGCCATTCGCTTCGCTGCCCTGCCTGTCGGGGCCGCGAGGAGGACCCGCATACCGGCGCCCCGGTGCAGTCTGAGAATCGCCCGGATGATCGTTGTCTTGCCGGTTCCCGGTCCGCCGGTGATGACCAGGACCTTGGCATCGAGGGACTCGCGAACTGCCCGTGCCTGGTTCTGCGCAAGGGTTATGCCGAGGTCTTCCTGGACCGCAGCGATCGCCCCATCCCTGTCTTCAAGGAAGAGTCTGCGCTGCTCCGTACGTATCGCGGTGAGGCTCTCAGCGACCCCCTTTTCCGCGATATGGAACTCCGTAAGGTAGACGGCCTCATCCTCTCTGAAGAGCCGGTTCGCTTTGCACAGTGCCGAGACTGCGGTGGCGACCGGAGCAGGGCCGATATCAAGGATTTTGAGGCATTCATCAATGAGTTCGTCGTAAGGGTAATAGACATGTCCCTCACCGGCCAGCTGCTGCAGCACATACAGAACACCGGCTTCTGCCCGCATAGGCGCATCTTTCGGCATGCCGAGCTTTGCCGCGATGGTGTCTGCTGTCCTGAATCCGACGCCGGAGATATCGGTCGCAAGCCGGAAGGGGTTTTCCTTGACCACGGCAATGGACTCCCTTCCGTACTGCCGGTAGATCTTGGCTGCATAGGCCGAGCTTACATCATGACTCTGAAGGAAGAGCATCACGCCACGGACTTCCTTCTGCTCCTGCCAGGCAGACCTGATCATCCCGATCCTCTTTTCCCCGATGCCCTCAACTTCTGACAGGCGGTGCGTCTGCTTCTCGATCACCTCAAGCGTATCCGTGCCGAATTTCTCGACGAGGCGTTTTGCCATGACCGGGCCAATGCCTTTTATCAGCCCCGAACCCAGATAGCGTTCAATTCCGTGCAGCGTGGCAGGAACGACGGTCTCACAGGACGTGAACTTGAACTGCTCGCCGTACTTCGGATGCCGGTCCCATGTACCGGTAAGTCTGAGGATCTCGCCGGGTGATACCGTCAGGAGATTGCCAAGTACTGTAACAAGGCTCTTATGGCCTTTCACCTTTATCTTTGCGATGGTGAAGTGGTTTTCGTCGCTGCGGAAGGTGATGCGTTCGAGCTGTCCTTGGATCTCCGTCTGCATGGTCTATTCTACATGAACAGGAAGGAGATGAACATGAAGGTCGTAGTCCCGCAGGCAGGTCACGCAGGAAGCAGCAGTTCCAGCTGAAGGCAAAGAGAAAAATGAAGGGTGCTCCATGAAACTTTCTCACAAAAACAGACGATCTAAGCTGTTGGAGAAAGCAGCGGCTTTCTCTTCGAACTGCCTTCCTCTCGTGCCGCTATAGGGTCTTTCCTTCCCTTCCGCTTCCGCAGAGGCACGACCATTACCGGATTGGATACATCCTGTTGAACCAGCGAAGGGGGCTACCACCGCCGATCGACCGCAGAACATTGTGCGCAGGCAGGACGAGGTCAGTGCATATGAGACTCCGGGTTTTCTTTTCAGGGACCCGCTGCACCCTCTCCCTGCGTATCTCCCAGCGCCGCTCCATCGCCTCGATCTCGACCTTTTGACTTGCAATGCTCTTCGGCGAGCTCTCGTGCCACCGAGTCCTTGCCGTCGGGAGAGGTCTTCATAAAGGGTGTAAACCCCGGCTTGTCCTGCAGGCTGATATCCAGCGTCGTTAGCCTCTGAAGATGCGAGTACCTCTGCGCGTCGGGTTTACCCTGAACACATCGATTTTTGAAACCTTCTGACTTACCACGTAGGAAATGGTTTCTGTAGCGTTAAACCAGACCCGTGCAGGGCCGTTGATCGTTGTCACATATGAACGTATCGCTTGCGCATCCGCGCCTCCTGCCTGCCTGACGGTCCATTCCATATCGAGGATGGCAATCCTGTCTTCGCCGCGCACTGCCACAGTTCAGTGCCATTCCTCGTGAAGGTAGTCGCAAGCGGCTCACGACCCACGAAAATGCCACTGGAAAAAAATTCCGGATTCGTGGTCGCCGAGGCAAAGGGATTGGGTGCATTTCCTATCACCTCCCTCTTTACTCTGTCGATAAGATATACGTTGCTCGCACCGCGGCCGCTTGTGGTGAGCATTCTTCCGTGCGGTGACGGCACGACGCGGGCATCAATGCAGCCGTAAGAAGAGCGGCTTATGGATCATCGACACAAAGGCCGGCATCAGCCCGCCGGTCACGAGCAGGAACGGAGGCCTGGTATCCTCGAAAAACTGGTAAGGTTTAAGGTCGTTTCCACGGTGTTGCTGCCCGGGTCGATCAATGTGACGGATTTGTTTGTCTTCCTAACCAGGATGAGATGCAAGGCATCGGGGACATGCGCCGTGCTTGCCGCGGCATAGTGCAAGGGTAGTAAAGCCGGCATCCCTTGTCATGACCTTGATTGTTAAGGCTCGGTAATATCTGAGTGTTTCCTCCTGTCTTACAGTTCCTTGACCTTCGGCCGGATGCCGCCTGCCCGTCTTTGAGAAGCTCTCTGAGGCGTGGCATACGTGATGCCAAAGGATATTGCGAAACAGGACTTGACCCGCACATACTGAACGCTACTGAACCGGTTTTGTGTGACACCTCTGGCAATCGTTGAGCGGGAAAGCGACCGAAGTGTGGCAGACGCCACAGTACTCACCGCTGGATATCTGCAGCATCGAGAATTTGATCGCGCCTTTTTTCGTGATCGGAAATATCTCGGGATGGCAGACCTCGCATCCGTTCCAGACGGCGTGCTTCTTATGGGAGAAGAGGACATCGGACATCCACGCAACCCCTGATTCTATCGAGACATCCTTATCCATTTTCATGGGAGTCCTTTTAATGGATATGCCTTCAAGAAAATCGGCGGGCTTGATGAGTCCCTTGGTCTCTGCTTCCTCCCAGTCTATGCTGTTCCCAAGAGCGTTCTTGGGCAATCTGTTAATAAATGTATTGAATTCGTATTCCTTTTTAACTTCCTTTCCAAGAGAGTGGCACCGTTCACATCTTTCGGCTTCCTCCGGCAAAACGCTGCCGGAACACGAACCAAATATCTTTCTTCCCTCAAAGACCCTGTTTCCGTTATGACAGGACCCGCAATGAAAGCCTCTCATGTTCGTAGCAGCACTAATCTTCGTCGCTCCCGCTTCCATCGCAAACCCCACGTCGACGTGGCAAAGCCTGCAGGTAAACTTCGCCCGGTGAAGCCAATGGTCGAAGACGACGGGAACAAGCCCTGACCGAGAAGAATAATTGTTAATGACTACCCTGCCGTATCTGTCAGGTGAAACTACGGTCATCGCCGACACTGCCCCTGCAGAAAAGAGGAGAATAAAGAAGAACGTAAACAACTGGCTGAAGGGATGCATCGATTACTCCTTTTCCTTTGATTCGAGAGCAAAGAAGAAAAGGTCTCGGCAGCGCTGGAGCCTCTTCAGAAAAACTTTCCGCTGAGTCTCATCGAGCTTTTCTATGAGCGGTTTCAGTTTATCGCATCTCGCTATAAGATTTCTCAATTCATCCGGAGAGAATATCACTGCATCCTGTGTCTTCGAACAGACATCATCAAATTCATTCTTCCAGTCATCCTGTGCATGGACAACGCCGCACCACGAGAATGTTTGTTTCTCTATATCCTGTGTGCCGGAAAACAGGATCGTAGCGGTGGCAATGCTGATGAGGCAAACTCTCAGTTTCGTCATTTTATCCTTTTTTTCTTCAATCAATGTAACGGTTTCGCAGACATCTCTCGATTAACAGGACGGCTGCCGATGTGTGACAGACTCGGCAACATTTCCCCTCATATATCTCTGCCATGGAGTACTTTGTCGAGTCCATTTTACCCACAAATATTTCAGAGTGGTAACAGCTCGCAACCGTTCCGTATCGCATGCTTCTTATGGGAGAATATGATGTCTGGTATCCTCTCGAGTTTTGTCCCGGGCAAAATCCTTCTGTGCAATGAGCTACCGCCGTATTATCAGGATTCTCCGGAAAATCCAGAAGCATTATTTCTCCATCAACTTCAGCCATTTCCCCGTCTATGCCGTTTCCGAACCGCTTTGCCGCAGAAGGCCGTTTCCCTCTTATGGCACGTACCGCACTAGTAACCATTCATATTATCCGAAGTCTTGATTCCGGTTGTGCCAGCTTTTTCAGAACAGCCGCTAAGCACTGACTGCCGTATTTATACGGTAAGGTCCCATTTTTACTCCGGCTTGGGCAGCCGTCATACCGGCAAAGACAAGAACGATTAATGCGATAAAAGAGTCCTTTTATGGACTTCTTCCCCCACTTTCCTTATTGATCGAATGCACGCTTCCCTGTTGCACAACGGCATGACCGTATTACGAAGCGTCTCTTCATATAAAATATTTTAGCGGGTAAACGACAAAAAGTTCAATGGCCTATCTCACGTGAGAGGCGGCGATAGAGAAGTAACCGGACTGAATGATAAAGAGGGCACGGTTATGGATGCTTTTGTCGGGGCGCAGACTTCTTTTATCGTGAAAGTTACTGCGTATTTCACGATGAAAACAAGCGGATAGACCTTTCCGTCGAGTTCTCGAAATACAGGACAGTGGAGACGCTGTACTCTTTCCAGGGATTACTACGCGAAGATTGAAGGTAGGCCGGACAGTTGTTGAGGAATATTCTCTGAACTCCTACATCGCAGATTCCTTTTTTATGTGTTCAACTATTCAATTGCTGTCGATATCCACTGACAAGGCCGTGGGTATTGACGGTTGCGACGTCAAGAAGACAGTTCTGAGCAAAACGGTGTCTGCTTCCGAATGGAATTTACGTCGGTGCAGCCAGGGTTACACGAGTTATGTAACGGGAGTACTTGAGAAAAATGAGGTAATGACGAAAGCGTTTTGTTGGTGGGCCTTATAGGTGTTAACACCAGGTTTGAATTTCAGCAGAAGCATGGTAAAATGCAGGAAACATAATGGAATAAAAGCAGAAAAAGAGGGTTAACTGATATGGCTAATGTCAAAGGAACAGCTTTTGTAACCATTCGCGCAGAGCTGAAAAAAAAAGGTTCTCAGTCCGAAGAACGAATGCGCGCTTTGTTTTCCGAAAAAGGGTGGAATATTTTTCAAAGCATCATGCCGGTTTCCTGGATTCCCATTGATATCGGAGGTCGCATTGTGGAAGCGGCAGCAAAGGCGCTCTTCCCTGGAGATCCTAAGGGTATATGGAAGATGGCTAAGATCTGCGGTAAAGATAACATTAAAGGGATTTATCGGCCGCTTATACGCATCCTTTCCGTGCCGTACATAGGGAGTAAGGCAGCCGGCCTTTGGAAAATTTATTATGACCAGGGTGAAAACAAGGTATTGGAAGTCAATGAAAACGGAAAATATATTGTATATGGTGTTACGGGAAATCCTACAATTCCAGCTTCCTTGCGCGAATTTATCGGAGGCTTTGTCGCCGGGATGTTCGAACTGACCTGAGCGAGAAATGTGAGTTCTCAGATCATAGATATAGATCCCGAGCGTTGGAAATGGCGGATTAATTGGAATTAATCGCCTTCCTGCCTTCAGAACAAATTCCCTTTCGGCATACAGGCCAAACCAAGACTTCTTCTCTTCGCCTATGCTTTAACGCCAGTCATCAAATATGGGCGAAATATCGTTTGCAAACGCTAACGAAGACGTCAGCATCTCCCTCCTATCTTCTCGATGCAGCCATTCCCGGTTTTTGAGGGTCTCCTTTTGGCGGACAGTTTGATACGCCAATGATCTCTGTATTTCCAACCGGACAGTGCCCATCCCCGGGCCAGTGCAAGCACAGTTTCAGCCGCATCCCTCTTTTATTGGGTGGAGTACCATCCATAGTCATGCTACATCTCGGAGGACTTTTCGGGATATGCTGGATAACGTTTTCACGTTTCGTGTAATCGTCTCTTGGGACACTTGCGGCATATGTACCTGAAAGCGAAATGACTTCAACCTATCAGGATCTATCCCTGCTTTGCGTGACGACAGGGGAAATCGGGTGTAATATTCATGGAGCGTTCCCGCATTCTCCTCGGGTGTGATTATCGTGTATGATAAGGGTGCAAGGTTGAGCGATGAATGTCCTTATCATAAACACGAATCGTAACCATTTCCCCATGCCGGTCATCCCGATAGGTGCCTGTATGGTTGCTGAATCTGCCAGTCGCGCAGGACACGCTGTGCAGTTCATGGACTTGGCATTTTACAAAGACCCTTTGCAGGAGATACTAACCGCGCTAGGGAAAAATAAGCCGGATGTCGTGGGGCTTTCGGTAAGAAATATTGATAATAACGACATCCAATCCCCGGTTTTTTTTGTTAAAGGCGTTGCTGGTATCGTTGATGTTATCCGTTCGGTGACGTCTGCGCCTATTGTCATGGGGGGTGCTGCAGTCTCTGTGATGCCAGAGGAACTGCTCCGTTACACGGGCGCGTCCGTGGCGGTGCTCGGCGACGGCGAAGCCGTTTTCCCCCGGCTTCTTGCGGAATTATCCCGGGGGCGACCGCCCGCTACAGTTCCGGGGGCCGCATGGCTCGAACAGGGTGAATTCAGGGTCAATGCCTGCCTCTCATCGGAAAACGGATTCTCCTGTGCCTCGCCTGACTTTTCGCGCTGGATTCATCTGAAGGCATATCTCTCGCGCCTGTCTACAATTCCGGTCCAGACCAAGCTGGGATGTAAGTTTGCCTGTGTTTACTGCACATACCGAAAAATAGAAGGCAGCAGGTACCGGCTGAGCCATCCCGATGATGCCGCTGAGAACATCTGCAGGCTGGCTTCGCACGGTCTCCGCCGTATCGAATTTGTCGATAATGTATTTAACAGTCCCTATGAGCATGCCCTGGAGATCTGCGAAAGTATCGCCCGGATTCAACCGGATGTGTCGCTCCAGAGTCTTGAATTGAATCCCCTTTTTATTGACGATGCGCTTCTTTCGGGGATGGAACGGGCGGGTTTTTCCGGCATAGGCATTACCGTGGAAAGCGCATCGGACAGCGTACTGGAAGGGCTGAAAAAAGGGTTTACTGCTGCGCACGTGTATAAGGCTGCAGAAGTGATCCGCCGCCATGCGCTCCCCTGCGTCTGGATATTTATGATGGGAGGCCCAAACGAAACAGAGGAGACGGTTATGGAAACGATACGGTTTGCGGAGACCGCTATCCGGCCGCAGGATGTTGCGTTTTTCGGAATCGGTATACGTATATATCCCGGGACGGACCTGGAAGTGATCGCAAGGGAGCAGAGGCTTCTCGCGCTCCCGCAGAGCGGGATGCTTGAGCCGGTCTTTTATGTTTCCCCGGCCGTTTCCTACGACTGGATGCTGAAACAGGTGCAGACGGCCATGAACGGACACATGAACTTTATGAATTCCGCATCACTGAGTCTGCCGGTACTTTTGCCTATCCAGCGCGTGGCGTACAAACTGGGGGTGACTTCTCCTCTCTGGAAGTATACCCGTGTCATACGACGGGGGCTGAGATCACTCGGTATGGATGCATGAACATGCGGGACGGCGAAGAGATTGCGGACAATGCGCATATCGCGGCGGTAGCGGTGGCAACCCCCCCTCTCAGCCTTCCGCAGGCTGAGGCCGGAAGATATTTGACCGAACGCTACTCCCGTGCGCTGACCTCCCGGAATCTCTCACTCATGCAGGACCTCTTCTCCAATACGGCTATTCGCCGGCGTAGCTTCGCTTTTGAAAGAGCGGATGACCTCTTTACGGAAGACCTCGACGGACGAATCCGGCGGTTTACCCGCTGGGCGGTCGACCTTTCGGCAGAGGCGATAGAGAAGGCACTGGTGCAGGCCGGAACAGCGTGTAGTGATGTCTCGGGGCTTGTGGTAAACACCTGTACCGGGTACATCTGTCCTGGTATATCGACCTACCTTATAGAGAGGCTTGGACTCGACCGCGCCGTTCGGGTCTATGATCTTGTGGGGAGCGGGTGCGGGGGAGCGCTTCCGAACCTGGAGGTTGCTGAATCCCTGCTGGCGCGTACACCGCACCGGGTGGTGGTGAGCGCCTCTGTAGAGGTCTGCACTGCCACGTTTCAGATGGGAAATGATCTGAGCCTGCTTGTCTCCAACGCCCTCTTCGCTGACGGCGCAGCAGCAGCGGTTCTCTGGCGGGGCAAGCAGGGGCTTCAGCTCATCGCTTCGTCGAGCCGGTATGCGCCTGAGGACCGGGATGCCATTCGGTATGTACATAAGGACGGTCAACTGCATAATCAGCTCTCAACGAGACTTCCGCATCTTGTCAAGAAAGCGGTGGCGCAGGTACTGAGGGACCTTCTCGAACCGCGGGACCTGCGTGTCGCTGATATCAGGCACTGGGCACTGCATACGGGCGGTGAGAAGATCATCAACTGCATCCGTGATGAGATAGGTTTGTCAGAGGAGCAACTGCTCCCGACACGCGCCATATTGTCCGCCTATGGTAACATGTCTTCGCCCACAGTCTGGTTCGTATTGAACAATATTTTGGATAATGGCATGGACCATGGCGATTTCTGCGTCATGGTGGCATTCGGCGCAGGCCTCTCCGCACACGCTGTTCTTCTCAAAAAAGCATAACTGACGGGTCACAAAAGGGGAGGTCTATCAAAAATACGCTGCTATCGGTATGATGGTACATTATAGCATTGAAAGGACTCTTCCTGAAAATATCCCTGTTCAAATCGCGGCGGGCAGACACCGTATCACTACCACACAAAAAGGCGCAGACCGTGCTGCACAGTCTGCTGATATGCTGCATCACGCTGGCAATATACATGCCGCTCATTGGCGATAACCCATGGAACGGCAATGAGCCTACCCGTGTTGCCGTTGCCCAGGATATGCTTCGGACCGGCAACTGGATCGTGCCCGTGCTGCACGGCAAACAGTACCTGACAAAACCGCCGTTGATGAACTGGCTTATCGCAGCGAGCGGCATGATCTTCGGCAGGATCACGGAATGGGCATCGCGATTGCCTTCCGTGCTGGCCATGATGGCAACCGGTCTGGTCGTTTATTTCATGACGCGGGCGTGGCTCGATCAGGACAGTAGATTTTTTGCCGCGCTTGCCGCCATCAGCATGACCGGCCTGGTGAAAAAGGGCATGTCCGCAGAGATCGATGCCCTGTTCATCCTGTTTGTTACAGTCATCCTGCTGATCTGGCTGAATGGATATACAAAAGGATGGCGGCCGGTCGTTTTGTGGGGGATATCGCTGTTCCTGGTCGGAGTTGCATTTCTTACCAAAGGGCCGCATGCTGCCGTATTTTTTTATGTCACCGTGGCTGTCTATCTGCTTTTGCGGAAGCGGTTTTCTTATTTCTTTTCCGGAGCCCATGTTGTCGGTATTCTTGTAGCTGCCGCCGTCCTGCTTATATACCTGAGCGCCGTTCTGCGGGAGATACCGTTCAGCGCCTACTTGGGCATGTGGAAGACGCAGATCGTATCCCGGGGAGAAAGCAGCCATGCCACAGGCTTTCTGCAACACCTTATCACGTATCCCCTTGACGCTGCAATGTCCTTCATGCCATGGGCGCTTCTTGTCCTGCCGGTTCTTCTGAATCGTGATCTTCGGCAGCATGCGCGCACGGTACTGGATAATGAGCTGGTTGTCTTTTCCCTGGTCATGATTACGGCGAACTTCCCCCTGTACTGGCTTCTCCCCAACGCCTACGTACGCTACGTTCTTCCTGCAGGACCGTTCATTGCCATAGTCCTTGCTCCGCTTGCGGCATCCTATGTTTCTCTGTTCAGGGATCGGCCGCGGGAAAACGGTTTCGTGATGAAGGGGATGAGGGGTGCGGCCATGCTGGTATGCTGTGCAGCGCCTGCCATCGTCGGAGTCGCTTTGGCGAGAGGTATGCAGCTTTCCTTTCCCCTTGTGGTAGCGGTTATTCTGATCGTTCTGAGCTCCGGCGCTATTGTCCTGAGGCCTGCAGTCATCACCCCCCGACACCTCGTCATCCTTATTGCTCTCTGGGTTGGGTTATTCAGTCTTCTTTTTGCGGACATGAACATACAGAACATGGTCATGCGGGGGGAATCGCCGCGGCGGGCGGCCAGGTATATAGAACGTCGCATACCTCCCGGCATCGAGAAAGTATATGAAATAGGCGGCCGGCGGATACTGGGAGTGACCTGTTATCTCGACCGTGAGGTCGTTGCAGCGGATGACTTTAGGCAGCTGGAGGATATTCGTCCGGAGGAGCAGGTCTATTTCCTGTTTGATACCGACTTTCTAAAAGAACTAAACCATGAGCAGCAGGCCTCTTATGACAGGATGCAGTGGGAGAAACTGAGCTCAAGTACCTTTGAGCGGGGCGATAATGAGATCGTGCTGGGACGGCTGAAGCGCCGATGACCAGAAGTCGATCGATGGCGCCAGACCGGTCGATGCCGCATATCATATGCTGATAAGGCCCTCCACGCGGTCACGCATGAGGTCGGACCAGATATTTTCAGCCGGCAGGTCAAAGAGGTACTTTGCGTCTGCCGGCATAACCTTCCACTGGCCACGTGCGACTTCCGCAGCAAGCTGCCCCGGGCCCCATCCGGCATATCCGGCATAGACGCGGAAGCGGTCATCTGCATCGTGCTTTTCAATCAGCCCCTCGAGGACGGGCCTGCTCGCTGTTATATATACATTGCCGAATATCCGCTCTGCGCCGGCAATACTGATCCGCAGCCGCATCAAGCAGATCATCTCCTGCATGGCCACCGGGCCGCCCTGATAGACGAACTGTTCTTTCCCCAGTTTTTCCTCCCTGTCCGGGAAGAGGTGCGAGAGCTTGAACTCCGACGGCCGGTTGATCACGATACCTGCAGAGCCCCGGGCATCGTGCCGGATCATGAGAATGACGGCCTGCCGGAAGCGAGGATCAGTCATCATGCGGTCCGCAACGAGGAACGTCCCTGCGGAAACCTGCTGATCGGAACCGGTCCGCCCGAGCGAGATGCGATGCTGGTGCTGTTTATGCGACAGTCCGCCGGATGATATTTGGACAACAACTAAGGTGAGTAGAAGTATAACCAACAGGAAGGGGATGCGGGACAGGCAGGATATGATTTTCGATCTGCCTGCAGATGTTGTCATCTTGGGCATTGCGCGCAACATCTTCATGGCCTATTGTAGCACTATGTGAAGAATGTTCTCACGGATGGCGTGGCAGGCGCCCATTTTTCGGGAATAGGGCTATCAGCATGGGCAGAGTTTCTGCTCACATAATCCTATCCGGTACGAGACAAGCTGTTCAACCTCCGCAGCGAAAGGGTGCCGGACGATCTCGGCCGGTGTGCCGGCCTGGATTACGCGCCCTGATGAATAGACGATCATGCGGTCTGCTATCCCGCATGCCTCGTTCAGGTCGTGGGTTATGAGGACTACCGGTATGGAGAGTTCCTGCTGGACTTCCTTGACAAGTTGCTGCATCTCTGCACGCACCGGCGCATCGAGCGCCGAGAAGGGTTCGTCGAGGAGCAGCGCCTTAGGATGCCGCATCAGTGCACGCGCTAAGGCAACGCGCTGCTGCTGTCCTCCCGAAATCTGGGAAGGAAATCTGCCTTCCAGTCCGGAAAGGTGGAAGCGACGAACCAGCATCCTTGCTTCACCGTCCAGGAGTTTTCTGTTCTTGCCGTGGCCTCCGAAACGGATGTTCTCCATCACGGTCATATGGGGGAAAAGTGCGAGATCCTGGAACACATAGCCAAGCGAACGCTCCTGCGGAGATAAATCCGTGCCGGAGGGTCGTTCGAACAAGACCCTGTTGTCGAGCGTAATCAGACCTCTATCAGGCACCATCACTCCGGCGATCATGCGGAAAGTCATGGATTTGCCTGCCCCGGAGAAGCCAAAGAGCACTGCAAGCTCGTTGCCCACTTCCCAGGAGACATCGAGGGTAAATCCCGGCAGAACCTTTGAGATGGAGACCTGAAGCGTCATATGACGGCCTTTTTTCCGTAGATGTTGGCGATATACAGGAATGCGCCGGAGATCACGGTAAAGACTGCGACGAGGATATGCGCGCTGCTCCATTCCCCGCTTCCCGCTAGGGTATAAATGGCCAGCGGCATGGTGTCGGTCCTGCCCGGAATATTACCAGCCAGCATGAGCGTAGCGCCGAACTCACCCATTGCACGGGCGAACGACAACACGGTTCCCGCGATGATCCCTTTCTTCGCCAGAGGCAGGATCACCTTCACTGCCGTTGTGAAGCGAGAATGGCCGAGCGTGTATGCAGCCACAATAATGTTGCGATCGACCGACTCGATGGCTGCCCGGGCCGTTTTGATCATGAGGGGAAGGGCTACTACGAAGGATGCGATTACCGCGGCCTGCCAAGTGAACATCACGGACCAACCGGTTGCCTCGAAGACCGGCCTGCCGAAAAGACCGTTCCTGCCGAAGAGGAGGATGAGATAGTATCCCGTTACCGTGGGCGGCAGCACCAGCGGAAGGGTGAAGAGCATGTCCACTGCCTCTTTGCCCCGGAAGTCTTTCATGGCGAGCAGGTATGCAACAGCGAGACCTGCGACAAAGACGAGTAAGGTGGCTGCTGAAGCGACCTGCAGCGAAAGCCGCAGAGAGAACCATGCTGAACCGTCCATGATCACGGTGTCACCCTGAAACCATACCGGGAAAGTATTTTTTTGCCGTCCTTCGAGGTCACGAGAGCGATAAAATCCCTCGCCGCTGTCTCAGCCTGGGTGCTCCTGACAACTGCGATAGCATAGACAACGGGGGCATGGACAGATTCCGGAGCTGCGGCCACAACCCGCAGTTCTGCCCTGCGAAGCGCTGCATCCGTGAGGAAGACGATGCCGGCATCGACCTCTCCGCGTGCAACGTAGTCTGCGACCTGCCGGACATGTTCGCAATAGATCAGTCTGTCCCTGACCGCTTCCCAAAGGTTGAGGCTCTTAAGCGTTTCGGCTGCATAGGAGCCTGCAGGGACAGTCGCGGGGTTGCCGGTGGCGATACGGCGAACCCCGCTATTTTTCAGACTGGTAAACGACGAGATGCTGTCATGACTCTCCATTGCGGTGACCAGCACTATGGCGTTCCCGGCAAAGTTCCTGCGCGTTCCAGTGACTATGTCACCCTTTTGTTCGAGGCTCTCAATTTCCCTCGGGGATGCGGATGCAAAGACGTCGGTCGGCGCTCCGCTCGCTATTTGGCTCCGGAGCACGCCTGAAGCGGCAAAATTGTTAGCGACCTTCATGCCCGGATGCCGGGCTTCAAACAATGTGGCGAACTCCTCGAACGGTGCCTTGAGGCTTGCCGCGGCAGAGACCGTGAGCTGCCCGGCAGCCGAGACAGCCGGCGCTGCAATTGCGATGACCATGAAAAGAAACCTGAATGCGGCGAGCGACATAATTGGCACCTCCTGTTCAGTTCTTTCTGCCGGCCGGGATGCCGCCGTCGGCCACACGCGATCTGTGCATTTTCCCGCCACAGACCGGGCAGTCGGGATCGAAACGGATCTTTACGTTCCGGAAAACCATATCATAGGCGTTGAAGACAAGCATTCTTTCGCCGAGCGGTCTTCCGTAACCAGTCAATACCTTGATGGCCTCCAGCGCCATCATGCAGCCGAGCATACCGGACACCGCCCCGAAGACCGGAAACCCGAGTTCTTCCCATGCAGGATCATGCTCGGGAAATACGCAGTCGAGACAGGGTGTGGCACCAGGCATGACAGTGAAAAGGTACCCGTCCATGCCGTTCATGGCGGCCTCGACCATGGGTATCTCCTGCCTTATGCATGCCTCGTTGAGGATGCGGCGCTCGGGGAAGTTCGGACGCGCCGAGAGTGCTATGTCTGTGCGGTCGAGCAGCATGCCGGTATTTCCCGACGTTATCCTTTCGTTGAATATCTCTACTGCCACATCAGGGTTCAACATCCTGATGCGGTCTTTCGCCTGTTCGACCCTCGGTTTTCCGATGTGGTCGTCGCGCATGAGCGTCTGACGGTTCATGTTCGACAGGGTAAGGTCGCCTGCGTGGGCGAGGCGCAATCCGCCGATGCCGGCCACAGCGAGATAGGTGGCTGCGGCGCCGCCGAGTCCGCCCACCCCGGCAATTACTGCAGTAGATGCCCGCAACCGCTTCTGCTGCTGCAGGCCGTATCCTTCATGCATCAGCTGTCGCCGATAGCGTTCACGCTCCCGGTCGCTTAGTGTGATCATATGACGCTCCGTTTTCTTCTGCGGACGCTGTTTCTTCGTGCGTCTCAGAGCATTTCACAGTATTCTTCCCCGATCCGCGCGTTCAGCACTTCCAGTTCCATGTCCCTGTCCTCCCCGAGCGTGCCGTAGGCATCGGCCCGGCACTGGCGGCAGTGGGTCATCTGTTCGATATGGGTCGCGCACCCGCCGCGCAGCTTGGCCACCGCCTCGGTCGACGGCCGCTGCAGTCCTGCAAATTCAGCCTGCGGGATGAGGGGGATGATGTTCATGATGTCGGCCCCTTTTGTTCCGGCCGACCATGCAATGAGCGGAATCTCCGCGTCATTGACCCCGGGGATGAAGACCGTGTTCACTTTCACCATGAACCCTGCATCGATAGCGTTGGTTAGTCCCCGCTGCTGGTTGAGGACCAGTTGCGTGGCCGCCTCCCTTCCCGTGAGCTTCCTGCCGCGGTATACGACCCAGGCATAGATCCGCTCGGCCAGGGCTGGCGTGATCGCATTGATGGTGATCGTTATGCTCCTGACGCCCACCTGCATGAGGTCAGCTATGCGGTCCGGCAGGCAGAGACCATTGGTCGATACGCAGAGCGTAAGATCAGGAAACTCCCGGTGGATAGCCGCCATGGTCTCGAAGGTCGCTTCATTGGCCAGCGGGTCTCCGGGGCCGGCTATGCCTACGACCGTGAGTTTGTCATTCCTGCCGGTCAACGCCCGGACCCGCTCAAGCGCTTCGCCGGGCGAAAGGACGCGGCTGGTAATGCCGGGCCGCGATTCGTTCGCGCAGTCGAACTTCCGGATGCAGTAGCGGCACTGGATATTGCACGCCGGCGCTACCGGGATATGCACGCGGCCGAAACGGTGGTGGGCCTCCTTCGAAAAACAGGGATGGGAAAGCTTGATGTCCCGTGTGGTCTGCTGTCTCGCCGTAATCATGATGCACCTCCTGCCCATAATACAAGCAATATCCCTGCCAAGGCCGAAAGCGAGACCTGCCTGCAGTTTCGGCTCGGGCGGCCGATCATGAATTACAAAGATGTAACAAAAGAGACGATGACGTATTATTCGGGCAGAACGGTGAACAGTGCGGCCGCAATGTCAGGATATCGTGCGACGAAACGCAGTTCATCATCGGTCAGCGGCTTCTGGGTATGGAGGTTTGCATACTGGACAAGCTGCAGTATGGTCCGTGCCTCGGAATCGTCATGAAAATGGATGCCGAGTTTATCAGAGACATGACGAAAGCCCTTGATGCCGCCGTATTCACCGGTGGTGATCACCCTTCCGGTCTCGATCAGTTCGGGCTTTCCCCTGCCGACGTCCCCGACGTCGTACAGTTCATAGCTCCTGCGGTCCTTGAGTGCGCCGTCTGCGTGTATGCCGGACTCATGAGCGAATGCGTTGGCGCCCACACCGGGCTGGTGCAGGGGGATCGGAATATTGAAGGCATAGGAAGCATAGCGCGCTATTTTCCATGCGACGCTGAGGTCGACCCGTTCGTCCAGCGTAACCCTCTGTCTGAGGGCAGGTGAGAATTTCAGGGCGAGGATCGTGGAGACCAGGTCACAGTTTCCTGCCCGCTCGCCATAGCCGTTTACCGTCGTGTTGATGTAGCAGCCGGCACCGCTGTCTGCTGCGCCCTGTGCGCCGGCGATCGAGACGGCCTCGGCCATGCCGAGGTCGTTGTGGCAGTGCATCTCTATTGGCAGGCCGTTGTCCCGCGCAAGCGTCCTGATACGATCGCAAATCGTGAGGGGGTCCTCGGTTCCCAGCGTGTCACAGTAGCGGAACCGGTCTGCCCCGGCTTCCTTGCCGGCAGCGATGAACTCCCTGAGCCGTCCGAGGTCCGTACGCGATGCGTCTTCGGCATTGATACCGACGGACAATGCGCCGCGGTCACGGGCGAGACCGACCGCCTTCTTCATCAGGCCGAGCTGAGACTCCCAGGTCTTTGTGCCGCGGAACTTGGCCTTCAGCATCACCTCGGAGGTGGACATCGAGAGGTTCAGATGGCGGAGTTCCGGGCAGTTGCTGAACGTACGATCGACGTCCTCCGGTATCGCGCGGCACCATCCCTGCAGCCGTAGGCGCTTGATCGCGCCGGATGCGGCGAGCCTGAGGTTCGCATTAATGTAATTTACTTCATGCCGGAGCGTGGGGAACCCGATCTCGCTCTGGAAGATGCCCATCTCGTCGAGATAGAGGTTGAGCATCGTCTTGGCGAGCTTCGGTAGGAGGATGCGAGAGGTCTGCACCCCGTCCCTGTTGGTCACGTCTATGAGATATACCTTGTTCCTGACCTTTTTCATTGATATTTCTGACCGTCCATCAGTTTTGAATGCAAAAGCATTGCCAAGGTCTAAACCGGGACGTATGCGGCGGCAGCACGTCCTGACTGTACGGAAATGAAGCACAATGTCAGAGGCGATACATTATTGTAGGATCATCGGTTCCGGCGTGCCACCAGACGTGTAGGCAGGGAAGCGGCGCAGTATGACCGGGCCCTGCGAAGTGCCGTGGCATCGCAGAATCGACATCAACGGGCTGACGGCAGCAGGGTCGTTTAATATCCGGTGACCGCGGTACTTGTGCTGCCGGTCACGTGGTGAGAAGGTGCTTCCGGTCTTGCCGACAAGGACCGGCCCGGTCCTTGTCGGGTGCCGCCTTCTGGCGTGCAACTGCTAAAGCTCTATATGCGTATGGCAGCGCTTGGTGCAGGTGCGGGAGCAGGCTTCGCAGCCGATGCAGTTGTCCCGGTTCGCCACGGACATGACCTTGTTGCCCATGTCGTCGCCGTATTCGTCTTCTCCCTCAAAGGGTTTTTCGATGAGTTCCAAGACTTCCCTGCTGCATACCTTGTAGCACCGGCCGCAGCCGATGCACTTGTTCACATCGATCGCCTCTATAAAGCGCGGGGTCCATTCCTGTCCCCCGCGTGTCATTCCCGTTGTCGCCATAATTTCCTCCTTCATAGCAGATAGAGAGAGGAAGAGGCAAAGGAAAAGGTGTTTCCTTTGCGGCTGCTTTTCTTTACCCCTTCCTGTGCCTGCGTCTCGTTCTAAACGATCGCTTCTCCGCCGGTCTCTGACGTCCGCACCCGGATCGCCTCGTCCACCGGACTGACGAATATCTTGCCGTCCCCGGTCTTGCCGGTCCGGTTCACTTTTACGATCGACTTGACGATCTTCGTGACCAGGTCGTCCGGCACCACCATGGTGAGCATCCTCTTCGGCACGAAGAGCGCCACTTTCGGAAGCGTGTGCTCCAGGGCATAGGTCGAGGGTGTGGGCGTCAGTTTCACGGAGGTGCAGAACTTCTCGGGCAGCTCCGGGTCGAGGTCGTTGTCGCAGACCATGCCCTTCTGCCTGCCGCGGCCGTCCACGCTCTGGATTGAGACCGAGGGATAACCCAGTTCCTCCAGCACCTTCTTGGTTTCGGGCAGTTTGTCTCTTCGTATGATAGCGGTGATCTCTTTCATGTCATCTCCTTTCCGGCTGCAGGGCAGTACCTTACAGCACTGCCTCGCCGGTCCTTACGGTATAGGTCGTCTCGACCGGGCTGATGAATATCTTGCCGTCGCCCACGAAGCCTGTCCTGGACTTCTCCATCATCAGGTCGGTCACCTTTTTCACGTCCTTGTCGTTGATGACCATCATGATGAGGGTCTTGGGAAGTTCGTCATAATGTACCGGCCCGACCTGGAGCCCCTTCTGCTTGCCGCGTCCGAAGACCGGCATCTTCGTCAGTGATGGGAAGCCCGCCCCCTCTAATGCCTGAACTACCTCCTGCTCCTTTTCCGGTCTGATAAATGCTCGTATCATCTTCATGGTTGCTTCCTCCTCGTATCATGATCAGTTTTCGTATCCGTGTCAGCTCATCAAAGTGAATACGCTGACACCGGGTATTGCCGTTAATCACTTGCCAGCGCCTTCTTCAGCCAGGGCGGCGGCGAATTCTTTATGGTCTCAGAAAGTTTCCGCATGGATTCCTCGATGCTTACCGGCTCTTTCACCTTGACCGGCATGATACCCTTCCGGGCAAGACGGGCTGCGGACGGTCCGCCGATCTCTGTCAGATAGATGATCCTGCAGTCGGAGATCTTCTCGACCTTGTCTTCGACCCGCTCGTCATGGATCTTGCCCATTCCCTTTGTCTCTTCTATTGCCCTGTCCCTTCCCTCAGAAAACCTCCGGGTCTCCAGAAGGGTATACCCGTTGGCGTCAAGCTCGTAGATGGCAAACATGCCGGCTCTCCCGAAATGTTCGTTTACACTGATGCCGTCCGTTGTTGCAAAAGCTACTTTCATCGATGCACCTCCCTTGCCAAAAGATTTGCCATATCATGGATCATGGCCGTGGTCCCCCGGTAGCCTATGGTGATACGCTGAGGGTACCCAATAGTCCTGAATACCGGAAATCCCATTTCATACAGCAGCATGCCGTGACGGCCGGCAATGTCGAAGGCGTGCGAATTTGCCATAAGCAGATCGCATTCTGCGTCGACATCCATCAGTCCGCCGCGAACAATCCTTTCCGCAGCTATAGCACTGGCTGCCCCTGTCTCATGGGGAATCACCGCGCATCTGATCGAGGCGCCGGTCTCCGCAGCCCACCGGCCTGTCTGGATCGCATGGCTTTCGTCCAGTGCCAGACAGATTGACTTTTCGGAGGTGAAGAAGTGGACGTCCCGCAGGGAGTCCACGAGTATCCGGCGCTGATGCTGGTGGGTCTCGGGTATCTCTTTGCCGCTTATAAGCGAAAGCATTTTCAGGAAGCTGTCCGTGTCCTGCAGTCCTGCGACAGATTGGAGGACGCTGTACTCGACCCCGAAGCGGTCCTTTATGATTTTTGCAGCTCCCTCCATGCATGCGCCGATCGCGAAGGTGAAGGCTGCCCTGCCCATGGCGCTGATGGCTGACACGGACGCCCCGCCTTCCGCAAGCGCCGAGATCCCCTGTCTGCTGCCGTCGAGGGCCGACATGTCCGGCACGATGATGCACCTGAGTCCGAACGACCCGATGATCTCCTTCAATTCAGTCATATCGGCCGGAGTCAGATGAGGGCCGGCAAGGATGTTCAGCAAAGCCGGGTCCGTACGTTCCGGTGCCGCGACGATCGACAGCAGTGCCTCGATTGCACCTGCATAGCCCTGTTCAAGCCCCCCTGCGTAGTCCAACGTTGCGACTGGCAGCATCGAGATGCGCGGATGACGCTCCGACAGCACATGCGCGGTCGAGAGGATATCATCTCCCTTCACCGCGGTCAGGCCGGTCGATATGAGGCCTATTACATCGGGGCAGTTCTTATCTGCGAGAACGTTGACGGTCTTCATAAGACCTTCTTCGCTTCCCATGATCACGTCCTCGGCAAAAAGCTTGCTGCTGACCATGGCTATCGGCTCACGGAAGTGTTTGGTCAGAAGTACCTTGCCCAGGAAATTGCAGCCCTGTGCCCCGTGGATGACCGGGACCGCCCTGTGCACACCCTGGAATGCCATGGCAGCACCGAGTGCAGGCGAATGCTTCAGCGGATTGATGAGAACATCCTGTTTGACTGAAGGCGAAGGGCTGACAGCTGATTTCTTCATCCCTTTGCCCCTTGCCCTTTGCCCGTTGGCCTGACCGTAGAACCGTAAGCCGTTGCTGATCTGCCGGGCAAGATTGACGAGTCCGTCATAGCCGGCATAGGCATGATGCCGTTCCTGATTGACATCGACAAAGGGATATCCCTCTTTCACCGCAAGGTACTGGTTTCTTCCCCCTGCGACGAGGATATCGGCTCCGCGGTCCTTGAGAAGGCGCAGCAGATTCTTCGGTGTGACATCCTCCACAAGAGGGGCGCCGGGACCGAATATCTCCTTCATTTTCTCCTCATCTTCAACGGTGCTCTTCTTTGTGCCAACCGCGACGACCTCAATACCGAGATCCTGCAACGCCGAGATGAACGACCAGCTCTTTACCCCGCCGGTATAGAGCACTGCCTTCTTCCCTCTAAGATGTTCGTATGGTCTGAGTTTGTCATACAGCTTCTGCTCTTCTACTGCAATGGCCTCTTCGATTTTGTCCTGAAGCCCTTTGTCTTTTGCCCCAAGCCCTTCGCCTATCTTTCTGAGCGCCCTGGCCATTTCGGTCTTTCCGAAGAAAGAGACCTCACAGTAGGGAATGCCATACCTTTGTTCCATTCCCTTTGCTATATTGATCAGGGCCCTGCCGCATACGACAACATTCAGCTTTGCTTCATGCGCCCAGGTTATCTCCTCAAACGTCGCATTTCCGGTGACGCGGGACAGGATGGTGACTCCTGCCCGCTGCAGTACAGGCTCGATGAACCAGAGGTCACCTGCGATGTTATATTCGCCGATCAGATTGATGTCGTTATCATTCTTATTCGGAGCTGCGCCTGTTCCGATGACCTGCTCAAGCAGCACGTCACCGGCACTTCGGTTGCCGAGGTTCTTCGGGCCTACAAAGCCCGGAGCATTTACCGGGATGACCCTTATGTGCAGTTCAGCAGCGGCCCTTCTGCAGACGGCCTCGATATCTTCTCCGATAAGGCCGCTGATGCAGGTTGCATATACAAATATCGCCTTTGGCTTCACCGAATCGGCTGTCTTCAGGATTGCCCGATACAGCTTTTCTTCCGATCCGTAGACGATATCCAGCTCATTCATGTCTGTGGTGAAGCCCATGGTGTGGAGGTCGCCCTTTTCCGACTGCGTGCCTCTGCCCTCCCAGGAATTACCGCAGCAGGCGATCGGTCCATGCACCAGATGGGCCGTGTCAGCAATGGGCTGGAGCACGATCATTGCGCCGTCAAAAGCGCAGGACTCTCCGCCGCGTGAGCGGCAGACCTTGTCGCTTCTGTCCGGTCCGCAACCGTGCTCTGTCAATCTGTCCGCATTGGTGATCATGTTCTACCTCTCTTGGTACCGTTCACGGATACTGGTCAGTAAACTACCGGATTACATCAAAACTTGTCGTATCGACGGTCTTCCTGTCCATCTCGTCGAGCACGGTATTCACCAGCATGGTCACCAGGTTGAGGGCTCCCTGATACCCGACGATCGGCTGGCGGTGCAGGTGATGCCGGTCAAAGAGCGGGAAGCCGATCCTGATCAGCGGGGTCCCGGTGTCGCGCATCAGGAACTTCGCATAGGAGTTGCCGATGAGAAGATCCACCGGCTCAGCGAACAGCAGTGACCGCAGATGCCACATGTCCCTGTTGATATATACCCTGCCATTGACGCCAAAGGGGCTCGATGCCAGCAGCTCCTTGGCATCTGCCTCGAAATGCTTGTCGCCGTTGGTGCAGACAACATGCACCGGTTCTCCACCCATTTCCATGATGAGACTCATCATGCCGAGCAATTGATCGGGATCGCCAACGAGCGCGAACCGTTTGCCGTGCACGTAGGGGTGGGAGTCCACCATCGCGTCCACTACTCTGCCGCGCTCCGCCTCTATCTCCGCCGGGATCGGCTTGCCGGTAAGCTTGCTCAGCTCCTCAAGGAACCTGTCTGTGTTCCCGATGCCGATCGGCGAAAGCGTAAGAGTCTTCTGCCCCCAATCCTTCTGGATATACTCCATGGTCTTTACGGTCGAGTATTTCTGCAAAGCGACGGTTGCCAGTGCGTTTACCGAGTCCATGGCATCTGGGAGGGGCGTGCCGCCCGGGTAGAGCTTGTATTCGCCGGTATTCGGCGAGTCAAAGGTCTCGCTCACATCCGCAAGCAGCGTGTATTCGATGCCCATCAACGCCATAAGCCGTTTGATCTCATGGTAGTCACCCGTATAGGTATCGAACCCCGGAATAATATTGACCTTTCCGTTCGGCTCGCCACGTTTTCCTTCCGACAGCGCCTTCAGGATGCCTTTCAGCATATTGTCATAGCCCACGATATGGGATCCGACAAAGCTTGGAGTATGCGCAAACGGCACTGGCATGTCCTGCGGGATGACGCCTTTTTCACGCGCGGTCTTGATATATGCGTTGAGATCGTCTCCAATGACCTCTGCCATACAGGTAGTCGAGACCGTGATCATCTTCGGCTTATACAAGGCATACGTATTCTCCAAGCCTTCGAGCATGTTGTTCAGCCCGCCGAATACTGCGGCATCTTCGGTCATGGACGTCGAGATCGCGGCAAAGGGCTCCTTGAAGTGCCTGCTCAGGTGGCTGCGGAAGTATGCAACGCAGCCCTGGGCACCCTGCACGAATGGCATGGAGCCGTCAAATCCCGAAGCGCAGAAGACTGCGCCTAAGGGCTGGCAGGCCTTTGCCGGGTTGATCTTGATGTTCTCCCGCTTGAAGTTAAGTTCCTTATACTCCTCGGTCTTGGTCCATTCCGCGATCTCCCTGACCTTTTCTTCGGGCCACGGTTTCTCGAACTCTTTCTTCCGCGCGAATTGCGCCTGGTAATCCGGCTGACTGAACAGTTCATTATGGTCTTTGATCTTTATCATTTCTTCCTCCGAATCAGGTCCCATGTGGGACTGTTGACGGTCATATCCATATCCCGTGCAAAGACCGGGAACCCGTCGAACCCATGGTATGGACCGGAGTAGTCCCAGGAATGCATCTGGCGGAACGGAACGCCGAGTTTGTGGTAAGAGTACTTCTCCTTGATGCCCGAACCGACCATGTCCGGCTTCAGCCTGCGGGTGAACTCTTCCAGCTCATACAGGGTCGCGTCATCCATGATCACCGCTCCTTCCTTCAGCTCCGGATAGGTACGTTTGTAGTCGTCGCCGTGGCCGAACTCGTAACCCGAGGCAACTACTTCCATGCCCAGGTCTTCATAGGCCCCGATGGTGTGGCGCGGGCGAAGACCGCCGACATAGAGCATCACTTTCTTGCCCTCGAGCCTGGGCCGGTACTGCTCCACAATCCCGTCCATTACGGGCGTATACTTCGCGATTACAGCCTCTGCATTTTTCTGGATCTTCTCGTCGAAACGGGCTGCAATCTTCCTGATGCTGTCATAGGTCTTCGTGGGTCCGAAGAAGTTGAACTCCATCCAGGGGATGCCGTATTCCTCTTCCATATGCCGGCAGATATAGTTCATCGACCGGTAGCAGTGGATCAGGTTCAGCTTTGCCTTGGTCGCGATAGCAATCTCGTTGATCGATGCATCGCCCGTGTACTGGGAGATCACGCGGAGGCCCATCTCTTCAAGGATCTTCCGCGATGCCCAGGCGTCACCGCCTATGTTGTAGTCACCGATCAGGGCAACGTCATAGGGAGTCAAGGTGTCAAGTTCCCCTTTGCCAAGCACATAGTCCTTGATCGTATCGTTGGCAATATGATGGCCAAGGGACTGGCTCACGCCGCGGAATCCTTCGCATCTGACCGGAACAATCGGGAACTTGAATTCCTTTTCCACCCGCTTCGATACCGCCTCGATATCATCGCCGATGAGGCCTACCGGGCATTCCGACAGTATGCCGATGCCCTTGGCAAGCGGGAAGAGATCCTTCAGCTCATGGAGTGCTGCGTCAAGGCCCTTGTCGCCGCCGTATACGATATTCTTCTCCTGAAAGTCTGTGGTGATATGCATGGTGCCGAAGGTATCAATGCCGGTCTGGCCGTTATAGTAGTTCCGGCGCGACCACCAGCTGTACTGGCCGCAGCCTATGGGGCCGTGGCTGACGGTGATCTGGTCCTTCACCGGTCCCCAGACTACGCCCTTTGCACCTGCATAGGCGCAGCCCCTGACTGTCATGACACCGGGACGCGACTTGATGTTCGACTTCACCTGGCAGGTGCTGCATTGTCCCGTGGGGTCGTTCGCCGCAAGGTGTTTCGCCCGGTCCTTCTTCGATTTTTCAGGATAGGCGTCCAGGACTTCCTCTATCATCTTTTGTGTATCTGTAATTGTCGTGCTCATTCGCTTCTCCTTCCATGAGGTATTGGCGGTTGGGATTTGGGTTTTCGTTGATTAACTCTGCCCATCCCCAATCCACTCATCACGATACCCTATCGTTACACTGCCACCTCTTCGCTCTCCATGATCCCGTAATCCATCAGGAGCCTCTCCAGTTCGTCCATGGTGATGGGCGTCGGGATGACGAAGTTCCTGTTGTCCGCTATCTTTCTGGCAAGCTCGCGGTATTCGTCAGCCTGCGGGTGATTGGGCGCATAATCGATAACGGTCTTCTTCCTGAGTTCTGCGCGCTGGACCTCGTTGTCCCGCGGCACGAAATGGATCATCTGCGTCCCGAGCTTGCTGGCCAGCTCCGAGATGAGCTCGAACTCCTTGTCAGTCTTCCTGCTGTTGCAAATAAGGCCGCCGAGTCGTACGCCGCCGCTTTGAGCGTACTTGAGAACGCCGCGGGAGATATTATTAGCAGCGTACATGGCCATCATCTCGCCGGAGGTGACGATATAGATCTCCTTTGCCTTGCCTTCGCGGATCGGCATGGCAAAGCCGCCGCAGACCACGTCGCCCAGAACGTCATAGAAAATGAATTCCGTATCATCGCCGTAAGCGCCGTTCTCTTCGAGGAAATTGATGGCCGTGATAACGCCGCGGCCTGCGCATCCGACGCCCGGCTCAGGTCCGCCGGATTCTGCGCACTTGATTCCCTTGAACCCCTGGAGCAGTACATCGTCGAGATCGAGGTCTTCAACCGTGCCCTTTTCACGCGCCATGTCCATGACCGTGTTCTGGGCTTTCCTGTTCAGGATAAGCCGGGTTGAGTCGGCCTTGGGATCGCAGCCTATGATCATGCATTTGCGGCCGGCTTCTGCGAGCGCCGCGACCAGGTTCTGGGTTGTGGTTGATTTTCCGATTCCGCCCTTACCGTAGATTGCTATCTGTCTCATCTGTGTCCTCCTCAAGAGAATGTATTGCCCTTCATTGTGCAACCGCCGTGCCATCGCAGCCGAGCCGCATGAATGCTGGAAACCTACAGTATTGTCTGGTGCCGCATAAGAACAGATGTGAAGCAAACAGGACAAAAATGAAATGTTTGTATGCATGGGTGCAGCCGGCGACTGAACACGGTTTGCGCTTGGGGCGTAATGTAATGGGATAACAATGGAACTGCCGGTTCAGGAGTCTGGCTTCCCTCTTTTTCAGTCCTGTGAGCATGTTCCTGACCGCCCCGGCAGCATGGGCCGGCGCACCAATCCCCCCGGTCAAGCGCTGATGACATCCATTTGCGGCTCGTCTTCTTCGGCAATGGAGAGGAACATTGACCTGACCCGGGATCCTGCACCTTTCTGCTGCCTGACGGCAAAAGTGTGACATCGACCCGATTACGCCCCCGGCGAATGCCGCACTGCCTTCCCGGAAACCCTGTGCCTTGTCAGAATGACTGCCGCACCTGTGCTATACTGGGCGTATGTGCGGCAGGTTCGCAAGAAGCAGTACGCCCGATGTCATTATGCGCGAGTTCGGTGTAGAGAAAAGACTGATCAATCCCGAACCGAGCTATAATATTGCCCCCAGTCAGGATATCGCAGTCCTCAGCAGGCAGGGGGAAAAACAGCTCGTCACCTGCAGGTGGGGGTTTATCCCGTCCTGGGCTAAGGATCCCACAACGGGCTACAAGATGATCAACGCGCGGTCAGAGACCGTGGCGGAGAAGCCGGCATTCCGGGAAGCATTCCTGAGGCGCCGGTGTCTGGTGATCGCGGACGGCTTCTTCGAGTGGCAGAAGGGCGGGAAGAAAAGAACACCCTATTACATTCACCTCAGATCCGGCAGGCCTTTCGGCTTCGCAGGCCTTTTCAACATCTGGACCACGCCCGAAGGCGAGAGAATCTGCACCTGCACCATCATCACGGCTGATGCAAACGAGCTGCTTGAAAAGGTCCATGACCGTATGCCCGTGATCATCCCAAAGAACAAGGAAGACCTCTGGCTCGATCCCGGCATGCATGACCGGGATATTCTGCGCGGGCTGCTCGGGTCCTATCCTGCCGCGGAGATGGAAATGTATCCCGTATCCCCGCATGTCAACTCACCGAAATTTAACACTGCCGCCGCGATAGAGCCGGCAGCCGCATGACGTGGCAGACATTCGCATGTTGGATTTTACGTTTCAATGTCCTGATCCTTGATTGCCAGCCTCCCGGCAGTTGGCAGATGCGCACGTTCGCTTATATCCGTTCACGCTTTGTCGCACCGGCGCGTCCACATATTAATGTATTACACATGGCGTGCAGTCCTGATAACTCACGGCCACCCTTTTGCCATGCAGACCCTTTCTGAAGCCGGCGAGTGCATCGGGCAAGCTCCTGTATCGCGTCAGGCATATCAACTTCTCGCGCCGTCAATGCATGGATAAGCTGGATCGCGGACAACGCGCTACCAACCTTCTCTGTGGACTCGTGCCTGAGACAACTGTTTTTGCCGGTCTCGACCTGCTGCATACTTCATCGGTTACTCTGCCCCGGTGTAATTGTCCGGCAAGCTGCCGTATCTCCTTGATATCCCTATTTCTTGATGTATCATGTCCCGCTGAAATGTCGGTATATCGCTCAGCAACATAAGAAAAGAGGAACTTCCAGGCACCGATGGGAAGGGCCTGATACCATCAGGCGCGACACGGCGAACTGGGGTACAATAAGGGTATGGGGAGGCTTATCGAAGACCCTGACCTCAGGGACAAACGCTTTGTATTTGAAGACCGTCAGGATGCAGGGAGGCGCCTGGCTTCCATTCTCGAACCCTATTGCGGCGCAAACGTGCTCCTGTTCGCGGTGCCGTCCGGGGGCGTTCCCATAGCGGCAGAAATAGCACGCGCACGCGCACTTCCCCTTGACCTTTTGATCGTAAGGAAGCTTCAGATCCCTCTTAACCCTGAAGCCGGCTTCGGCGCCATGAGCCTTAACGGTGACATTCTTCTGAATGATGAACTGGTGGCATCTCTTGGTCTTGAAAAGGATGCCATTACAGCTGCTATCACTATCACAAAAAGAGTCCTTGATCAGCGGGAAAAACTTTTTCGCAAAGAGCGGCCGCTACCATCATGTCAGGGGAAGAAGGTTATCATAACAGATGATGGTCTGGCCTCCGGTTACACCATGAGGGTCGCTGTACGCTGGGTCAGGGGCTTGAAGCCAGAAAGAATCATCGTGGCAGTGCCTACAGGGTCGGAAAGAACAGTAGAGGGCATGCGTGAGGAGGCGGATGAAATAGTCTGCCTCAATATCAGGAGCGGTTATCGCTTTGCTGTTGCCGAGGCATATCGGCACTGGCATGACCTGAGTGATGACGAGGTTCTGAACATCGTCGATGCAATTCCCGGGTGAACTATTCTCTTTCTCTTGTTTTGCCCGCGTTCCTCTTTTTGCGTATTCACGCTTCTCCGTGCATCGACTTCTCTTCCCGCAGGTAATGTGCTATAAGGTAATCAGGGAGGAGACCGGTAAACCGGGCACGTTATATGCGGAAGAAAGAGGATCTTCTCTGGACATGGCTTATCCCGGATGCGGAGCAGAATCCTGACCGATCTGCATGGATCAGTCACGGCGGCAAGTGGATCATCTTCGACAGCCTGATGAAGGTGCGCGAACTCGCGGAGCGACTCAGCCCCTTTCTGGAGAGTGGCGAGGTGGAAGGTGCGAAATACTGGAACAGGGACCCGAGCGCTCTCTGCGTCTATTCGCTTGACAGCGACAGGAAGCGGGTAGGCGCGCTCCTCGATAGCCTCGGTGCAGGCAGTGACCGGGTCTGGGAATACGACTATGCATGGGATAAAAACATCCGTAGTCCTGTGACGTTCTGTTACTCATGGTTTTCAAAGCTCACGACGATCGTGAGAAGTTACGGTATCTCCGGGACGCTTCAGCTCATAGCAGAGGTTTTCCGGACGAGGAAGGGGTGACGCTGATAGGGGGCGCGACAATGAAGCAGAAGAATGTCAGTGGCTGTTGATCGCGTCGATGAGCCTTCGTAACAGACCGTAGTCCCACCGGTTGAAATCCAGAACGAGCCTTTGGAGACCGGCTATGTCGGGTTCGTCCGCTTCTTCCGGCAGATGTCCTGTGAGATACATCTCACCCCCCGGAACAAGTATGTTGCTGAAATTGCTCCGCAAGTGACCGGCAAATTCCTGATCAAGAGGTGTTGCAAGACGAATGACCAGCCTGCCATCGACATATCTGAGGCTGTGGTACCTGTGGTAAAAAAGGTTTATTCTTGCTAGGGCCTCCGTAACGGAATTGACGCGCTCAAAGAGAAAGAAATCGGAATCACTGATATACTGCCCGGCAAGAAGCTCCTTCCTGAAAAACGTTATCCACCGCTCCCAGTATGTTCCGTCCGGCTCGTCGATCAGTATCAGGGGGATGGGATCGTGCTTTCCGGTCTGCAGGAGGGTAAGAATCTCCATCGCCTCGTCGAGCGTGCCGAATCCCCCCGGAAAAAGTGCAATGGCATCCGCTTCTTTGACAAAGGCGACCTTCCGGCTGAAGAAGTATTTGTAAAAGATGAGACGCGGGTTGCCGGCGAGGACAGGGTTCGGTTTCTGCTCAAAGGGAAGTCGGATATTAACCCCGAAGGAATTCTCCGCTCCTGCTCCTTCGTTGACGGCAAGCATGATCCCTCCCCCTGCTCCGGTGATGACCATGTATCCCGCCTCGGCGAGTCCCTTCCCGAAGCTCTGGGCCATATGGTATACCTGCTCATGCGGCCCTGTTCTGGCAGAGCCGAAAACGGTGATCTTTTTGCGGTCCCGGTAGGGGCTGAAAACCTTTGAGGTGAAGCGCATCTCTTTAAGGGAAGTGTTCATCAGTTTCAGGTCTGCCCTGTCCATGCGTTCGGTATTTTCGATGCCAGCCTTAAGCGCAGCAAGGATCATTTCGCGCACGATGTCCCGGTGGCTGACATCACCGGCAAGACTTATCAGCTCTTCAATGCGATCATCCAGAAGGCCGTTTGTTCTTGTAAAATTAATGTCCAAATCAAAGGGCTCCGTTCCTGCGCGTCAGATTCAGCATGCGATCGTCCGAATAACGAGACTTCCCCACGTCTCATGGATCAACCCGAAAAGAAAAAATCTCATGCCGGATATTAGTATACCAAACGCAGGAATCCAGAGTATCATGAATCATCACCCTATCGTGTCTCAAGAGGCTTATCTGAAGCCTCGATAGTCGTGATGGGCCTGGTCAGGCGATGATGAAATGAAATGTCCCGCACGTTCTGCATTGCCTATTCCCGCCGACGAGGTGCGGGACAAAAAAGAAAAAGAGCGGCAATGATCATTTCCCTGCAGAAAGAAGCTGTTCTCAAAGAGGATACCATCAGGTTTTCTGGGTCAGGACAAGCAATATGTCCGAAATGCTCCCGGTCTCAAAACTCTACCCGATACTTCCCAAAGGGCTGACGGGACAGCCTTCCAGCGCATATCACGTGTCGGGCAGCGGTTCCTCTGTGGCTGCTATGATCCTTCAGTCCTCAACCGTGGCAAGGGCGAATTGCTGCTGGGAGAGCTGTGCCAGTTCGATCTTTCTCTGCACCCGGAAGACCCTCGTCGCATACCAGGAAGCCCCTCCAACATAGCGGACGAGCGCCTGCCTGAGGTCGTTCGTTTCTGACAGATATGTCGCAAGCACGTGGGCACCGGCGGCGATATTGGCTGATATCCTGTACAGATCATCTTTCTCCTCTATAATGCCTTTCCCTTTCAGTTCTTCCAGCCAGACACCCGGCATTATTCCCATAAGACCGATAGCACCCTTGTCGCTTTCTGCATGGGGATTAAAGTTGGACTCCACAAGGCAGATAGCAAGGATCAGGTCCCTATTGCCGGTCCTTGCTGCTGCATTGTAGACCTTCGTCAGGACCTGGTCCGGCATGTCAGAGTTCTCCTTCATCCATTGCAAAATAGCCTGCTTTGTCTTCTCCTTCATATCCCTGCTGTTGTCAAGGGAAGAGGAATACCCTGTATTCGCCGGTATATCAGCCGTAAAGAACGCATAGGTCAGTGAAAGCCCGCCTATGGCAATAAGAATCGAAAGGCCGCAGAGTATCCGTAATGACTTTTTATGCAGTATATTCAAATGGTTTTTTATCTTCTGTTTCAACATGAGAACCTCCTGAAAACCCAATCTTAAATACCTATGTTCGCTGTAACGCGTTAAGCGTAAGCTTTTATGAAAATCCCTATTTCGTAGAGTATTGCCTCGATTGCATGGAGAAAAATTGATACGCCTGGCCGCGCTAGGGAAGAATTATATGAATTGGTGTATGGTTATTTAACCATATACCAGGGATGTTTTGTCAACTTTTCCGTATGAAAAAAGAAGAAGTCAGGGAGAGAAATACAGAAATGCCGTTCACTTTTTGCGGCAAGCCCCATGCTTTTTCCAGGAACTGATTCTGTCAATTCCCTGATATACTGAGACCATGAGTGATACGCTGCACATCGTCTGTCCTGCCTGCGCGAGCGTGAACAGGCTGCCGGCCTCCAAATTGGAGGAAGGGCCGAAGTGCGGCAAGTGCAAGAGCCGGCTTTTTAATGGTGAGCCGGTGGAACTGACCAATGCGACCTTTGACCGGCACATCTCCCGGAGTGACATCCCGGTGGTCGTGGATTTCTGGGCTCCCTGGTGCGGACCGTGCAAAATGATGGCACCGGCCTTTGTCCGGGCCGCTGCACAACTGGAGCCGCAGGTGCGTTTTGCAAAGGTCAACACGGATCAGGAACGGGGGATCGCAGGCCGGTTCAACATCATGAGCATCCCCACGCTTGCCATCTTCCAGGCAGGGCGGGAGGTCGCTCGCCAAGCAGGCGCGCTCGACATGAACCGTCTGGTTTCGTGGGTGCAGGCGCACATCTGAAAAGGTCAGGAATCCCGACGGGCGCAGAAGTCCTTCAGTTCCTTCCGGAAAGACTACCGGGGATGGTGAACCGTTCATCTATGATCCTTCTGAATCTCGGAAGATAGATAAGGTCATAGACGGATTCCTTGTCCGGGAAAAGCGAAAGTGCTGCCTTTTTTGTCTGGTCCATCACGTCCAGGGATTCCCGGAGGGTGAGGGATGACTGCATGAGCACTGCCTCGGCGAGGTCGACGATGAACCTGAGCCGCCTCATCTTCTTTTCTTCTTCCTTGATGAGATCTTCCCGCATACTCTCCCATTAGTATACCCTTATTTGTCCGGTGGATGCAGATACTCTCCCAGCAGGCCCCTGCTGTGCTCATCTTCATGACAGTAAACGCAAAGATTCTCCCAGTTGGAGCCGTCAGGGGGATTGTTCCGGTGGTTGCCGTCCTTATGGTGGACCGTCAGCAGATGCCGGTCCTTCGGACCGAATTCCCTCCCGCATTTGGCGCAGATAAGCCCGTGCATTTTCAGGGAGCGGTCCCGGTAATCGCCTGATACCGTGCCTGCTTTCAACTCCCGCACAATATCGGCAACGGATTTTTCACTCACCGGACTTTGCGGCATCTTCTTTCTGAAACTGCGCTGTCTCATCAGCAGTACCTTTTTCCCTTTATGATGCAGCTCCCTTTCCGGAGAACCGAACGTGACACAGCGTCATTCGAATATAACAAACTTCCTGATCTTTTCGAGCCTCTTCCCCTTTATCCCCAGGTACTCCGGCCCCCTGATCTTCTGCTCCCGCCGCTTCTTCAATATGCACCGTGCCGTGTCCGGTCCTATTCCAGGCACCTTCAGCAATACCTCTTTGTCTGCCGCATTGATCCGTACCGGGTAGACCTCCGGATGGGCCTCAGCCCAGAGTTCCTTCGGGTCCTTGTTGAGTCTCAGGTTCCCGTTGCTGTCGAGGGGTATCTCACGGCTGTCGAATCCGTATTTTCTGAGCAGAAAATCAACTTGGTACAGGCGGTGTTCACGCATGAAACGGCCTTCGGGGCTGCTGAGAAAGCTTTGTTCGCCCGGGATATCCGGGCTACCCAGCCCCTTTTGATATGCCGAAAAATAGACCCGATGGAACCTGAGGCCTTGGTAAAGGCCGGACATGGACTGTATGATCTCTGCGTCTGTCTCATCAGCGGCACCGACTATGAACTGAGTCGTGCACTTCACGCGGCTATGCCGCATGCCCCTGCCGGTGAGTTTAGACATGAGCTTCAGCGGCCTGAGGATATCACGGTCATAGTCCTTTTTCCGGGAGAGAAGTTCGAAGTGGCTTCTGCCCGGCGTTTCTATGTTCAGGGAAACAGCGCTCGCCAGAGAGATGGCCTCCTCGATGGCAGCATCAGATGCCCCGGGGATCACCTTCAGGTGAATGTAGCCCCGGAACTCATGCCTGCATCTGAGCAGGCGCGCAACAGCGTTGATCTTTTCCATGGTGCGGTCCGGGGTACTGATGACCGCTGAACTGAGGAAGAGGCCAAAGACCTTCTTTCTTCTGAGATACTCCATAAAGACCCTGGCCACTTCGTCAGGTGAAAGCGTGCAGCGCGGTACGTTTGTCCCTGAGCGGAGCGGACAGTATTTGCAGTCATTGGCGCAGGCATTGGAAAGGAGGGTCTTGAAAAGGACCGAATAACCTCCCTGCGGGAGTGCTACCGGATAGAGCCATCTGCCGTCCGGTCCTCTTCTGCGGTGCTCATCCCTGCCGGTGCCGCATGCGCAGGCAAGGTCATACTGCGAGTCTTCGGACAGGACATGCAGTTTTTCGATCGTTTCCATAAGCCTTTCAGCATTATATCACAGCCAGGGGGCAGGAATCGGGCTGCGGGTGGGGCAGAGACGAAGGGCTGCAGCCATAGGGTATCTCCCGGGTTTTTCCTGTCCGGGATACGGCGCATTGCGTGATGAACGGAAAAAATTCTCATGTTTCCTGCCTCCTCCTGCCCATGGTGTTCTTTCAAGCTGCATTATGTACAATAGTCCACACAGACGCAGGGCGGCAGGACGGTTTAGCAATGCCCGATAGGCCGGTCCGGCATGCAGCCTGCAGGAAGAAAAACCGATAAACGAAGGGCACAGGGTGGAAAGAATGATGGACAATATCACTACCGGCGGAGACATTGCCGCTTACTGTACAAAATGCAGGCTAATCCTCGAGCATGTGGTTGTGGCAATGGTGGGCGGGGCTGTCGCAAAGGTGAAATGCAAGACCTGCGGCAGTACCCACAGGCTCAGGGACGGCAGTTCCACGCGGACGGGAGGAGCGAAGAAGAAAGGCCCTTCTCCGAAGCCCCTGGTTCCGGCTGAAGCACTCTGGGAGGCTGCGCTCAGGTCGGCGCGCGGCCCGGAGCAGCCCTACGACATGACATGTTCTTACCGCGCAGGTGATGTGATCATCCACAGTGTTTTCGGCAGGGGTATTCTGCAGAAGGTCTTTCCCGGGAAATGCTCGGTCCTTTTCAGGGACAAGGAGAGGCTGCTCGCAACCGCGAACAGATAGCCGGCATACCTCCCGGAAGCGGCAATGCCGGTTTTGACGTAATGTCCGGTGGTTGCGGCAGTTCCAAACCCAGTCCCTTGACAGCGAACGAACGTTCGCTATATAATCTGATCATGAAGCGGACCGCAGCGGAAGAGAGGCTCAGGAGCAGGATAAAGAATCTCTCCGCCTTCTATCACCGAAAGGGCCGTATGCCAAGCTTTTCGGAGATCGGCGAGATATTCGGCCTGAGTTCCAAAAGCTCGGTCCATAAGGTCGTCGGCAGGCTTGAGGGGATGGGTGCGGTCAGCAGGGACAGCAAGGGCAGGCTCATACCTGGTTCCATAAAGTCCCCGGTCAAGGTCCTCGGGACGGTCGAGGCCGGCTTCCCGAGCCCTGCCGAGGAGGAGCTTGCCGATACCCTGTCCCTTGACGACCTCCTTATCCAGAACAGGGAGGCCACATTCCTGCTGAAGGTCTCGGGAGATTCCATGTCAGGTGCAGGCATCCTCCCCGGAGACATGGTCATTGTCGACAAGGGCCAGACCCCGAAAAGCGGCGATATCGTCATCGCAGAGGTCGACGGCTCATGGACCATGAAGTACCTGAGGAAGCGCGGTGAGAACATCACCCTCATGCCTGCCAATCCCGACTATAAACCCATACGGCCGAAGAGCGAGCTCAAGATAGCCGGTGTTGTAACGGCAGTGGTGAGGAAATATAAATGACCGTTTTTACAGGATTTTCTGCTAAAATGAGATAGATTATGATAAAGGATGCCGAAGCACTTCAGAGGCTTGAAGACTCGCTGATCAGGGGAAGGAAATTGTCGCATCCGCAGGCATTAAGACTTCTCGAAGCGATGTGGCAGGAAGGGGTTGCGCTTGGCGTCTTGCCTCCTAAAAACCCGCTTGAAGGAATAGAAGTCGACCTCCGGATAGCGCGGATCGTGAACTCATGTTCGAAGAAATCCTCGCAAGAGTAGCTGCCGGGCTTGATCGCCATCGTATCCCGTACATGATCATTGGGGGACAGGCTGTGCTGCTTTACGGCGAACCCCGTCTGACGAGAGATATCGACATCACTCTCGGAGTAAACATCGATCGGATAACCGAACTCCTTGCTGTTGTGAAAGAGCTTTCTTTGAAGCCCCTTCCTGAAGACGTCGAAGCCTTTGTGGCGCAGACGATGGTGCTGCCTGCTGTTGACGAAACAACCGGAATAAGAGTGGACTTTATTTTTTCATTCCTGCCCTATGAAAAAGAGGCGATAGGGAGAGCGAGAAAGGTGATGATGCTGAATCAGGACATCTGTTTTGCGTCTCCAGAGGATGTCATAAGTCATAAAATCTTTGCGGGAAGGCCACGGGACATGGAAGATGTAAGGACTATTCTCGTGAAGAATCCCGGTGTCGATATCTCCTAATATACGGAGTTGGTTGAAGGAATTTGACGCTGCATCGGATGAAAAGAAGTTCGTGCAGACCTTCGATGAGATAGTGAAGGCGTAGCAAGGGCAGTGTTGAGAAAATATAAGTAACTGTTTTTAAATGGTTTTCTGCTAAAGCAAGAAACTATGACAATGCTTGAGAAGTTGCCAATTTTGGAAGATGACGGCCTTATAACACCTGAAGTCGGCGTATGGGCTGAGCGTAAATATCGGCTTGTTTGGAATTATGCCAAAATGTTTGCAACGTCTACAAAAGCTAAGTGGGATGCTCGGGCATATATAGACCTTTATGCTGGAGCCGGACTATCTAGGATTGAAAATACAAAAACAATTGTGCCTGCGTCTCCTTTGTTAGCTATGAACGTTCTTAATAAGTTCGACAAATATATTTTTTGCGAAAATGATGAAGAGAAGATGCAAGCTTTGAAGGCAAGAGTCAAACGAGATTATCCAGATAGCGCTGTAAGTTTTATTGAAACTGATGTAAACAAAAAAGTTGAAGAGATTATATCAAATATTCCGAGGCATTATAAGGGGTTTAAAGTTCTCACCTTTTGTTTCATCGATCCTTTCAACCTCAAAAATCTCAAATTTCAGACCATCAGAAAATTAGCGGAGAAGTACATTGATTTTCTAATTTTGATTCCCTCCGGGATGGATGCCAACAGAAATATTTCGTATTATATTGATGAATCAAATACGGCGGTTGAAGATTTCACTGGCGCATCGCAATGGAGATGTGAATGGCGTCTGGCAGAAGCGAAATGGGAGAATTTCGGATTTTTCTTTGCTGATCTTTTTGGCAGACAAATGCGGACTTTAGCTTATTTTTACGAGGGGTTGACTGATATGGTGCATGTAAGGTCAATCGAGAAAAACCTCCCTTTGTATCACCTCGCATTTTTCAGCCGGAATGAATTGGGCAGGAAGTTCTGGAAAGAAGCAAGGAAATACAGCGATGACCAGCTTGATTTGTTGTAACTTTTTGAGGGGAAGGTATGGCACAGCTTTCTAATATAGAGTGGACAGAAGTTACCTGGAATCCTGCAGTGGGTTGCAGCAAGATTTCCCCTGGTTGCGCGCACTGCTATGCCGAGGTTATGGCCCGGAGACTTCAGGCGATGAGAGTAAAAGGCTACGAGAACGGTTTCAAGCTTACCTTATTGCCTCATCGCCTTGAAGAACCGCTGAACAGAACCAAGCCGACTGTTTATTTTGTCAATTCCATGAGCGACTTGTTTCACAGGGATATCCCTGACGATTACATTCGGCAAGTTTTTGACGTGATTCAACGGTCGCCGCGGCATACCTTCCAAGTGCTTACCAAGCGGGCCGAGCGTATGGCAGAGTTTTTTAAAAACTATCAGCCGCCGCGTAATGCCTGGCTGGGAGTGACCGTTGAAGACAAAAAACACGGCCTTCCTCGTCTCAACTGGCTTCGTCGGGTCCCCGCAACTGTTCGCTTCATTTCCGTCGAGCCCCTGCTGGAGGATTTAGGCAGGATGAATCTGGCCGGAATTCATTGGGTAATCGTCGGCGGCGAATCTGGCCCGAAAGCCAGACCGATGAGAGAGGAATGGGCATTGAAAGTGAAGCAGCAGTGCGAGGAACAGAACGTTGCCTTCTTTTTCAAACAGTGGGGTGGCTGGGGCGCTGACGGCAAGAAGCGGGCTAAAAAGCACAATGGCCGCTTGCTTGAGGGCAGGACGTGGGATGCCGTGCCTGCCGGATATTCATATTGTTCGCTGGCAATTGAGAATGTGTAGGAATCAACTTATGACAATTTCTTAGGTCTCCCCAAGGCAAAAAAACGCATTATCATCATGACTACCCAACCCTTAACCATTCGTTCCTGGCCGCAGGCCATACTGCATGTCGATGCGGACGCCTTCTTTGCCTCCTGCGAGCAGGCCATACATCCTGAGCTCAGGGGCAGGCCGGTGATAACCGGGAAAGAGCGGGGCATCGTGGCAGCTGCAAGCTATGAAGCAAAGGCAAAGGGCGTCCAGAGAGGCACAAGGCTTTCTGATGTCAAAAAGGTCTGCCCTGATGCGGTCATCCTTCCATCAGATTACGAGACATACAGCCTCTTCTCGATGCGGATGTTCGGGATACTCCGGCGCTTTTCGCCTGATGTTGAGGAATATTCCATTGACGAGGCATTTGTGGACCTTACCGGCCTCAGGAGGAGCTTTCACGGACCGTATGGCATGATAGCCGAAAAGATCCAGTGCACGATAGAGAAAGAACTCGGCTTTACCGTATCGATCGGCGTGAGCCTCTCGAAGGTGCTGGCAAAGATAGGGTCAAAACATAAAAAGCCCCGCGGGCTTACTCTCATACCGGGCAGGGAGATCCATTGCTATCTTGAAGACCTTCCGGTGGAAAAGGTTTGGGGCATCGGGCCGAACACTGCGGCCTTCCTGAACAAGCACGGGGTACGAACAGCCCTTCAGTTTTCCCGGAAGGACGAGACGTTCATCAAAAGACATCTGTCAAAGCCCTACCAGGAGATATGGCATGAGCTCAACGGCAGGAGTGTGTATCCGGTTGTCACCGAGGCAAAGGACAGCTATCAGTCGATAAGCAAGACCAAGACCTTCACACCCCCTTCTGCGGACGCGGGCTTCATCTTTGCCCAGCTGTCAAAGAATCTTGAGAACGCCTGTATCAAGGCGAGGAGATATCAGCTTGCTGCGACCCGGCTCATCGTATTTCTGAGGACGCAGGAGTTCAGGGATTCCGGCGTAGAGGTAAAGCTGAGCCTCCCGAGCGCCTACCCGATATATCTCATGGGGCCGCTGCGCGAAGCATGTGAGCAGGTCTACCGGATGGACAGGCTGTACCGCCAGACGGGCGTAGTGCTTGCCGGGCTCGTACCTGATGACGGGACGCAGTATACGCTTTTCGATGATACGACAAAGATTGAGAAGATGGCCAGGATCTATGCGGCGGTGGACAGCCTTTCGGGAAAGTACGGCAAGCATACGGTACAGCTTGGATCGAGCCTTCCGACGAAGCTGCAGGCGCAGCATGAGGGCGACAGGGGGGATGTGCCGTTACGGAAGAGGGAGATGTTCAGAGGGGAGAACAAACGGCAGCGGCTCGGGCTTCCCCTGGTGCATATCAAGGTGTGAGCGGTTCAGCGTGAATACGGAAAAGCGTAAACGCGCAAAGGCGAAAAAGCGGGGACGAAACGGCCTGAGACGCTGGTTGAGCGCAGGATCATTCGGCAACCAATATTGACAACGGGCCCCCAGGGTGCTATACGTGGGATAGGGTCATTTCACATGGCCACATCATCCTGTTGCTACACAAGGAGGCTGCTATGAAGGCAGTAATCATCAGCGCGGACAATTTCGAAGACTCGGAACTCCTTGTCCCGTACTACCGGTTGCAGGAAGAGGGGATAGAGGTGGATGTTGCCTCGATGAAGCCGGGCAGCATCAAAGGAAAGCACGGGTATGAGGTAAACGTGACGAAGGTGCTGAAGGATGTAAATGTTGCAGGTTATGACATCCTCATCCTTCCCGGGGGCAGGGCGCCGGAGGAAGTGCGAAAAGAGAAGACAGCGCTCGATCTGGCCCGCTCTTTTTTTGAAAAGAACAGGCCCGTTGCTGCGATCTGCCACGGCGGGCAGACCCTGATCAGCGCAGGCCTGGTAAAAGGCCGCAGGGTGACCTGCTACAAGTCCGTTGTGCCGGAGATGAAAGAGGCCGGGGCCCACTATGAGGACGCCGAGGTCGTGGTGGATAATAACCTCATAACTTCACGTCAACCCTCTGATCTGCCTGCCTTTATGCGGGAGATAATGAAAAAACTCAAGGGTAAAAAGAAGTAAATGCACAGAAGCGGTTAATGCGATAAAAAATGACCCTTAGGTCCATCAGGGCATTATCCCTTTTTTTCGAACCACTCTGCCGGGTCGACCTTGTAGAATTCTTTGAGTTCGGCGTAGAGATAAGGTGATTTCTTCTTCAGCTGGCGTGGTTTCTCAAAGAACGT
>QKDO01000030.1 GCA_003252075.1 Nitrospirota bacterium
CTCCTTTTGAGCCCGCAATCTGCATTCCGCCCGTTATCGGACGACATGCCGTATCACCGTCAGAGGGCACTGCACGCCCTCAGTGAAAATAACTTATAAAGAAGCTCTCCGATGCGTTTTCGGCTGAAGGGTTGCTATAATTAGGAACGATCTTCTGTATTGCTGCCATCACGTCGTCTGCGCGGTATTCCCGAGCTATGCGCTCAAAATCGTCAATACTCTGATACAGGACCTCGGAATCCGGGATTTCAGGAATTGCCATCATAAGCTTGCTATGAAACGTAGGAAGCTTCTTCTCTGTTATATCAAAAAGTTCTTCATACATCTTTTCCCCCGGCCTCAGACCGGTATATATGATCTTGATCTCCTTATGGGGAATGAAGCCGGAGAGACGGATAAAATTTTCAGCCAAGTCGGCGATCCTGATCTGCTCTCCCATGTCGAGCACGAAGAGTTCACCTCCGTTCCCTGATGCAGCAGCTATGAGAACCAGCTGTACCGCCTCAGGGATGAGCATGAAAAACCGTTTGATCTCAGGGTGGGTCACGGTCAGCGGACCGCCCTTCTTCATCTGTTCCTTGAATATCGGTATCACGCTCCCGTTGGTTCCAAGGACATTCCCGAACCTTACCGTCGAAAATTTCGTCCGGCAGTCAGAATTCTTTTTTATGGTGAGAAACTCGGCTATCCGCTTTGTCGCCCCCATTATGCTTGTCGGGTTTACGGCCTTGTCCGTTGAGATGAGTATGAAGTTTTCCGCACAATGCCGGGATGCGGTGTCGATGAGATTTTTCGTTCCAAAGACATTGTTCTTGACCGCCTCGACGGCATTTGCCTCCATGAGCGGCACATGCTTGTAGGCAGCCGCATGAAAGATGATCTGGGGGGCATGTCTGGTAAAGAGTTGTTCCAGAAATGCCAGATCCTGTACGTCTCCAATGATGGTTGTGATAGTTGTTTCACGCTCTTCAGTTCTCAGCTCGAGATCAATCTCATACGTACTGTTCTCATACCGGTCGCAGAGCATAAGATGGGATGGATTATATTTGATAATTTGCCTGCAGAGTTCCGATCCGATCGAGCCTCCTGCTCCCGTAACCATGACAGATTTCCCCCGGATGAATTCCCGCACCGAAGTAATGTCAGTTTTCACTGGTTCCCGCTGGAGAAGGTCTTCGAGAGAGATGGGTTCCATATGGGCAACGCCATACTGTTTCTGGAGAAAAGAGAGCAGTTTTTCTTCAGTGATGGCGCCAATCTTCACGAGCTTGGCGCCAAGCCTTCCACCCTCCTGCTTCTGGAGCACCAGGGCCTCATTGATCTGCGCCTCCGTCACAAGGCTCGCTTCGACCAAACGCTGTCCAAGCTTTGCCGCAACCGATATGCTGCCATCAAGAAGATCGCCTATTTCGGGAAGCTTCTTGATAGGTATGTTAAAAGGCTTAGAGATTTCATAAATCTCTCTGATCGACTTCTGAAAGGCGCTTAATGAGGAGATCAGGATCTCGTCAGGTTTGTGCTTCTCGATGATGCTGGAAAGCATGTCGCTCGTCCCGAGGATGGGAATATCATGTATCGTCAGCCCTTTTGTGTAGGAATGGTCATCAACGAAACCGATAGGTTCATACGCATGTTCCCTTTTGTTTCTCATCTCCCGTACGATCATCTCTCCGGCATCAGCTGCACCGATCACCAGGATCCTTTTCCTGGGTGTTTCCAGAGACATGTACTCCCTGAAAACTCGCATGAGAAGCCTGCTCCCTCCAGATACGATAATAATCATCAACCAGTCCAGGACGTAGATAGAGAGCGGATAGGTCATGTCATCAACGGCATAGCGAACGACCAGGAAAAACATGCAACTGCCGAGCGTTGAAGACTTGATGATCTTCACCAGATCAGTGATGCTCGCATAACGCCAGAGTCCCTTGTAGAGACCTCCCTGCAGAAAAAAGATGAGGCGGAAGCAGAGAAGAAAGGGGAGGTACTGCACGAACAGTTCCCGGTGATCTGCGTTAATGTTCGCGTCGAAACGTATGAGGAAGGCCAGGTAATTGGCAATGACCACATGGAAGAGGAAGACAAGCGTGACGAAAGTGCGCCGGTACTGTACAATAGCGTTTTTGAGGGATTCGTATATGAAGGTTGAGAATCGGCTCATAGGTTTCGGTATGCCTCTCCTGATATGCTCATCCGAGCCTGGCTGCCTTCACGACTGTTTTCAGAATTAGGGAAACGTCCATGACGAGCGAATGATTCTCTACATACTCGAGCGACAGCTTGATTTTGTCCGGTAGTATCTTCTTGCGGTATTCCTCTTCCCAGCTCGGAGAAAGCGCAAGTACCCCCTCTTCCTCTGCATACCGGAGAGAGGCAGGATCCGTTATCCCGGGACGAACGCTGAGCAGTCTTCTGTATTCCGATGCATATAATTCTACGTACTCCCTTACTTCGGGTCTCGGCCCGACCAGGCTCATATCACCCTTCAGGACGTTCAGGAGTTGAGGCAATTCGTCTATCTTTGTCTTCCTGAGAAGTCTGCCCAATCTCGTGATACGTTTATCGCTGCTTGCCGTTACGGAAGCACCCATACGCTCCGCTCCATTTACCATGGTCCTGAACTTGTATACATGAAAGGGCTTAAATCCCCTCCCCATCCTCGTATGCCTGAAGAACACCGGGCCCTTGCTGTCGATCTTTACCAGGATCGCCACGACAACAAAAAGCGCTGCAAGCACAAGAAGCCCCAGAAAAGAAAAAAAGATATCAAAGAGACGCTTCAACATGGCAATGCTCATACCCTGAACTGCCCAATCACACCAGCAACCGATTCCGCAACCCATCGGATCTCTTCGTCAGCCATGCCAGGATAGAGCGGCAGGGAGATGGTGCTTGCGAAGATCCTCTCGGAAACGGGAAATTCCGCGGCATCAAAGCCGAAGGTATTCCGATAATAGGGATGACGATACAGCGGGATAAAGTGGACCGATGTGGAGACTCCCCGCTCCTTGAGACTATCAATGAAGATATCCCTCCCGCCGGAGAACTGTTCGGGATTCAGGCTTATCGGGTAGAGGTGCCAAGCGCTCTCCCGGTCAGGTTTTACGGAGGGGGGTGATATTTCCTGATAACCTCTGAACGATTCCGTATATATCTCGGCAATTTCGCTCCGCCGTCGCCACATCCATTCAACCTTTCTGAGCTGGGCAAGTCCGAGCGCCGCCTGGATGTCGGTCATATTGTATTTGTAGCCAGCATCGACAACTTCGTAGAACCATGAACCCTCCTTGGAATAGCGCTTCCACGCGTCCTTGGAGATGCCGTGCAGCCGAAGTATCTTCATTCTCTCTGCCCACTCGTCATTTTCGGTTGTTACCATGCCGCCCTCACCTGTTGCAAGCGTCTTGGTAGCGTAGAAGCTGAAACAGGTGATATCGCCGATGGTCCCAATGCGTCTGCCCCGGTATCGGGCAGGTATCGCGTGCGCGGCGTCTTCAATCACAGCAAGGTTGTGCCGTTTTGCAATGACGGAGATCTCATCCATGTCACAGGGCTGGCCTCCGTAATGCACCGGAATTATGGCCTTCGTCCTCTCCGTTATCTTCTCTTCGATCTTCGCTGCATCAATATTACAGGTTTCGCTGTCTACATCCACGAGGACGGGAACTGCCCGAAAATAGGAAATAACCTCTGCGGTCGCCGTGAAGGTCACCGCAGGGACGATAACTTCGTCACCTTCTTTCAGGTCTATCATTTTGAGGGCGAGATGGAGACAGGCCGTGCAGGAGTTCATCGATACAGCGTTCCGTGTGCCAATATATTCTCCAAAGCTCTTTTCAAATTCTATCGTTTTCGGTCCCATGGTGATCCAGCCTGACCGCAGTGAATCGAGGACTTCAGACACTTCATCTTCTGTTATGTAGGGCTTATGAAATGGGATTTCCAATGTCTTTTCAGCACCTTTGTCGCAGTTCATGATATCCGCGAATTCGTTAAGCACTGCTCCGCCTTCTCAATTACAGAAAACCGTAATCAAGCAAGTCATCCAACAGAAAATCCGAAGCATACGCGCGGCCTCCCGGACAACGCTTTAACTCAGCCGCACGTGAAACACTCTCCCTCAGAGGATGCTGCGCAGTTTCAGTCAGTCACAATGTCGTCGGCATAGACCACAACACCAACGCTTCTCCCAAGGATATCGATATTTACCAGAAATTTATATTGATCTTCCCTATTTTCCAGCGTGCCGACCGCCCCCTGAAGCGGACCTCTCTTTACCCGCACGCGGGTACCCTCCCTGAGCTCAGGGTAGATATCGATCTTTTGTCCGCTCTCCAGAACGAGCATCAGGGAATTAATCTCTTCTTCAGGGACAGGCCTTGGAATACCTGCTTCTGCTGTGAGAAGGTTGACAGCACCCCGCGTACGCAAGACGCTCAGGAATCCTTCCTCGTAAGGCTGCAGATATACAAAGAGATAGCCGGGGAAAAGGGGAAGCTCTACCAGTTTCTTCCTGTCCTTCCATTGATGCATTTTTTTTACTGTCGGCAAAAAGGCATTAATTCCCTTCCTGATCAGTTCGCCTTGGGTAACGAACTCATGCCTCGACTTGACATATAGGGCATACCAGTTCTTCATTTTTTTCAATAACCTCTGCCATGTATGAGCAATTGCCATGCCAGAAAGTGTATCCGTATGGGTCAAGGGGTAATTCTCGTCTGTGTTCACGATAGTTAGCTGTCTGCGTCGGTCAGCGGGAGCTATGACTAAAAGCTATAAGGAAGGTTGTACGTGAAATGCAGCCTGACAGAACCTCTGCCGTAGCGAAACCAGGGTGCTCCATGAATTGGGCATTTCTGCTCTCGAGTTACTGTTTCGTACCGCGATGGATAACCCCCTGTACCGCTCCAGTCCATCTCATTGCAGGAGGGAAAATCCAGCATTTTCAAGATGTTATGATTTTTTCATACATCTCGATGACAGGTACCGGCACGTTCTCACAGAAAACAGCGGGAGCAAGATTCCTGCTGAAAAAGCTTTCTGAAACTGGCCGGATGCGCTATCCGGCTATCAGGATAGCTTACACATCATTATTCGCTGTATTTGGATGGACGTTCTTACATTGACGGGGGTTATAGCGGATGCTGTTTCCCTTGGAAACACTCACTAAGGATCAATTTGTCCTGATTAGAAACACTTTCCCTCATCACTTAGCCTCTTATATAATGCCTTTCGGGAAATACCAAGAACCTTCGCGGCCTTTGATTTATTGCCGTTGCATTTCTCCAGAGCATCTCTTATTGCCAGAAGCTCTACCTCTTTCAGTGTTTTCCGTGAATCAGAAGTCTGCAGGCCTTTGCTCTCCTGATTGAGTTCCTCCGGAAGGTCTCTCAGGTCAAGACTATTATTTTTCGAGAGTGCCACCGCCCGCTCAATAACATTCCTCAGCTGCCTCACGTTTCCCGGCCACTCATATCCTCGAAATATTTCCATTACCTGACTTGACAGGGTAATCGTCTTGTTTTCTCTCACGCAAAACTCCTTCAGGAATTCGCCGGCCAGAAGTGGTATATCATCCTGCCTTTCCCTGAGTGGAGGGATTCTCACCTGCACTACATTGATCCTGTAGTAGAGATCTTCCCTGAACCTGCCTTCCCTTACCTCAACACTTAAATCTCGGTTCGTAGATGAGACAAGCCGAAAATCCACATTGACTTTCATGTTACTCCCCAGCCGTGCGATCTCCTTTTCCTGAAGCACTCTGAGGAGTTTTGCCTGTATCGGGAGTTCCAACTCACCGATCTCGTCAAGGAATATCGTGCCGCCCGAGGCTTCCTCGAAGCGCCCGATCCTTCTGCACGTGGCACCGGTAAAAGCACCTTTCTCGTACCCGAAGAGCTCCGACTCAACGAGCTCCCGCGGAATGGCAGAACAATTGAAAGCAACAAAGGGCTTCTCTCTTCTCTTGCTGCTATAGTGGAGTGACCGAGCGATGAGTTCCTTGCCCGTACCTGTCTCACCGCTAATGAGCACGCTGCTCTCGGAGTCCTTTATCGTCTCTATCGTCTCGAATATCCTGAGCATCTGGGGAGTATTGCCCGTGGATGGGTACCCGTTATTTTTCCCGGGAGGATTCCTCCTGAGGACCCCCAGTTCTCTCTTCATCTGCCTCTGCTGCACGGCCTTGGCTAGCGTGCTCTTCAGCTTCGGGTAATCCGGGGGTTTGATAAAATAGTTGAATGCCCCCCGCTGTATCGTATGAACAGCTGATTCGACCGTTCCGAATGCCGTAAGAAAAATCACCGGGATATCGGCATGGTTCTCTGCCATATACTCAAAGAACTGCAACCCATCCTTGCCCGGCATTCTGATATCGGTGATCACCGCATCGACTTCCTCCCGGAAGATCAGCCTGATGGCTCCATCGACGTCCTCCGATGCAAGTACGCTGTATCCCTCTCCGGCAAGGATCGACGAAAGGACCTTGACCGCATTCGGTTCGTCATCTACCACTAACACCGTTCCAGCGTGTTCGTTCATCTCATTCCCTGTCTTACAGCGGCAAATACATTTTCATCGTGGTCCCCGCACCCTTTTTGCTGATTATCTCAAGGTGACCACCATGATGTTTGAGAATTTCATGGGTAATAAACAGGCCGAACCCCTTGCCGTCAGATTTCTTCGCAGTGGCGCTGCGCTGCCGCCGTCCCGTGATACCAGGGCCGGTATCTGCAATTTCAATGATGGCAAAATTGATGTTCATTCTTTTCTCAACAAACGTCCTCACCCGGAGGCTTCCACCGGAAGACATGGCCTTCAGAGCATTGTTCATCACATTCATAACAGCCTGCCCGATCTGAAAGGCATTGGCTTTAATCGGAGGGATTTCCCCGAGTTCATAGATAACGTGAACCTGACATGCTTCAGCCTGAAATGATGTGACAACCTTTATCCTTTCCATAAGCGCATTGATGTCGGTCATGGAGTGCTCTGCCTCTGAAACCGAAGAGCTCAGAAACTTTGATATGAAGGTGTCGAGTCTGGCGATCTCGTCTTCTATGATCTTCGTGAATTCAATCAGCGGGGGCTCGTTCGCGTATTTATCCCTCAGGTACACGACAGCACCTTTTATCGCATTCAAGGGGTTCCTGACTCCATGGGCGAGCGTTGAAGCCGTTTTGCCAATATCGAGGACTCGCTGTAACTCCATCAATCTCTCGGTCATGGGGCAGGTAGAATCCGGCACAACTGCAACTTGGACGGCCCTCACTTTTCCGTTCTTTACGACCGGAGTGATGCCAATATCAGCTTTTACCCTGCCACCCAAACAATCGAAATTATGTCCGTCCAGCCTGATGATACATTTACCCCTCACAGCAGCATCTAACGCGTCCCCGTTTTCCGTAAAGATCTTGGGAAAGACCTCGCTGTATATTCTTCCGATCACCTCTGAAGAGGACTTCCCGGTGAGCTCAGCAGTCTTGTCACCCCACGAAATGATCCTCAGGTTATCATCAGTAGCAAAGTCATAAATCATGGAAATCCCCCTCTCGGGCACCGAAACAGACTTTTCTGGAAATATCAAACGTGCTTTCAGGATTCCCCTCCTCGGCATCACCGGTGGCAGTCCCTATGGATGCTTATCATCACCGCAAACATTATACAATTTGTATCGCCAATTCGTAAAGAAACCTTTCATTACTGTATCTTATGGCCTCACTTATGTTTAATTTTATCAAAGGGATAGGTATTGTCAAGCTCTCCCTTCTTTATGATGTAAAACGGCAGATAAAAAGACAAATCAATGAAGAAGCGTGAAAAATACAACGAGGCTCCTCAGACCTTCTGGCTGCCGCTTTTTTCCTTCGGGGTTGAAGCCCATTCCCGCGTGATCAACATTCTCACGAACAGGGCTCATCACTAAGAGGCTATGCATCGTGAATGCTCTCCTATCGGGATGATCGAGAGGGACGATAAAGAATACTGTGGGTTCGTCTGTGTGTTTGATGCGATCAACGGTAATGCACGTGAGATCCGTCAAAAAGTTATTGTTATGACATACAGGAAATGCCTCGCGGAAAGATCATAGCAGTTCGGCCAAAATCTTGCCTAATTTATCTTCATCATGCCTGATCTTGTCTCCCCTGTCTGCCACAAGGTCGACGGCAATGGAGGTGAGTCCGAAATCTCTCAGTTCGTCAATGTCGTACTGCACGGGATAACATTCTCTGTCTGCATGGGACTTCCAAGCAGCGTGCGAGAACTCTCCTTTGTTTACCAGCACGTACTGAAAGAACCCGTATTCTGTATGGTCGAAGACGGCTCTTACATGATCCGTAGCAGTATATCCATCGGTCTCGCCCGGCTCTGTCATAAGGTTGCAGACATAGATCTTTTTCGCGGTAGATCTTCTAATCGCGGCAGCGATATCTTTCACCAGGAGGTTCGGTATTATGCTGGTATAGAGACTTCCAGGACCGATGATGATGGCATCTGCTTTTTCGATTGCCTCTATGGTCTGGGGCAGCGGAGCAGGATGAGAAGGAATTAAGTAAACATGCTGTATCCTCCCCCTGTGCCCTGCGATGCACGTTTCTCCCCGTATGGCCAATCCATCTCTGAATTTTGCTCCAAGAACAACATTCTCGGAGGTGGATGGCAGCGCTCTGCCTTTCACTCGCATGATGTCTCCACAGCAAGAAACTGCTTCCAAGAAATCCCCTCTCATGTGGGTCATGGCAGTGAGAAGCAGGTTGCCCAGACTATGACCGTTGAGTCCGTTTCCTTTATCAAAGCGGTACTGAAAGAGATCATTCATCATGTCGCTGTTGTCTGCCATCGCCGACAGACAATTACGGATGTCGCCGGGCGGCAGCATATCGAAATCACCTCTCAACCGTCCTGAACTGCCTCCGTCATCGGTAACCGTGACAATGGCCGTCAGTCTCTCACGGTTCTTATCACCTAGGGAGCAAGAAGGGAAAGGGAACAGCCGGTCCTTAAGGCTCCGTAAAACCGCGGGCAGCCCTGATCCTCCTCCCAGGGCGACGACCCTGCGGTCGGCAAGTTTCATGGCACGCAGCTTATATTGATATGCGGTGTTATCCTGTGTATTCATATGTAACATGTTTCACCACAAGATCTTTCTGCGTCCTCACGGTTACCGGTTCTGAGAAATACCCGCGGCCGCTCTCAGGTGTTCATACAATGGTATATCCTTCCGTCATCATAGGTTCACTGGTCATCAGATCTTTCACCAGTAATTTAAATTTTGCATAATCAAGCGGTTTTACCATGCACGATGAACTCACAAAATCATTCAGCATCCTGATCAGGTTTTCGTCAAAATTGTCTGCGAGAATAAAGACCGGCGTGTTGCTTTTGCGAATTTCATCGAATACGGGAGCACCATAGGGGTAGCTGGCAACTATTAAACCAACGTCATGAGAGTTCAACGCCCCCTCTACCTCGGATACCGTTGCACTCTGAACCTCATATCCCTCGTTGCTCAGGAGTGCCGAGCAGATGCGGGAAAATCCCTGTTCGTCAATGATAAGAATTCTTTTTGTTTCCATAAAGCTATAAGCTTTTAATTAGCAAGTTTAATGCCCATGCCTGAAATTTTGCAGAATAAGATCATAACTATGTTTCTCTGCTTTGTACCTCTTGAATTTAAAGAATAAAAAAAGTGTCGTGTCGCTCATCCAGGCGGGCACTATGAAACTTTTTCCTGCGTTTGTATCGCTAAGAAACAGACAGCTCACGGATTGCAGCTATTCTGAATCCTTTGGACACAGAGGTGACAGGGCTATCTTTTTTCCTCACGTCCGATCGGAGAGGCCACATGAAACGTGATTTCTTGTCTTGCGACATAAAGGGTTACCAGTGCCTCATATGTATGACAGAGTCTTTCTCGTGCTTAATCCTTTTGTTATTAAACAAAAAAATGGCATATTTTCTCTCGATACCGTATTTCAGATCGGCGTATCCAGTCGATCTTCCATAGTATCGAGAACAACGTAAAAGCTCTTCACATGTTGAGAAAACAATTTTGGAATGCTTCTTGCTGTTATATCTAGTATATTCTTGTTTAGGTTGGATCTACCCATATCGCGGAGGAGGTAGTATGTGCGGCATTGTTGGCTATATCGGCAAGAAAGATGCTGTTTCTATTCTTCTCGATAGCCTTAAGAGGCTGGAATACCGGGGATATGACTCTGCAGGAATCGCCTATCGTAACGGTAAGGGGATTGAAATTTTCAAGACCAAAGGGAAGATAGAGGAACTCCAGCAGATCCTTCCAGACCCCTTGCCCGCTACCAGGATCGGTATAGGCCATACGCGTTGGGCAACGCATGGGGCACCCTCGACAGAGAATTCCCACCCCCACTGTGCAGGTGGGGTAGCGGTGGTACACAACGGGATCATTGAAAATTTCCGCACTCTCAAGGCTCAACTGCTCTCAGAGGGATGTGAATTTTCCTCTGATACAGATACCGAAGTGATTCCTCACATGATCGCAAGAAACCTGAAGCTGGGAACCCCCCTCAAGGCCGCGATCGCTGAGACGCTCTCACAATTGCGGGGTGCCTTCGCCTTGGGGATCATGAGCGAAACCCATCCCTCCACCCTTTTCGCCGTAAGAAAAGGAAGTCCTCTTGTAATAGGTGTTGGCGAGGAGGAATTCTTCTTCGCCTCAGACATCCCGGCGCTTCTTCCCTATTCACAGGAGTATGTCTTCCTGGAGGATGGACAGATGTGCACCCTTACACCGACTGGGGTAGAACTTGAATGCCTCGAGACAAAGGAACCTTCGTCACTCCGTGAGAGAATAGTTAAGGTAGATTGGACTCCCGCCATGGCAGAAAAAGAGGGCTATGACCATTTCATGCTGAAGGAGATCTATGAGCAGCCGCGGACTGTCACCGACACGTTTGTGGAATGGATAAAAGACCCGCAGCGCCTGCTCGATGAATCCGGTCTTACGATGGACATCACGGTAGGGCTCAGGCGTTTGCAGATTGTGGCATGCGGCACCTCGTATCATGCCGCCCTCATCGGCAGATATCTGATAGAACGCCTATCCCGTGTCTTCGTAGACGTTGATATCGCATCGGAATACCGGTACCGGAGGCCCATTATCGAAAAGGGCACCTTGCTCATCTCGATAACCCAATCCGGCGAAACCGCTGATACCCTTGCTGCTCAGCGAGAGGCAAAACAGCGCGGAGCCGCAACTCTGACTATCTGCAATGTCGTCGGCAGCACATCATCACGGGAGGCTGACTCGGTTCTCTACACGAGGGCAGGCCCCGAAATCGGCGTTGCATCAACGAAGGCGTTTACAGCACAGATCACTGCCCTTACCTTGTTTGCGCTGGCACTGGGAATACGGAGAGGAAAATTGACATTGAAGGAGGCCAACAACTTCAAGTCGCATCTCATGGAAATACCCGGCATGATCCGAGAAGCGCTAAAAAAGGATGACGAGATCAGGGATCTCGCCGCAACCCTTGTGCAGACGAAGGACTTTCTGTATTTAGGCAGGGGCATCAACTACCCCATCGCCCTTGAGGGAGCACTGAAACTGAAGGAGGTCTCGTATATCCATGCTGAAGGGTATGCGGCGGGAGAGATGAAGCACGGGCCCATCGCACTAATCGATAAAGGCCTGCCCGTTGTCGTGCTGGCTCCCAAAGATGATCTTTTTGAGAAGATGACATCGAATATTGAAGAAGTGAAAGCAAGAGGTGGACGAGCAATTTGCGTAACGGATGAACCCGAGTCTCTTTCACAGAACGTGGATAATGTTGTACCGATTCCTCCGGTCCACCATCTGCTCTCCCCTTTCGTATCCGTGATACCACTGCAGCTGCTTGCTTACCATACAGCGGTTCTCAAAGGGTGCGATGTAGATCAGCCGAGAAACCTTGCAAAGAGCGTTACTGTTGAGTAAACGTGCTGCCATATGAGGTAAAGATAATCGAAGGAATACGTTTGGATGGGGTTTCTCTGGATGACTGAACGAAGGGGTAAGGACATGCTTCATCGTTTCATCTGCCCGTCTTCGATGTCTCAGTTATAAAACGTGCATGGACACAGCGCAAGCCTGATTTCTTGCTGTGCACCAGCCGTGACCTGCGGCCCGGACGTAAACGCGGGACGAATGATTCGTGTGCTTTATGGTATTGTGTTCTGATGATACAAATTTGGTAATGACGGGGGTCATGCATTACGTATGTGGTCTCAATTAGTCGACCTTGGCGTTCTCATTGAGCTGAGGGATTGCGTTGCAGGAATGACGAAATCCGACTTCTCTGCATATGATGACAGAGGTCGTTTGCTCATTCCTGCCCTGTCCGATGACCCGATCATCGACACCGTTGCAGCGACGGAAAAA